>JANMTV010000310.1:0-10775 GCA_031390905.1 Ilumatobacteraceae bacterium | reverse complement strand
GACGATGTTGTCGGGCGTAGTGGTTGCGTCGACAACGACGTCGGCTAGGTCGTGAAGCTGCGGTTCGCGGCGCGCAAGCAGTCGGGTCAGTTCTTCGTTCGACAGGTTTCGTCGATGGGTTCCCTGGTCCATTCGAGTTCGCAGGGCGTCGGGAGAGAGCCGGAGCCACACCGATGTTGCGGTGCGGTGGATTTCATCTCGGCATCGAGGCGATTCGATCACCCATCCTGCTGCAGAAACGATGCACGACTGGGTCGATGCGAGCGCGTCAAGGAGGACTTCCTCCTCAAGGCGGTGGAGTTCGTCGACGCCATCATCCGTTGAGATCTGTCGACCTGTCCGGCCGGTTCGGATTTTGATGTCGCGGTCGGAGTCGCGATGCGGTCGATCCATTCGTAGCGCGAGAAGGTCGCCGACGGTCGTCTTGCCGGCGCCCATCATGCCGAGGAGGACAACGTGCTTGGTCGTCATGAAACGAAGTCGAGTTGAACCTTCATCGCTGTCGGCTCGCATGCGCGTTCGAACGCCGTCGGTGCGTCAGAGGCGTTCATGGTGAGAGTGTGCAGCGGTGAAAGGTCGAGTTCGCCGGAAATCAGTGCGACGGCATCGACGAATTCATTGTGGTTGAAGCGGAACGATCCGATGAGATCTATCTCCCGAGGCACTGCCAAGGCGATCGGAACGGGTATCGGCGCGCTGTGCGGCAGTCCTACGAACACGGCACGACCGGCACGACGGACCCGTGTCACGGCGTCGGAGATGGCGGCCGCCGAGCCGGAGGCTTCGAACACCAGGTCGAAGTCTCGCCCGGGTTCTTCGACGCCGGCCAGCACGGTGGTATCTGCGCCGACCAGCGCGGCTCGTTCGAGCCGTGTCGGGTCGAGGTCGGTGACGACTATTTCGTCCGCGCCCATGCGTCGGGCCGCCGCGACGAGGATGCTGCCGATAGGCCCGGCGCCAACGACGAGGATTCGGGCGCCGCGGACTCCGCCGGCACGGTTGATTGCGTGCACGGTGACGGCCAGGGGCTCGGCGAACACCGCCTGGCTCGAGGCGACATCGGCTGGAATGTCGACGAGGTTTGCCACGTTGGCGATGACGAACGACATGAAGCCGCCATCGGTGTGCGGATTGGTTGACGCGCTCCCGAGGAAGCTCGGGCGCTCACATACGTTGCTGCGACCCTCTTGGCAACGCGCACATGTTCCGCATGGTGACGACGGATTGACCACGACTCGGGCACCGTCGTCGACGCCGGTGACCTTCGCTCCGGCTCCGCGAACGGTGCCGACGATCTCGTGGCCGAGCACCATCGGTTGCAAGACCTTGAAGTCGCCGACCGCGCCCTTCCGGTAGTAGCTCAGGTCGGAACCGCAGATTCCTCCGAGCTCAACAGCGACGACGACTTCGCGCTCAGCAGGCTGTGGGATGGGCAGTTCCTCCACTCGGACATCGCGTGCCCCGTGGATGACGACGGCGTGGTTGTGTTCGCTGATCATGAGTTCCTTTCGTGCGCGGTTGTCACACCACAGCGGTCATTCCACCGTCGACGTAGAGGATCTGTCCGTTGACAAAACTGCAGGCCTCGCTCGACAGGAACACGACGGCGCCGCCGAGTTCCTCCACCTGTCCCCAGCGCCCCGCCGGCGTTCGTTGGGCGACCCACGTGGAGAACTGCTGGTCGGCAACCAGTGCCGAGGTGAGCTCGGTTGCGAAGTATCCGGGAGCGAGAGCGTTGACCTGAATGCCGAGCGGGCCGAGGTCGGCGCACATTCCCCGAGTGAGCATCTTCAATCCACCTTTGGTAGCCGTGTACGGGGCGATAGTCGGGCGGCCGAGCTCGGACTGGACCGAGCAGATGTTGACGATCTTGCCTCGACCACGCCCAACCATGTGCCTGGCCACGGCCTTGCCCACGGTGAACGCTGCCACCAGGTTGACTTCGATGAGCTCGCGGAAGTCGTCCACGGCAAACTCGAGCAGAGGCGCCCGCCGCTGCAGACCGGCGTTGTTGACGAGTACATCAATCGGTCCGATCTCCCGCTCAACCGAATCGACAGCATGGATAACTGCCGCCGGATCGCAGACATCAAACGGGAGGTCGTAGACCGTCAGACCTTCGTCGCGAAGGATGCCAGCGGCCGCAACGAGAGCACCCACATCCCTGCCGTTCAGGATCAATTCCGCCCCTGCCTGACCGAGCGCCCGAGCGAGCGCAAGACCGATGCCACGGCTCGAGCCCGTCACCAGCGCACGCCTCCCCGAAAGATCGAACGGGGACAAGCCGCCGGTCATCGGGCACCCGCGTCATTGGCACGCATCCCGCAGTCGTTCAGCATGCAGTACAAGGTACATGGTATTGTACGATCCTTGCAATCGATGACACAGTTCCGGCGTTGAGACGGGCGAACATGACCGTCGTACGTTTCGATGACCGCCTGAACGCTGTGGTGCCCGTGGATGCCGAGGTCGTGCAACTGTGTACGGGAGCGCAATGGTCCGAAGGGCCGGTTTACTTGCCGGCCGAGGCTGCGGTCATTTGGAGTGACATCCCCAACAACCGGCTGCTGCGGTGGTCTGCTGTCGATGGTCTGACCATCGCTCGTTCGCCGTCGGTGTTCACCAACGGAAACACGTTGGATCGTGAGGGTCGGATCGTTCACTGCAGTCACGGTCAACGAGCGATCACACGCACTGACGTCGATGGAAGCGTCACCGTCCTGGTGGACCGCTGGCACGACAAGCGGCTGAACTCGCCGAACGACGTCGTGGTTCACGTCGACGGCAGCGTGTGGTTCAGCGACCCACCCTACGGGATCGTGTCGGATCGAGAGGGATACCGGGCCGACAGTGAGATCGACGCAAACCATGTCTACCGGTTCGAACCGGAGACGAATGACCTTCGAGTTGTCGTGACGGATGTCGAGGAGCCGAACGGTCTGGCCTTCTCGCCCGACGGCGACTTTCTGTACGTGTCCGACACCAGCGCCGCGCTGCGCAGCGACGGAACCGGCAACCACCACATTCGTCGGTATCGCATCAGTGGATGCCGGGTACTCGACGGGGAGTTGTTCGCGATCGTCGAACCGGGTCTGCCTGATGGGTTCAGGATCGACCAGTACGGCAACGTGTTCACCTCCTCGGCTGACTCCATTCAGGTCTACGCGCCCGACGGCACGCTGCTCGGCAAGATCGGTGTCCCCGAGAAGGTTTCCAACTGCTGCTGGGGTGGGCCGGAGCGGGACGTGTTGTTCATCACCGCCTCGACGTCGTTGTATTCGATTCAGCTGTCGACGACCGGCTCCGGGCTGCACTGGTGAACGTGCATGCACGAATGAACGTCGATGTCGGTGTGGTCGGCACCGGGCTGATGGGGGCGCCGATGGCGTCAAGGCTGCTTGCCGCCGGGCATCGGGTGTTCGTCTGCAACCGCACCCGAGCCAAGGCTGAGGCGCTCGCCGTCCTTGGGGCGACCGTTCTCGACACTCCGGCCGATGTGGGACGTGCCTGCGGTCTCGTCATGCTTGCGCTCCCAAGTGGACCCGACGTCGATACCGCGTTGGATGAGTTGCTCGCAGTGCTGGGGGCTCGCTCGCTCGTCGTCGACACGTCGACGATCGCGCCCGGCGAGGCCAGGCTCAACCATGAACGCTGCAGTCGTGCGGAGGTCGGCTATGTCGATGCCCCAGTGTCGGGTGGGCCTGTTGCAGTGCAGGCCGGGACGTTGTCCGTGATGGCCGGCGGACACCGGGCGGACCTCGATCGCGCTGAAGCGCTGTGTGCGGCGTTTGCCGGCAAGTTCGTGAGATGTGGGGGACCGGGCGCGGGACAGGTTGCCAAGGCGTGCAATCAGCTGGTGGTGGCCGCGACGATCGAGATCGTCGCTGAGGCGCTCGTCTTGGCGCGAGCGGCAGGCGTCGAACCGGCGCTGGTGCGCGAGGCGCTGCTTGGCGGGTTCGCCGCAAGTCGGATCCTCGACCTGCACGGCGAACGGATGCTGCAGCGCGACTTCGCTCCCGGTGGCAAGGCTCGCCTGCAATTGAAAGACATCGAGATCATCCGCGTCACCGCCCGGCAGGTTGGTCTCAGTCTTCCGGCGTTCGAAGCGGCAGCCGCCCAGTTCGAACGGCTTGTCGAAGCCGGTGACGGAGAGCTCGACCATTCGGCAGTCGTGACGGTCCTGGAACGGGAATCGGGTTCGACTGTCTCGAGCTTTTGATCGTGCTGCGACTCGTGTTCAGCCCAGTGAACGATATAGGCTTGGCTCGTGACGTCCCCGGCCCTCGGTAGCGATAGTTCTTCTCCGGCGCCGGCGGTGACGCGTGCAGCTGCCCTGCTTGACGAACTGGCTTCGTCGGACGAACCGCTTGGGCTGTCGGATTTGGCTCGACGACTCGGGTTGGCCAAGTCGTCGCTGTCCAATTTATGCGTGGCGTTGGAGGAGGCCGCGCTGATTCGGCGAGTCGACACGCGCTACGCCCTCGGGCACAAGCTCGTTGAGCTGGCTAGCTCCTACTTGCGAAAGGTCGACGTGCTGAGTGAGTTCCATGCTCAAGCTCGCGACCTTTCGACAGCTGTTCACGAGACGATGCTGCTCGGTCTGCTGGACGGACCCGAAGTGTTGTACCTTGCCCGCCACGATGGCACCCAACCCATCCGTCTCGCCTCTGACGTGGGCAGACGCATGCCGGCCGTGTGTACTGCGTTGGGCAAGGCGATGCTGTCGACGCTCTCGACTGACGAGGTCGTCGCCCGAGTCGGGTCGCTCGATCCGTTTCCCGTTCTCACGTCCAAGGGCGCACAGAACCTCGACGAACTGCTCGAGGACCTCGAGCGCACACGCCAGCGCGGGTTCTCCATCGATGACGAGGAGAACACCGAAGGCGTGGTGTGCTACTCGGTGCCGTTGCCTGGGCACTCACGTCCGCCGCACGCGGTCAGCGTCACGTTGCTCAAGGCCCGAGCCAATGAGCGCCTTCGTGAGCGGCTACTCGACGACCTGCGTACGCTGGCCGACGGCCTGCCTCAACGCCTGGATCTGATGCCCCCGAACTGACCCGCGGCCACATTTGGGCTTTCCATATCTCACAGGTCGTTCTATACTGTGAACGACGATCAGTATGCTGGCTGATCTCGGAGGGGGAAACGTGGGGGAAGTAGCTTGCATCGCACGGGAAGTTTCGCCTCACGGCGACCGCTCCTCCGTGCATTTCGAGCGAGTCGTCAAGGTGTTCGGTGGCGTCCGAGCAGTCGATGACGTCAGCTTCTCCTGCCACGGAGGCGAGATCGTTGCACTTCTCGGTGAAAACGGCGCCGGAAAATCGACGCTGATCAAGATGCTGGCCGGGGTCTACCGGCGAGACGGCGGCACGATCACCTTCAATCGCACCGACGTCGACGAGCCCCATGGGCGTGACGGACTCGCTTTCATCCACCAAGAGCTAGGCCTCATCGAATGGATGACCGTCGCGGAGAACATGGCGCTGGGCTACGGGTTCGGAAGCAGATCGCACTTCGCGCCGTTTTCGAAGAGTGGTCTCGAAGAGCGAGCGACAGCAGCCCTGGAGATCATCGGTGGTGGGATCGACCCACGGACCCGGGTGTTCGACCTCACCCGAACCGAGAAGAGCCTTCTGGCGATCGCCAGAGCGCTGGCAATGAACGCCAAGTTCCTCGTGCTCGACGAACCGACCGCCAGCCTTCCCCACGCCGATGTCGACGCCTTGTTCACCGTCATACGCCAGCTTCGCGACCGGGGTGTCGGGATGATCTACGTCTCACATCGCCTCGACGAGGTGTTCCAGATCGCGGATCGGGTCGCCGTGATGCGCAACGCCCGGCTTGTCGGGCACTTGAACGTGAGCGACGTGACACAGGCTGGTCTTGTCGATCTCATCGTAGGGCACGAACTCGATCGGGTCCCGGTTGCAGCGCCGCCCGCTGTCGATGCCCGGACGCGAGTCCAGCTCGACGCTGTCTGCGTCGGCGACGTCGGACCGGTCAACCTCGCGGTCAGAGCCGGCGAGATCGTCGGTCTTGTCGGGCTGCGAGGCGCCGGCCAGACCACCATCGGTCGGGCCATCGCCGGCGTCGAGACCGTGACACGAGGGCATCTGACGATCGACGGTCAGCCGGGAACCTTCGACTCCACGCGCGCCGCGGCGTCCCGGGGGATCTCGTTCGCCACATCGAACCGCGAGTCCGAAGGCCTCGCTAACGGTCTGTGTGTCCGCGAGAACATCTTCGTCAATCCGAGACTGTGGGGGAGGCCGCTACTGCAATGGCGAAGCCGGCGCGACGAACGCCAGCTCGCCCGTGACGTGATCACCCGATTCGGGGTACGTCCGGCCGACACAGAAAAGGTCGCCGACACCCTCTCTGGCGGCAACCAACAAAAGGTGATCCTCGCTCGATGGATCGGCATCGCTCGCGTCGCGCTGGTGCTTGAGGAGCCGACGATGGGCGTCGACGTCGGCGCCAAGGCCGACATCTACACATTGCTCGCAGGCGTCGTCGCCACCGGCACGTCCGTCATCATCGTCAGCACGGACTTCGAAGAAGTAGCCGCGATCTGTCACCGCGCCATCGTGTTCAGTCGAGGTCTGGCAGTCTCCGAGGTTGCACGCGACGATCTGTCCATCGCCACGCTTCTGGCGGCAGCGGCCGGCACGAACACCGATGAGGAAGCTGCATGAGCGGCACCTCGATACGGTCGACAGCACTCGAGCCGGGCCCGGGCACGCCACGCGCCCAACGGATCTTCACCGTTTACGGCCTCGTCTTCTTGTTGTTGATCCTCGTCGGGCTGTTCAGCATCCTCCAACCCGACACCTTTCCGACGTGGCTCAACTTCAGGCTCACCGCCGGCGGGAAGTCGGTGCAGATACTCGTGGCCCTGGCCGTGACCGTTCCGATGATCGCGGGAAAGATCGATCTGTCGGTCGGATACGCACTCGGGCTCTGGCAGGTGCTCTCGCTGACGTTCCAGGTCCGCTACGGCATGCCCTGGTGGGTCGCCTGCCTGTTGGTGTTGGTCTGTGGAGCATTCGTCGGGCTCGTCAACGCGCTACTCGTCGAACTCGCACAAGTCGATGCCTTCATCGCCACGCTGGCCACCGGTCAAGTGCTCTTTGGCGTCACCTTGTGGCATACCAAAGGGCAACAGGTCGTCGACAAGGCAAGTGACCGCGGTGAGTTCTTCGACAAGCTCGGCACCTGGAGCATCGGCGGCGCCAACGGGATCCCTGGGCCGTTCGTGATGGCGGTCCTTATCGGTGTCTTGATGTACTTCATGCTCGAGTACCTGCCCCTCGGTCGCTACTTCTACGCCGTCGGCGCCAACCCGCGCTCAGCCGAACTGTCCGGCATACCTCGCCGCAAGTACGTCGTCGGGGCGTTCGTCACCTCCGGTGTCATCATCGCTCTCAGCGGCATCGTTCTCGAGTCGCGCCTCGGCGGAGTCGCCCAGGCAAACATCGGTCCGGAATACCTGTTCCCGGCACTCGTCGCTGCATTCCTCGGCTCCACCACCATCCGCCCTGGCCGCGTCAACGCTCTCGGAACCCTCGTCGGCATCGCGATAGCGACAGTCGGGTTGTCGGGACTTCTCCAACAGTTTCCAGGCAAGGACTACTTTCTCGGCCCGCTCTTCAACGGGCTGACCCTCATCGCGGCGATCACGATCGCTTCGACCGCTGGACGGCGGAGGCTCAACGCCTCCGAGCGTCACGCAGCCCGGCGCACCGATGTGCCGGTTACGCCGGACAACCCGGATTTACATCCTGAAAGGATCGACACAGATGAGAAGTAGACAACCAATGCGTCGGGTTGCGGCCATCGTGCTCGCCACCGGATTCGTACTCGCGGCCTGCGGCAGTGACTCGGACGGTGGTGCTTCCGGAGACTCCGTGGCAGTGACCACCCCGACTGCGACCGCTGGATCCGATACCACGGTTGCCTCGACCGCCGGCACCGACACAACCGTCGCGTCCACGGACGACATCGTCGCCGAGGCTAAGGCGTTCGTCGAAGCACAACTGGGTGGTGGTGGTGGATTCGACGGGCCGACGTCGGGCCCGAAGTCCGTGGGTGCCAAGAAGATCGTGTACGTCGCTTCCGACCTGACCAACGGTGGAATCACCGCTGTCGCCGATGGTGTCAAGGAAGCGGCAGCGGCTATCGGCTGGACAGTCGATGTCCTTGACGGCAAGGCAACAGCTCAAGGGCGCACTGACGCTCTGAACGCGGCCATAGCATCCAAGCCCGACGGAATCGTTCTCGGCGGCTTCGACGCCATCGAACAGGCCACAGCGATCGCCCAAGCCACGGCGGAGAACATCCCGGTCGTCGGCTGGCACGCCGGTGCCACGCCCGGACCGATCCCGGATGCTGGTCTGTTCACCAATGTCACCACCGACCCATTGGAAGTCTCGAAGATCGCAGCCTTCTACGCGATCGCCGACTCTGACGGCACGGCAGGGGTCGTGATCTTCACCGACACCCAGTACGAGATCGCCGTCAAGAAGGCCGACACGATGAAGGAAATCATCGAACAGTGCACTGGCTGCAAGGTGTTGTCCTACGAGAACAGCCCCATCGCCGAGGCCGACGCAAAGATGCCACCACTCGTGGCCTCCCTGCTCCAAACATACGGTGACGACTTCACCTACATGCTGGCCATCAACGGCAACTACTACGGCGGCGCACGGCAAGCCCTGAAAGATGCCGGTAAAGACCCCGCCGGGCCCCCGAAGCAGATCGCGGCCGGCGACGGCGACTCAGCCGAGTTCAAGCGCATCCGCGAAGGCGACTACCAAACAGCGACCGTTGCGGAACCGCTGTACCTCCAAGGCTGGCAGCTCGTCGACGAGCTCAACCGCGCCATCGCCGGCGAGCCCGCCTCCGGCTACCTCGCTCCCCCCGGGCTCGTCGTGAAAGCGAACGTCGGCGACGGCGACGTCTTCGATCCCGCCGCTGCATACCGGGACAACTACAAGAAGATCTGGGGCGTCTGAACCCCAGCAACGACGCGGCCGGGATCCAGGAACGTCCCGGCCGCGCCGTTGCTTCACGTACGCAACCTCCGACAGCCCTGAAAGGTTCACGATGAGCTCCCCGCCGACCCCCCAGATTCCACGCGCCCGCGTGGCCGTCAGTCGCGGCTCCTTGCCCGGCGACTCTGTTGCCAGACTCTCATCCGTATTCGACGTACGGGTGTGGCCGGAAGCCGACGCGCCGAACCCCTCCGACCTCGCAGCGTTCATCGACGATGCGGAAGGTCTGCTCGGTGTCGCCAAGGACCTGATCGACGATCAGCTCCTCGATCGATGCCCTCAACTGCGAGCTGTGGCTATCGCCAGTACGGGCTATGACTACGTCGACATCGAGGCAGCACGCCGACGCGAGCTGCCCGTGACCCATACTCCCGCGGTGCTCTCCGGTGCCGTTGCCGACCACGCCTTCTTCCTCATGACCGGTGCGCGGCGTCGAGCACACGAGCACACCACCATGTTCCGCTCCGGAGCGTGGGACCGCCACCTCGCGCTCGACGAGATGCTCGGCCTTGATGTCTACGGTTCAACCCTGGGCATCGTCGGATATGGCCAAGTCGGCAAGGCCATCGCCCGCCGGGCCGTCTGCTACGAGATGACCATCCAGGAATACTCCCGCGGCCCTCACGACGATCTTGCCAAGCCCGTCGAACTCGACGACCTCCTTCGCACAAGCGACATCGTCGTCATGTGTCTCCCTCTTCTTCCCGAAACGACACACCTCATCGCTGAGCGCGAACTCCGACTGATGAAGCCGACAGCCACCCTGGTCAACGTCGGCCGCGGGGCAACCCTCGACGAGCAGGCGCTCGCTTCGGCACTCAAAAGGAACGTCATTCATTCAGCCGGCATCGACGTCTTCGAAAGCGAACCAATCAGCGACACCGCAAATCCCCTGCTCGAACTCGCCAACGCATTCCTCACACCGCACATGGCGTCAGCGACCCACGCAGCACGAGCGTCAATGGTGTCGGTGGCCGCCGATGATCTGCAGGCAATGATGGAACACCGCCCGCCACAACACCTACTCGCCGAACTGCGACACGAGTAGGCACTCACGCGCACACACCAGAGGGTGGTGATAACCGGGCTCGTGAGGTGCGCGGGGTACGACCAACGGTTGTCACCGTCGTCCGCTATGAGCCCGGCCTAGCGCCTCGCTCCATGTCGGCGCACCGATACGATCTCGTTTGAAGGCCAAGAGATTCGCTCCAGCTGAAGGATCATCTGTGTAGTAGGCGTTCCGGGGCATCTTCGCAAAGCGACGGGCTCACCGCGCTGCCGAGCAGCCTTGTAGGTTGACGACATGGAACAGCGCGTGAGCCTGATCACGCTGGGTGTCGACGACCTCGCGCGGTCGAGGCTCTTCTACGAAGCGATGGGTTGGCACGGCCAGGAGGTAGAGCAGACCGTCTTCTTCCAGGCGGGCGGACTTGCTCTTGTGCTGTGGGGCCGAGTGAAGCTTGCTGACGACGCCGGCGCTGAAACCAGCGAGAGTCGCGCTGACTTCGACGGCGTGGTGCTGGCGCAGAACGTCCGTTCACCGCAAGAAGTCGACGAGATCGTCGCCGCAGCCGAACGGGCCGGCGGCCGAGTCACCCGCCCGCCCCGGAAGACGTCCTACGGCGGCTACGCCGGGTACTTCGCCGATCCTGACGGTCATCTCTGGGAGGTCGCGCACAACCCAGGATTCAGCCTGGCCGAAGACGGCACCCTTACGCTCCC
>JANMTV010000278.1:0-4273 GCA_031390905.1 Ilumatobacteraceae bacterium | reverse complement strand
CCCACCGCGAGGCAATCGAGTCGATTCTCGAACAGATGCGACCCGACAAGGTGGCGCGGCGACCATCGTTCGGCGCTGGCATCGAAATGTGATCGATCTGGTCGGCGGTGCCCGAGCGTGTGACCAAGCCGCCAGACCCGTCGAGCCCGCCGAGGCCCCGGGCGTGCGTCTACGGTCGGTGGTTCTAGCCAGCGTTGACCGACTGCCCGTACCTCTGGCGTGCGGCCTCGCCGGAGGTGCCGACCATCGCGCCGATTGAGGCCCATGAGTGCCCTTCGTGCCGGGCATGCACGACTGCATGCTTCAGTTCGCGTTCCGCGTCGGCGCGTACCAGGAAAGCATCGCGGACGCTGCTCAGCGCTTCGGCGTCGCGGACGTCGCTTGGCTCGTGGTGCTCGAAGCGGGCGGCGAGCTCGTCGGCGTGGTCGAGGATCTCTTGAGCGGTGCGGGGCATGTCGGTCACCTCAGGTACTTCGGTCGAGCGGGCATGGCGTGGATAACGATTGGTCCGTCGGAGCTGTCAACGACGCCGACTTCGAGCAGGTTGCCGGCCGTGTCGGCGCCGACGAACATCGTGAAGCCGTCATCGAGGTCGTCGACGAGGATCGGATGGTTGAAGGCGTGGATCATGTCGTTGTCGCGGATGCTGTGCTTGCGAGCGCTCGTGGCGATCAGCGGCGCATCCACGGTTCACAAGTTAGCTTGGAAAACATACGGCCGCAAGTTACCTTGCCGTGGAGTGACGGCAGCACCGAGGGAGACTCGCACAGCAGGTGTGGTTGGCAGAGCAATTTGTGATCGTGCCCCGCCAATCGAGAGATCACCGAACTGACTGCGAAGGGCATTCTCCGCAACGCGAAGGACGACTGACATGACGAAACGAGCACCAACCTTTGACCCGACCCGTCGGTATACCGCCGAGGCCCGCCGCAGCGGGGGATGGTGGGCTTTGAGCGTGCCGGAACTACTGGGCGTTCATTCTCAGGTGCGCCGGCTTGAGCAAGGCGAAGTGATGATCCGAGACGCGATCTCGCTCGCGTTCGACATCCCGGCCTTCGATGTCAAGGTCTGCGGCCCGATTCCGATCGTCAGCCCTGCGGTCGACGAACTGATGTGAACCACGCGGGACCAACGCGTCGAACTAGCTGAGTTGCGCACTGTCCTCGAAATCTTGTTTCGTCGCCTCGCTCATGAGATGGCTGACGAAGGAACTCTCGTTCGCGACATCGCCAACGTTCTCGACGTCTCCTTCCAACTCGCCGCCAAACTTGTCAAGGGAGCCTGATCAGAGACGACAGCAAGCACTACGTCTCTAGCGCGACGCTGGCATAGACGTCGTTGATCCGTGACCCGACGCCATCTCCCGTCCTAGCCTGCATACCGATGGCTACAGGAATGCTCGGCGCTTTGCCACTCCGTGAGGATCGATTCCCGGCCGGTGCCGTGTTCCAGCTGTCAAGCCCGTTCGACCGCGACGCAAAGGTCGAGATCGGCGGCGGAGACGCTGAGCTCAGGTTGGCAGCTGGGAGCTCGCATCTCGTGGTTCGTTTGTCGAACGCGGCAGGCGATCATCGCGAAGCTCGTACCACCGCGCTGCAGGTTGCCCAGCGCGGCCTGGATTTCCTGAGCGTTCAAAATGTCGCGCACGTTGCGATTACGGCGCTGAGGAATGAGGAATCGTCGTTCGCTTGGTGGACCTCACGTGAGCACGGCAACGTGCTACGTCGAACCGTGATCATCCCGTATGACTTGTCGGTTCTCGCCAAGGTGCCCGTGTTGCGGAAGTTGCGAGACGACATCGCAGCGAAGCTTCCGCAGCGTCCCCCGTTGGCTGGGCCACCCCAGTGGCATCCGAGCTTCCGGTTCTATCGGATGTCACAGCTCAGCGATGATCGGATCGAAGCATTCCGAAACATGTACCTCGCCGTTGAATCGCTTCTAGATGGTGTGCTGCCCTCGGGTCGCTCACATAAAAGCAATCGCCACTGGATGGGTGAGGCGGTCGCGTCAGCGATCGATGGGGTCGCCCTCGGGCGATCGTTCGGCGAAGGTCACCCCAATCAAGCGGATTACGTCACTGATGTCATCTACCGCAACTTTCGAAACGCGACGTTTCACGGGCGGGCGAGCCAAGGGGTCAAGCTTCCGCATGTCGAATCTGATTCCGAGGCAGAGGATATGGAAAAGGCGCTGTCCGACCTCGGCTACCTCTATGTGGTCCTGGCGAAGAAGCATCTCGGGGCAGACTTCCCGGTCGGATTCGGAGTCTTTCGCGGGGGCTTCGAGATGATGACGGAGCAGCTCGTAGGTCGGCTATCCATCCATGTCACCGACGACGTACCGCCCGCAGATCCCGTCAATGAGGAGGAGCTGAATCCACGCTCGGCCCGGATGTATGAACTGAGGACTCGCAACGCCAAGAAACTCGAGGAGCGGTTCCGGCGAGTGTTCATAGGAGTTGGCGACCCAGCGTTGATCTTGGCGGATGTGCCGACTCCGAGAGGATTGAAGGCGAGCATCGGCGACGTGCCCTTCGCCTGGAGCGACTTCGAGGCCCCACTCGCGCTCGATGGCTTCAACCGCTTCGAAGTGGTACTTGGCGTGCACGGGTTCAATCCGACCGATCGTCGTCGGATTTTCGAAACCTGACACCGTCGCCATTTGGGAGGTCATTGTGAGGTCTTTGACTCGCTATTCGAACCTTCTGCAGCGCCCGCTACCAGGGCTTTGATCGCCTGTCGGCAGGCGTCGAGAATGGCCGGAAGGTCTTCAATATCGAGTCGATGCTCCAAGTACTCAATCGTTCCGCCACGAATGAGAGCCTGAGTTTCGAACACCTGCTTGGCGCGTTCGTCTGGCCTTCCACGACCGATGTGTCCAGTCGCCCGCTCTTCGATGTGTTCGTATGAGTCGCGAAGTGCTTTGAGCGCCGATGCATTGGTTTGCACGACGATCGATAGCGCGACCTCATATTTGCAGTGATCGACACCCGTTTGAACCAATGCGATGCTTCGGGCGAGGGCTACGACGCCCTCCTGTGTGAGGTGAACTATCTCGTCGGCTTTCGCTACCAGCTTGACAGCGCGAAGCGATGGCTCAGTCTCGATCGTGTCACGGAGTTGAGCTGCACGATGAAGAAAGCTCGCGGCGGCATCCAACCTGTGCGCGGCCGCCCACGCAATTCGGTTGAGTTCCTCGGTTCCGTGTGGTTCGGAGCCGATCCCCAGCCACACGCGAAGCGCGGTTGCGAGGCTGCCAAATGGACGGTCTGGATCAACCGCTCGGTAGAACTCGTCGATGCCGTCCAGCGCGATCGCGATCGCCCCGGGCCGAAACGCAAGTTGCTCACCCGCGCGCACGTGAATACGACGACCGTCGTCCTCCTCACCGAATGCAAGTGTGCGGCCGAACACGACGCCCGGCCCGCGACCGTCTGGAACGACGCGGATCGGAAACATCATGTCGTTGGCACCAGTCACACCTGAGCTGTGCAGGCCAATGAAGGCAATCGCTGTGGTGGTCGAGATGGACTGGTCCTTGCGAATCGGGATCGGCGAGTCGAGAAGGTCACCTGGATCTGTCACGCGCACGTACACGATGTTGTCGACTACTTCGTCGAGAACCATCGCATTTCCGGCGTCGTCGCGCACCGAGACCCATGCGATTCCCGGCTCCGTATCTTCGGCACCTTCCATGAAACTGTGATCCTGCCACCGTAAGGTAACCATGTGGGAGCAGAGTCGTTACCCGCGTGAGCTAACGACCGGACCTGCATCGCGCCGACTCCTCTCGTGGAACGGGCCGAGTTACACAGCGACGTTGGCATAGTCGTTGGGGTGGGTCGAGTCCGATCAGTTCATCTAGGAGGTCGGCTGCCCATCCACCATCGTGGGACAGAGTCGCGATGGCTCGACTTCGGTGGGACGTACATGGTCGGCGAATTGATTCGGCGTTCATGCCTAACACGGTCCAGTGTGTTGGCGGCTTGATGGACGTCTTTGCCAATGACTGCCAATGGGGTCCAACGAGGTTTCATTGGACCCCCGGTTGCGTGCCGGCAGATCTCGGGATGCACAGCCGAGGACCAGCGGCCGTCGGTGCCTTCCACGAGGTTGGCGACGAGTGACGCCACCCCCTCGGTGAGTCGGCGGAAGGGTGTCAGAGTGTGGCGGCAGCGCGATTGTCAACTTCGAAATTGGTCTGTCCACTCGAACCGAGGTATGGCTGCGGGCCGACGTCGGACCGCCACTATCGCTGCCAATGTGGTTGCCAA
>JANMTV010000275.1:0-18740 GCA_031390905.1 Ilumatobacteraceae bacterium | reverse complement strand
CCTGATAGTCACGATCGATCCACCGACGACCACGACGACGACGACCACGACGACCCCCACGACGACCACCACGACGACCACCACGACGACCCCCACGACGACCACCACGACGACCACCACGACGACCCCCACGACGACCCCCACGACGACCCCCACGACGACCACCACGACTACGGTTCCCGTCGGCTGATGATCGCGAGTATCCGTCAACTACGGCGACGGATACTCAAGTGGTGATCGGCGCTTGTGGTACATCGACCGGATTCACAGTTGAATCGCCAACCGTGCAGGGTGCACACCAGTTCGTCACCGTCGGTGCCCCTCTCGATCTCTCCGAACACGGTGAGATCGGCGTTGCGGTGGGGACATCGACGTTGCACGACGTAGTCGCCGAGTTCGATGTCAGGTTCGACTTCGGTTGGAGGGTTGATCTTGCTGAGCGCTTCCGCTTCGGTACGACGCATCCGTTCGACGGAGAGTGACTTGAAGAAGTTGTAGACATACTCGTTGAACTCGCCCCGACGCCAAGCCGTGAATCGGCAGGAGAGGAACAACGAGTTCGACCAGTCGACAGCCCCGTCGGCAACGACGGTCTCGACGAGTTGTCGCGGAATGTCGAAACTGAACGCGAAATCCTCGCCATCGTGTAGACGCACTTCGGCGTTTGGGAAGTCGATCAACAACGCCAGGTCGTCGGCTCGAAGCAAACAGTTGGCACCAATCGCGTTGCGGACTGTTGGCGCCATCCGAAGCAAGGGTTCCCACCGAGCCTTGAGTATGTCGAGTAAATCGGTCGACGGTTTGCCCAACCCTGCCTTCATCTCATTCAGCCAGGGTTGCCAATCGGTCTGATAGCGCCGGAGATAGGTCATCTTGTCGTCGAAGATGGCGGCAACATCGGCGTCAGCGATTGGGTGCAGGACCTTGATCTCGTGCGGGCTGATTTCGATCTCGGTGCCAGGGATCGCCAGCACGCCCCTATGCCCTGCCTGGTCAAGGCGACTGAGAAACGATCGCTGGTCAGGGAAGATCGAGAGTTCGTCGCCCGTGATCACGTTGAGGTGAAACAGGTCGTCGTCGAGAAATGCTGGCGGCCCAGCGCTTGGGACTACCGCGCGTGCGTCAATTGCCTCGATGTACCGCATTGCACGCGCCGATTGCATCTCGACCTTGAGCTCGCAAAGTCGTCGTTTTTCGTCATCCGGCATGTCGTACACCATCGGGTACCAGATCGCCCCGGAGTATTGCAGCCAATGCACGTCAACGGGACCGTGGGCGCACAATCCGTCCAGGTCTGATGGTCGACAGTCGTTCTGGTTGACCAGTCGCGTTTCGCCGTCGGAAATCACCATCGCCGAGTCTCCACCCGGGCCGTCGGTGATTGAAGTCTCTGTGTGAATCGCAACCGTCAGACCGGGGGCAATTTCGGCTTCCTTGCCGTTGACCGTGCGGATGAAGTTGGTAAAGCCGAGTCGGCCAAGCGTGCGTTCCTGCTCGCGCGTCGGGTAGCCCGGCAGGAGAATCGGAATCTCACGTCGAAGGTGTTGGCGAAGCCATGGCTGATCGTGGTGATCGGCATGCAAGTGGGTCAAGTAGAGGAAGTCGGCCCGCTCGATTCGATCGAGTAAATCGTCGCTGAGCTGATCATTGCGCGGAAAGACAAACCATGATCCGAAGAAGGCTGGCACGAACCAGGGGTCACACAGGATCGACCCGGCGTGGGTTTCGACCAGGAGTCCTGCGTGACCGATCGAGGTGGCGCGCATCCCCCGAACCTACCGCCGCTCTGGGAGTGTCAGGCGACAGGTGGGTCGGTGTACTGCTGTCCGGTGCGCGAGACGTGCTCGGTCCATTGGTTGCCGTCCCAGTAACGCAACTCGAAGCGCGACGATGGGTCTGAGTACCAACCAGCCGGAGCGCCAGCGGCGGACGCGGGTGCCTGCTCGGCCGGAGCAGGTTCGACCGTGGCCGCGACTTCAGTGACACTTGTTGCGATTGTGTCGCTCACCGCTTCCGGATGGATTGCCCATCCTGCCGGCTCGTCGACCGGGCTGCTGACCGACGACATTGGCAATATCGGTGCAGCGTCTGGCACCGCTGGCTCCGCGACCGCTGGCTCCGCGACCGCTGGCCTGGCGACCTCGGGTTCTGGGATCGTCGGCAGGTCATCGACGATCGGTGTCGAAACGCTGCGAGCAGCTCGGCTCACGTAGGCCGTAATTGTGTTGCCGGTCGGCACGATGGACACCACGTTCCACCCGTCGGAAGACCTTTCTGTGAGTTGATCTGCCAGCGAACCGGCTTCATAGGAGGAGACGCTGATCGACGAAAATTCCTGCATGGCGGAACCATACATCGTCCTCGAACCAGATGCGGTACGGCTCAGTCGCCGTTGGCTTGGCCAAGATGCTCGGCCTGGGCGAGTAGATCTCGCAGCGGGCGGCCAAGTGCGGCCGACGCGGCGAGGGCATCGTCGTGTTCGACCTTGACTCGGTCGCTGCTGACTTTGATTCGGATCGTGTGGCCGTCGATCTCGACCGTCCGGTCCGTTCGCGGCTGCGGCCATCTGGTGACCTGCGTCGCCCGAACGCCAAGCGTTCCGGTTTCGGAAATCAACACGGCACGAATCGCGTCGAGCGAGGCGTCGTCGCACAGCGCGTTGACCGTGTGGGCAGGTCGGCCTTTCTTCATCACGATCGGTGTCGCCCATGCATCGTGGGCACCAGCGAGGATCAACGTGGTTATCGCGTGGGCAAGCACTTCGCCAGTCACGTCATCGACGTTGGCTGCCAACAGATGGGCGGACTGGCCGCCAACGGTCGATCCGGATGTGGTTGTTTCGCCGATGATCGCTTGGACAACGTTCGGACGACCTTGAGGATCAGCCGTTCCCGCCCCAAAGCCGGTGGCGATGAGGGTCAGCGATGGCATAGGTCCACATGAGTCTCCTAGCACGGTGAGCAGCGCCACACCGGTCGGGGTCGACAGCTCCATCGTCGTATCGAGACCTGTGGTCGAAGCATTCGCGCCAGCGAGTAGCCGCGTGACTGCCGGCACTGGATTCGGCAGTTGTCCATGAGCCGTCGCTACGGTGCCGTGTCCGACGGCAATCGGGCTATACGTGACTCGACTGATGTCGAGTGAGGCCAACGCGGCGCACACGCCGACGACATCAAGGATCGAGTCGAGCGCACCGACCTCGTGAAGCTCGACGTCGTCGGCGTCAACTCCATGGATCGCGCCTTCCACCTCGGCCAACGCTCGATACACGTTCACGGCGTCATCGCGCACGCGGTCTGGGAGATCCGCCGACTGAATCAGCGCGATCACGTCAGCTGCCCGTCGATGCTCATGATGCTGATCATGCTGATCATGCTGATCGTGATGATCGTCGATCGCCAGGTTGGTCCACAACGACGAGACCCCGCAGCGTTGAACCCGTTCCCAGGTCGCCGCGAAGCCATCGACACCGAGCGCTCCCCAGGCGTCCATGACTGCCAGCCTGTCGGCACCGGCGTCGATCAGCGACGCCAGCAACATGTCACCAGCGACGCCGGCGCAACAGTTGAACCACACGGTGCGGGTCATATGCGCTTCATTCGCGCCACTGCCACAGCGGCACCAAAGCCGTTGTCAATTCCAACAACCGTGACACCGCTCGCGCATGAGGCATGCATCGCCAGCAGCGCAGTGACGCCCTCGAGCGCGGCGCCGTACCCGATCGACGTTGGAACTGCGACGACCGGGCATGCCGTCAACCCTCCGATCACGCTTGCGAGAGCACCTTCCATGCCGGCAATCACGATGATTGCATCAGCCGACGTGACCCGATCGAGGTGTGCCAGCAGGCGATGGAGGCCGGCAACCCCGACGTCATGGAGTTGGTCGGCGACCAACCCATGGGCCGCCAGCGTGAATGCTGCCTCCTCGGCGACTGGAATGTCGGCGGTTCCAGCGGTCACCACGAGGATTCGGCAGTCGGTTCGTGCCTCCGGTCGGCGCCACAACACGCAACCGGCCTTGTGTTCGGCAGGTCCGTGCGCGGCGAGAACCGCTTCGACTTGTGCAGCCGAGGCCCGCGTGAGCAGCACCGGACCAAGCCCGTTGGTCAGCATCTCCTCGACGATTCGTACACACTGTTCGGGGGACTTGCCAGGTCCATACACGGCTTCTGGCGCGCCCTGTCGGAGAGTTCGGTGATGGTCTACTAGTGCATCGCCAACGTCGGCGAAGGGCAGCCGACGTAGCGTGGCAACAGCGGCATCAGCCGAAACCTCGCCAGATCTGATCGAATCGATCAACGATCGAAGTGTGGCCTCGTCCATCCCTGCATCGTGCCAGAACGCGGAACGGATTGCCTCACCTGGTGGTCGGGACTGGCCTCGCTTGGTGGTCGGGACTGGCCTCCGCTTCGCTTTGGCTGCTCCCTCCGTGCGGCTCGTCGCTGGCGCTTCCCTCGCCGCCGGGGTGTCAGTCGAATCCGGGACCTTCACCCAGCTCGTCTCCCTCTAGTCTGATCTCGCATGAACTCTCCCGACGACGACCCTCGTGATCGAGCTGTGCGACGGGTTGGGTTTCTTGGTCCGTTCGGGACGTTTTGTGAGCAGGCTCTGCGCACGCAGCGTGACCTCACAGTCGGTGAACTCGTCGCGTACCGAACGGTCCCTGACGTACTCGATGCGGTGACGAGTGGCGAGTTGGACCTCGGTTTCGTGCCGATCGAAAACTCGATCGAAGGCATGGTCAATTTCACGCTCGATGCACTCGCCTTCGACCACCAGTTGTTGATCACGCGCGAGGTCGTGCTCGACATTCACCTATGTCTCGCTGCTCGCCCTGGCACGGTTCTCGATCAGGTCCGAGAGATTCTTTCGATCCCGATCGCTACCGCCCAATGCCATCGATTCGTTCGTGAGACAGTTCCTCACGCTCAGATGCGCACCGCGTCGTCGACAGCCGGTGCGGCGCAGGCAGTCAGCGACGATCCGGCTTCGCATCTGGCAGCGATCTGTCCGCGTGTCGCCGCCGAGCTATACGGCTTGGACGTGCTCGCCGATGACATCGAGGACCACGATGGCAATCAAACCCGCTTCGTCGTGGTGGCCCGCAGCGGGACGCCCGCTCCGACCGGTCATGACCGCACAGCGCTGGTGATCTACCAGCGCGCCGACGAGCCGGGCAGCCTGATTTCGATTCTGCAGGAGTTCGCTGCCCGGCGGCTCAACTTGTCGAACCTGATTTCGCGACCGACGAAACATGGTGGTCTCGGTGACTACTGCTTCATCATCTTCGCCGAAGGTCACGTGGCCGATGACCTCCTTGCAGACGCGATGCGAGCGCTGCACGCCAAGCAGGGTTCCGTGAAATTCTTCGGGTCGTGGCCACGCGCCGACGACTTGGCTCACGATGCCCGTGCGCACGCCGATGAACGTTGGCGGGCCGCCGATGACTGGATCGACGAACTCCGTTCAGACGTTGGTCAGTGAGGAGCCGAGCCGGGAGGCGAGGCGACCAATCGTTACGGTGCGCTATTTCGACGGCGCAGCCGGCGAAATGAAGACTCCAGCACGGAGAATCCCCACCTATCCGCTAGACCCCTAAGGCTCGTAAAGCGACCGGATGTCCTGCACGGGACCGATCACGTCAGGGTTGGGGCACGGGTCAGGAACCACGCCGCCGACCGTCCACGGTTGCGGGCACGATTTGTGTTCGACAAAGGCGACCCAGCGGCTGACGTAGTCGGCGACCGCGTATCCACCCGACGGTCCGAGGTGGATGCCGTCGGCAGCAAACCAGCCGTTCCCGTCGGCGCTGTACGCCTGCCAATCGGCCAGCAACACATCGGAGTACCGCGGTAGCTGTACCAGTTGGAACAGATCGATGTTGTTCTCGTGGTAAGCCAGCGATGAAGTCCGGCTGTGGCTGCCGATGTTGTAGCTCAGCCAGATGATCGTGTGCGCACCCTTCGCTCGCGCTGCGTTGACAACGGCATCGAATTCCTTCGGAAAGTCGCTGAACCAGTCGTTGTATCCGGTCTTGACGACCAGCATGTCGATCGATCCTGCCGTTTCCGTGATTCCTTCGACGGCGGTGTTCGGGATCAGTCCTGTGGTGTTACTGAGACATGACGGCCTGAGCAGCCGACGGCAGGGAGCGGCGTCGACGATCGGGTCGAACTCTTGCAACGCGGCGCGCGTGTACGGGTATACGGAGAGCACGGCCAATGTCGAATCGCCAACGAGGAGGACGCGTGCGGGGTGCGGTGTATTGTTCGGCACCGGAAGCGTCGATGCAACCGGTGTCCCGGTGAAGTATCCCGTGAGGTCGACGACGAGATCAGTCCCGCCAAGTCCGTAGAACGCCAAACCCCGATCTGCGACCTGTGTGATCGTCAGGTTGGCGAGGGTGTGATTGTGGGAAGCCGGATTCAGCGACGATGTCTCCGATCGAAGCGTGCCTGCTGGATACGCCGTGACGAACCCAGCGCGGTCGGACTGGGTGGCGGTGACGTTGGTGACGAGCGCACTGGCGCCGGCGACCGGGTTGGCGACCTCGATCGTTCCTCCAGGCCACAATCGCGGACGCATGTCCCGCGTGTCGAGCAGCCGGGTCGCGGATAACGATCGAAACATGCCATCGGTCGAGTCGCTGGCGCTCGGCCCTGTGAACCATCCGAGCATGTCGACGATCACGTCTCCGCCTGCCAGCGAATAGATCGTGAAACCGTCGGCACTGACCGGCACAATCACGGAGACGGCAATCGCCTTGCCGATTCCGTTCGTGTTCAGGTTCGATGTCAGCGGCCGCTCGGTGCCCGTCGGATAGGCGACGAGGAACCCAGGCGACACGTCGTTGACGCTGGTGAGGTTGATTGCCATCGCCAGCGCGTCGATTGGCAAGTCGGTCGGCAAGGGCACGGTCACCGTTGCGCCGGGTTCCAGAGCGCCGACCGGCCCGGCCAGTCTGGTGTCGAGCAGCCGACGTGGGCTCGTCGGGGTGAATCGCCCCGCTCGCGAGGAGTTGGAGGAGTTGGCGGCGACGAACACACCGGTGATGTCGACGACGACCTCGGTTGGCGCACTCCGAAACACACTGATCGAACCGTCGTCGCCGATCGGCACGATCGCCGAGTTGGCAACGGTTGCATCCGGGCGAGTATTGACGTTCGACGTCGGCGGTTGAACCGTTCCGGTAGGGAACGCCGTGAGGAACCCAGGTGACTCGGTCTGCGTCGCCGTCAGTGTGATGACAACCGCGACGGCACCGTCGGGTACACCGTCACGGTCGACAACCGGGATCAAGAGGGTGCCGGTGTCCGTGCACCCGCACGGTGTTTGACGGGTATCGGCTAGCCGCAGCGGGCCAACCGGCACGAACCGTGATAGCGGTCCGGCGGCACCCGGGTTTCCGGCGGCACCCGGGTTTCCAGCGGCACCCCCACCTGGGGCGAGTGCCGCGCTGGCGGTGATGGCAACAACCACGGTCGCACGCCAGCAGAACTTGGCTGACCGAGGGTGTCGCACGCTCCCGGTCATGTCGTCATTTCTGTTCCGTGATGACCGGTGCCGACATGACAACAGGTTTCCGCATCAGGCAGCGAGGGCGTAGCTGGCCATTGACAGCGAACCCATTGCGCAACCCCCGACGAACATGTCGGTGGTCGCGTCTGCAGTTGCGGCAAGACCTGCGATGTAGAGCAACGGCAAGAAGTGATCCGGCGTCGGCGAGGCCATCTGGTAGTCCGGATGCTGTTCAAGCTTGGCGATCTCGCCTGGCGAGTTCGTCATCAATTCGCGGGCGGCGTCGTCAAATCGTTGCGCCCAGTCGAACCCGCCCTCTGGCTTCGACCAGTCGATCCGACGCAGATTGTGGACCACATTGCCACTGCCGATGAACAGGATCCCCTCGTCGCGCAGCGGTGCCAATGCTGCGCCGAGGGCGACGTGGTAGTCGAACGATTCGTTGCCGTTGATCGAGAGTTGGATCACGGGCACATCGGCTTCCGGATACATGTGGGCGAGCACTGACCAGGTTCCGTGGTCAAGGCCCCAACTGTCGTTGTCCATTCCGACCCAGGTCGGCTTGACCACTTCGGCGATTTCATCGGCGAGGTCCGGAGCTCCAGCAGCGGCGTACTCGAACGCAAACAGTTCGTCCGGAAAGCCGTAGAAGTCATGGATCGTTCGCGGCTTCTGCATTGCTGTGACGGCGGTCGCGTTGATGTACCAGTGGGCTGATATCGCGACGATCGCGCGCGGCTTCGGGGCTGACTGTGCGAACGCGTGCCAGGCCTCCGTGTGCCGGTTGTGTTCCAACGCGTTCATCGGGCTGCCGTGCCCGATGAACGCTGCTGGCATGTTGTTGGAAGTCATTGCTGACAATCCTTTCATGTTCGATCAGGTCCCGTTCGATCTGGTCACCGATCGGTCACCGTCGATCAGGTCAGGCGGCTTCGATGCTCTTGATCGCTGAGACTTCGAACTCGAGTGTGACCTTCTCCGAGACCAGCACACCGCCGGCATCGAGCGCGGCGTTGAAGCTGATGCCCCAATCCTTGCGGTTGATCACGGCGCTACCTTCGAGCCCGAGCCGGTTGTTTCCGAACGGGTCGGTGGCTGTGCCGACGACTTCGAAGTCGACCGTTACGGGCAGCGTGACGCCCTTGATCGTCAGATCGCCGGTCACCTTGACGCTGTCGGCGTCGATTGACTCGACCGAAGTCGAGACGAACGTGATATGCGGGAAGGTCGGGGCATCGAAGAAGTCGTTGTTGCGGAGGTGGGCATCACGGTCGGCATTGCGAGTGTCGACGCTGGCGACCTCGATCGTGAGGGCCAAGTTCGATTCCGCTGGGTTCTCAGCGTTGAAGTAGCCGGCGCCTGCGAACTCGTTGAACGTGCCTCGGACCTTGGTAATCATGGCGTGGCGGGCGACGAATCCGACTCGGCTGTGTGTCGGGTCGATGGTGTACGTGCCCGTTGCGGTGCTAGACGGTGTGGCGGCGTGTGTGGCAGCGTGGGTGGTGCTCATGATGTGCTCCTCGTGGATGTATGGGGGTGACTGATTGTTGAGATATCAACTACCTCTACAACATAGATGACAGATCAACTATTCCCAACTAGGATCAAGAATGCGATGAACAATGTGAACGAGCCCTCGGGTGAGCCACGCTGGCTCAGTGATGCGGAGCGGGAGGCATGGAAGGCCCTCTCGCTGATGCAGTTGCAACTCACAGCCCGGCTCGGTCAAGCGCTGAGTGGCAGCGGCCTCTCATACCAGGACTACACGGTGCTGGCCGGGCTCACCGACGACCCTGATGGGCGGATGCGGGTTGTGGAGTTCAGTCGCCAACTCGGGTGGGAGAAGAGTCGGGTCTCACACCATGTCAGCCGAATGATCGAGCGGGGTCTCGTGACTCGCGCGAGCTGTCCAACCGACAAGCGGGGAGCGTTCGTGGTGATCACCGACGAAGGCCGTCGAGCAATCGAAGCCGCCGCGCCCGGTCATGTAGCGACTGTTCGCAAGTTCTTCATCGATCTGCTCGAGGAGTCTCAGGTCGAGGCGATTCAAGAGATCGCCGACACGGTGCTCGCCAATCTCAAAGCCAACTGTGATGACCGCTAAATCCAGTCCATGAACGCAGCACGACGTCGAGAGCAACCGCCCGCGGTCACTCCCGACGTCGAGGACTAGGCGACGAGGACTAGGCGACGTAGTCGTTTCGATCGGCCTGGTGATGTGTCGACACCCGACGCGACTGTCGTTCGATTGTCGGCAGGGCGGCTGCGGCGATCAACGTCGCGGCACCAAGCAGCAGGATCAGCCACGCATGTCCGCTTTCAATTTGGAGTTCGCCACCGAGTGCGTTTGGCTCAACGAGAGCCACGATCGATCCGATCACCGCGGCACCTCCAAGGACTCGCATTCCAGCCATCGAGTTGGCCATCCCGGCAATCAGGAGGAGCGCCCCGAGACCGATTTCGATCATGCTCAGGAGTTGAGTGTGGTTGAAGCCGGCGACCTCGAACACGGGTTCGTTGACCGTGCTGTCGAAGTCGCCGCGAGCCAGCGCGACCAGTCCGATGATCAGGATCGCAGCACCGGCGAAGGCGCTGACAATTCCCGCCATACTGAATCGCTGACGTTGGCTGGACACCAACACATGCTCGGCGGCATCAGTGCCGACGTGGACGTTGTCGGCAGTGCCGGCGACCTGCACGTACTGTGGTGGTTGGACGACTGGGCTGGCAACAACCGGTGCGGCTACAACCGCCTGCCGTTGTGGAACTGCTTCGCCTGGCTGCGCGACAACCCCGTCAGATTCGTTGGTGATGATTTTCATGGTCGTGATTCCTTTCTTCGTAACACGCAGGACGTGTGCCCTGCCCGCCTGTATTCCCAACGAGCGAGATCTACAAACATCGAACCGAAGTCAAGTCGGCCAAGCGCACCGGCGCAGTTCGACCGTCAGAGTGTCTGATGTCCCTCGCCGTTGGTCAAGTCGGCACGGTCCATGATCTCGCCGTCTACCATCTGGCCTTGTACCGACGAGCCAGCACTCGGCTGGTCATCGGCGGGGCTCGAGTGAGCCGCGAGCGGGCCGTCCTGGCGACCGTCCGCCATTGCGGTAGCGACATCGACATCGTCGCCCGAAGCCATCGGTCCGTAGCCAAGGATCAGGGTTCCGTCGGCGTTGCAGATCGGACAGCACGTTGCAATCACTGCCAGCATGTCGTCGGGATCAGAGGCACCCTCCATACGTCGAAGGCTTTGGATCACGAACTCGCTTGCTGCGATCTCAGTTCCGCACGAGTCACAGCGAATCGTTGCGCCCCGGAGTGCTGAAAAGTCGGAATCGAATCCGCTTTCTCGGTATCCGTCGATGATCTCGACAAGCGTGGTGTGGTCAGATGGATCTTCGGACGCGCTCTGCGTGCGGGGCTCATTTTCCGCTTCGATGTTTGACATGTCTTGGGCATCCCCAGATCGAGTGTCGACCAAACGGCCGCGTGAGCGTTAGAGCCGAGGACCGTCGGGGCGGTCCCCGCCACCGGTCTCCACCAGAAACGAGAACCTGCCGTCCGGTTCCAGAATGCCGAGGTCGACTTGAGCGACATCGGCGATGCCGCGTTCACGGAGTTCGACCAACAGGGCGCCGACCGAAAGCCGTTCGAGTTCAAGCGCGCTTTTGACGACTGTCCGTCCCGGATCACGGCGGGAGTTGGCGATTCCGCCGTCAGCGGGAAGCGTGGAGGAGGTGAGTTGTGCCACGGCTGGCCTTGGTTACCTCCTGCCGAGAATGAACATTCCGAGAGCGATGATGGCAAGGATGATGAGGACGGTGTACAGCATGACTAGTGGTACCCGGAATGCGATCGAATCAAACCGGCGTCCGATCGACCGGTTCGGAATCCGTGAGGTTTGTACGTGGCTATATCGGGGAATCAAGTGTGCATGACCGAAACACGACTCGATGCCCGAGCTGAGGCACTCTTCGGGATTTCCTTCGACGACGGCTTTCGGGCCCAGGAGTTCCTGGTTGCCCTCAAGGGACTGGCCAGCCGGGGGCACCTTTCGTTGCGAGACGCAGTGGTCGTAGTGAAAGACGAACACGATGTGGTGCGGATTCGAGAGACGACCGATCTTCAACCGGCGGGCGCAGCCATGACGGGAGCACTCTGGACCGGGCTCCTCGGCCTGTTGATCGGAGGTCCCGTCGGATGGCTGGCCGGGTTGGGCGTCGGTGCCGGTGTCGGAGTGCTGAGCGCCAAAGTGATCGATACGGGGATCCCGGACGACTGGGTCGATTGGTTCAAGAATGCCGTTCGGACCAACACCGTGACCGTCGTGGCGTTGGCGATCGATGTTGATCTCGATCAGCTCGTCAGCGAGGCACGCCGGTTCGCCGGTGCCGAGCTCGTGCACACGACGATGCGAGCGGGTGCCTCGGACCAGCTCTCCGCGGCGCTCGTTGACCACGTCTGATTTTTGGGTGTGGTTCCTGGGGTCTGATTCCTGGGTTTGACGAGCAATTTTCGGGTTTATCTGCGAACGAGGGTGGGTATCTCATGCTCCGAATCGACGATCGAGTCGACCCGAAGGAGATCCGAGGCGCATCTAGGTGACACTGCCGGCCAACGCCCTGAGTAATATCGTCGATATTCGGAACTCCTCGGACCCGACGTCGATCGATCCCTTGATGTCACGCGTGGTGAACGCACTATGAATACGATGTCGCACGAGTCCGCAGCGCTCAATCGCGACTACGCCGGCGACGCAGTCACGTTACGTTCTGCTAGGCGCGACGTCGCCGATTGGTTGACTCAACACCAAGCCGACAACGACACGCTTGAGCGAGCCTCGCTGATTGTCAGCGAGTTGGCATCCAACGCGATTCAGGCGTCGCCCGGGAGTTCGTACCAGCTCTGCCTGGTGAGCGTTGACAACGATTTCGTGACTTTGTCAATTACGAATCAAACGGGTGGTTCGATTCCTCCTGACCGGGCCAATCGGCGTGTGGCCGATCCGAGTGCCTTGCGAGGTCGCGGGTTGTCGATTGTCGACTCGCTGTCGGACGAGCTGACGATCGAGGCTGGCACCGTCGCCGTCGTTGTCACGGCTCGCTTCCGAGTCGTCCAGTCGTGTTGAACTCGATTGTCGGTCGCCCGAAGGCGTGGCCGCACGATCTGCGGGAGATGACGTGATGCTCGTGGAACCCGAGCAACCGGAGCAAGAACTTGCGCTGTTCAGAGCGTATGCGGTGTCGCGCGATCGAGTCCAACGGAACGAACTTGTCGAGCGATATATGGGACTCGCGGCGCATATCGCCAAGCGGTACGGGCGGTCGGGAACCAACGACGACATTCGGCAAGCGGCAATGATTGGGCTCGTCAAGGCTGTCGATCGCTTCGATCCAGCGTATGGCGTTGCGTTCGCTTCGTTTGCCGGGACCACGATCGAGGGCGAGCTGAAGCGTTACCTCCGCGATCACACCTGGGTGGTGCGGGTGCCCCGCTCTGGAAAGGAACTGCACCTACTGGTGCGCGGGGCCGTTGACGCGCTCGCTCAGCGGAATGGTCGTACGCCAACGCTTGATGAGATCAGCGAACATTTGAAGCTCGATCGTGATGACGTACTACGCGGTTTGGCTGCCACTGCGGCTTACGAAGTCGGCTCGTTGGACAACGCCACTGAAGCAGGCTTCGCGTCGACTGACAGATTGTCATCGATGGCGACTGAGGAGCCAGGGTTTTCGAACGCGGTCGACAGTCATATGGTCGAACAGTTGCTCGTTCGTCTTCCGGAACGGGAACGTGAGATCGTCCGACTACGTTTCTTCGAAGACCGTTCGCAGGCGGAAATTGCTGATCTGGTTGGGATCTCACAGATGCATGTGTCGAGGTTGCTGCGTCGTTCGATGGAACTGATGCGCCACGGGGCATCAACCCTCGAGTCCGAGGACGCCTGAGACATCGATTGGCGCTGTCACTGGCGATCCAAGGTGGGGGTGACAACGAGTATGACGACTAGATTGCCGACATGTCTGATCAAGGTGCAAGTCTCGCCATCGACGTCAACGCCGACGGATGGACTATCGAGGGCGAGATCGACGCCTACTCGGCACCGGGGTTGGCGTTAGCGTTGTCACAACTACCGCAGGTTGACGTCGTCGTCGTGAATGTCGCCGGAGTGACGTTCATGGATTCGAGCGGACTGCGTGTGCTGGTTGACGCCGCTGTGCAAGCAACCGAGTCGAACAAGAGACTTGTGATCACCAATCCGCAACCGGCGTTCCGGCGCGTTGTCGAGATCAGTGGGTTGACCGACCATTTGATGCTGTTGGATTGAGCATTGATGTTTCGGGGCCGACTGGAACGGGCACACCGGGTCCATGATCATCAATGTCGATCAACATGGCGGTAATGTTGCCGTGGTGAGCGACTCGGAGTCGAACGATGATCGTGTCGACGTCGTCGTCCCCTTGAGTGCGCGGTTTGCGTCGATGCTGCGAGTCGTAACCGCATCGCTCGGAGTCGACGCAGGCTTCTCGATCGACGAGATCGATGATTTCAAGTTGGCGGTTTCCGAGGTTTTCTCGTTGTTGATTGCCGGCCACCGTGGTGACCGCGCACTCGCCAGCTTTACGATCGGAACGGCCTCCGTGTCGGTTGACCTCTCGCTCGAGTCGGGCGATCGGGTGAATGTTCAGCCGGATCAACTGGCGATCACAATCTTGACGGCAGTCGTCGACTCCTACGCCGTCGGGGAGTCAGCCATTCAGTTGGTGAAGCACGCGGTTGAGACCTCTGCCATCAACGGTTAAGGAGCCGAGCCGATAGGCGAGGCGACCAATCGTTACGGTGCGCTATTTCGACTGCGCAGCAGGCGAACTAGCGACTTCCGCACGGAGAATGTCGCCTAATCCGCTAGCCCCTACGACGCTCAGGCAAAATAGAGATAGTCAGACAGCCCGGAAATCTCGAAAAGTCGGCGGACGACTGACGAGGGCTCTGTCATGATCACGCGTCGACCGAGGCCTGCGGCACGCTGATGTGCGTCGATCAGTGAGCGGAGACCGCTCGAATCGATGAAGCCGACGTTGTTCAGATCAATCGCAATGTCGCCGGCGGCACCGGGCAGCGGATTCAGGTACCTTGACAGCGAATCGATCGTACTCGCATCGATCTCACCTGTGAGACGCAACCCGCCATCGATGACCTCGATCTTCAGCAAAGGCGGCGCTTGGTCGGTCACGATGACGACGCTATCGTCCACCACCCGCGGTCGCGGCCGGTAGCCGTGCGCATGATGACGAATCCGCTGGTTTCGACGGTATCAACGCGTGAGCACGATCACAGCAACGTCATCGAGCACAGGCCGACCGAGGGACTCGTAGACCTCGCGCAGGGCTGCAGTACCGTCGGTTTCCGTTGAGCGGTCGATCGCCTTGCGCAATCGTTCCAGCCCGACGTCGATTGATTCACCGCGCCGTTCAACGAGACCGTCGGTATATAACCAGAGCGAATCGCCTACACCCAACGATGTTTGCATTGTCGATCGCTCAATGTGTGTGCCGAGCCCGAGCGGGCGGCCGCCGTCAGGGAGTTGGATCACGGAACCGTTCGCTCGACGCACCATCGGTGGCATATGGCCAGCCGAAATCAGTTCCAGCTTGCCGCTGGAAGGCTCGTACGAGGCGGCGACCATGGTGCTCAGCCTGGCACCTTCGACGTCCTGCGCGAAGTGGTCGAGGTTCTCGACGATCTCGCCCAGCGAGCCGATTCGCGACACCAGTGCAATAAACGCGTGTCGTAACTCGCCCATCGTCACCGCCGCCTGCAGACCCCTGCCGACCACGTCACCGATCCCGACCACGAACCGATCCGGTCCGGCCGCAACGATGTCGTACCAATCGCCTCCGACCTGGAGGTTCGCCGCACCTGCCTCGTACAGGGTGGCAGTTTGTACGCCCGGGATCATTGCCAGCTCGCGCGGAAGCAAGCTGCGCTGCAATCGGTCGGCGACTTGGTGGTCACGATCAGTGGACTCGGCGCGTTCGAGCCCGAGGCCGACCAACTCGGCGACGGTTGCCAGGCGGCGGCGCAATGGATCCGAAAAAATCACCGGGTGCGACCAGCCAAAGCCAAGCGCCGCATGCCCTCTTCGCGTTGGGTATGCCGCAACCGCCTGAAGCCCGGCATCGGCGGCATCCTGCGCCCCGCTGGGAAACTCTCGTGCTATCTCGGCTGAGCTACCGGCATGTATCGGAATCCCCGTCAGCACTGCTCGCCCCAACGGACTTGAGGTGTCCAACCGGAGGCGTGGCCAGCGTTTGTTCAAATCGTTCGGGAGCGACGAGTCATGATGCAATCGAAGCTCGCCCGCTTCTAGATCGACGATCGCAACGTTTGCGTACGATGCACCCACGAGATCGCCGGCGATTCTCCCGGTTCGTTGCATGACATCGTCGATTCCGGCTGCCGCAGTCAGTGCCTTGGCGAGTTGGAAGAGTTGTTCAGTTGAATGATCGTCGGCGGCCCTCAACCGCACGGCGTCTCGTCGCTCGATTTCTGCGATCGCGAACTTGCTCAGATCGGACAGGGTCGTTCGGTCGGCATCGGTCCACACTCGCGTGTCTCGATCGATCACGCCGAACACCCCGACGACGTCCCCGACTACATCGATGAGTGATTTGGCCAGGCAAGTCCAACCGTAGGCGTCAGGAATCACAAGCACATCGTTGCTCGTCAGCGCCAACTTGGCGAGCGAGACGCTGAGTGACTCCCACTGGTCAGGATCCCCGAGGACATCATCGTCGAGGAAGCATGTGATCGGCACACCTGCGACGTCGTTTACGGTGACCAAGCTGGTAGGAACGGCCAGTAGCCGACGGGCCAACCGACCGAGGGGCTCGAATGCCTCCCTGGCGGGTTGTTCGGTTGACAGTCGCACTATGACAGCGTAGCCAACGGGGATTTGCGTCTGTAAACGTTTGTTCGCCGCCATGCGCGGATCGACGCCGGCATGGCTGAAGCGATATCACGAGCTGAGCCGCGGATACGCAAGATCCGAACTTCAAACAGTGTCGCTGCGGATCGCGCTATCGACGAACTGGACCTCGTTGACGTGGTCCACTCCGCGCAACAAATGCCCAAGCAGATCACGTTCATGCCAGTGTTGATCCGATTCGGCGACGACCGTGTCGGCCACGAGTGCCAACGTTCGGAGTTGCGGCGCATTTGACAGCCGAGGCTCAGCCGACACTTTGACGAGCGTCTTGAGCAGCGTGCGGACACGGCGGAAGTCAACGGGCTGACCGCGACGGAGTTCGCCCTTCAGCGAACGCCACCATAAGGCGACGGTGTATCGCTGGCTCCAGGCCAGCAATGACCACAGCTGCCATCGGATTCGGCGCAGGATGCTGGGATGAAATCGTCTGGACATGTCAAGCGTGTACCCCTCGACCGACCGGTCGAAACCCTGACCCACGCAGTTGGAGTTGGCCGCCGCGTTTACGACGCCAGCAAGACAGGCACACGGTTTTCATGACAAGCAACCCAGACGACGAGACCGACGATGGTGCTGTGGCGGAGTTTACTTCCACGCCGGGCAATCGGCCAGGCGGCCAAGCCGATGATGATCGACTGGTCGCAAACTTGTCCTGATGACGACGAGCCGTCAACGTGACGGGCGGATCAGACGGTTTGACTGCATTGCAATGGGGTATCGACCAACTCGAGCCGCGGACGCGGACAGGGATACGGATATAGGAGAAATTATGAACTCCACCATCTTGTGGATTGTCGCAGTCATTTTGGTTGTCGTTGGAATCGTCCAACTATTCCAGGGTCAGATCATCTTGCCAATCGTGCTGTTCGTTGCCGCCGCACTTGTCGGTCCCGGGGGGTACAGCATGTTCAGGACGAGGGCCTGACCGAACTCTTGTTGGTCGTTCCTTTCGTCGCGGGTTTAAGTTCCCGATGGACTGGACACGACAGCCACACTGCCCCTCAGTGCTGTCGAACGGTCACCCGTGTGGTTCGGCTTGTCGTCTGACTCGGCGCTGGATTGACGTTCGACGTTTCACTTTCCGCGGTCTTGGGAATACGTCCGGCATGACCACAGTATTGATCGCCGTTGACGACTCGGAAACATCCATCGCGGCAGCCAGAACGGCACACCACCTGTTCGGGGATACGGCCGACTACGTCGTCCTCAACGTCGCTGATTCCGGCCCGATGATGTGGGGTGATGATGCACTGCAGTACGGAATGGTCTACCCGGTTTCGATGCCGGGCGTCGGGGTGATAGGGCTTCCATTCGCGATCAAGACTCCGGCCGGTGGATCGGACCCCGACGCTCATAGCCCGATCGATGATGCAGCGCGGACGGCCCAGAACGTCGCCTCTGACGCAGGCCTGTCCGATGCGATGCCAATCGGTGAAACCGGCGACGCCGCCCACGCCATCGTCACCGCCGCGATCGACCATGATGCCGACGTGATCGTGATCGGATCACATGACCGCAGCTGGTTCAAACGACTGCTTACGCCTTCGGTTTCCGGTGCCGTACTCCGCGAGTCGAACGTGCCAGTCCTTGTAGCCCGCTGAGTCGATCGGCTGCGTTACCTGGCTCGGTGACGCGGGTCTTGTGAGGGCCGATGCTGGCGCTGCTCGGGCAGAGTGCTCTTCGAGCCTCGGGACTCGATCGGATTCAACCGCTCGTTGACGAGCTCGAGAAGACGTGTGGCGAGACCGTCAGTCTGTCGACGCGACACGGCAACACGGTCAGCATGGTGTTGCGATCGGGGTCGCATCAAGTGATCAGAATCGAGCGTCCGGTCGGCGCCGCGATCGAGATCCACGCGTCCGCAATGGGAAAGGGCTGTTGGCCTTTTTCGCTGAACCGTTACCGGAGGCGGTCGCCGCGTTGGGCACGTTGGAACGCTTCACGCCAACCACAGTTACGTCGCCGACGCGTTTGATCGCCGAACTCGTCGGCACCCTGGCGGAGGGAGTTGCGATCAATCTCGAGGAACGCTATGCGGGCGTACGAGGCATCGCCGCTCCGGTTCTAGATCGGTCGGGAGCCGCGATCTATGCGATTGGCATCCCAGGGCCCGTCAGTGAGACTTACCGACGGCCACCTCGAACATTTGAAGCCGTTGATCCTCGACGCCGCGCACCGAGTCGCACTGCTCCTGACCGACGCTGGTTGACGCATCAACTGCGTCGACTGCG
>JANMTV010000267.1:0-3848 GCA_031390905.1 Ilumatobacteraceae bacterium | reverse complement strand
GAATCGCTGCTGGTTGTTGCTCTCATCGCCGATTGCCTCGACGGTGGGGCGCTGCATGACAAGCATGTGCTGCCGGTTCCTTTCTTCGGTGTTCGACTAGATCAATTACTTGGAGTACAACTCGACGATCAGCGACTCGCGGACGGGCACATCGATGTGCTCGCGCTGCGGGAGGCTGCGGACGGTGACTTGCTTGCCACCGTCGCCTGCTTCGAGCCAGCCGACGAGCGACCGGTCGAGCACGTCAATGTTGTGCTGAATCACGATCATGTTGGCGGCCTTGCCCGACAACGTGACGACGTCACCCTTGCGCACGCGGGCCGACGGTATGTCGACGCGCTTGCCGTTGATGCACACCAGGCCGTGGTTCACGAACTGACGAGCCTGCGGTCGAGTCGATGCCCAGCCCGCGCGGTAGGTCACATTGTCGAGACGGGTCTCGAGCATGATCAACAGGTTCTCACCTGTCGGACCCTGGTGCCGCAGCGCTTCTTCGTAGGTCTTGTGGAACTGACGCTCGAGCAAGCCGTAGATCGCTTTCGCCTTCTGCTTCTCCTGGAGCTGCGCGAGATACTCGCTGCCGGCGTTGCGGCGACGGGTGCGACCGTGCGCGCCAGGCGGGAACGGGCGACGATCAAGCGCTTTGCGTCCCTTTTCGTTCTCGAAGATGTTGACACCGAGGCGACGCGACAGGCGTACCTTCGGTCCGGTATAACGAGCCATGACTCAGCCTCTCCTGCGCTTGGGCACGGTGCAGCCGTTATGCGGAACCGGAGTGACGTCCTTGATCGACGTGACCTCGATGCCCGTGTTCTGAATCGAACGGACTGCGGTATCGCGACCCGAACCGGGGCCTTTGACCTGAACTTCGACACGACGCAGACCGTGCTCCATCGCTGCGGTTGCGGCCCGCTCGGCGGCGAGCTGCGCAGCGAACGGCGTGCTCTTGCGGCTCCCCTTGAAACCAACCGCACCTGACGAGGCCCACGAAATGACGTTGCCTGCGGTGTCGGTGATCGTGACGATCGTGTTGTTGAACGAACTCTTGATATGCACGACGCCAGTCGACACATTCTTTCGATCGCGTTTGCGTGGGCGACGACCGCCCGGCTTTGCCTTTGCCATGGCTTACTTCCTCAATGCCTTCTTCTTGTTGGCAACCGTGCGCTTCGGACCCTTCCGAGTACGAGCGTTGGTGTGCGTGCGCTGACCGCGGACCGGGAGACCCTTGCGGTGACGGACGCCCTGGAGGCAGCCGATTTCGATCTTGCGCTTGATGTCGTTCTGAATGTCTCGACGGAGGTCACCCTCGATCGTGAGGTTGGCGTCGACGTACTGACGGATCTTGTTGACCTCGTCCTCTGTCAACGCTGAAACCTTGACGTTCTTGTCAAGACCGAGTTCGTCGCACATTTTCTGCGCCGTGGTCGGCCCAATGCCGAAGATGTAGGTGAGCGAGATCTCCAACCGCTTTTCGCGGGGGATGTCTACGCCGGCGATACGTGCCATGAATTCGTTACCTCTCCGGTTCCCTTTATCCCTGCCGCTGCTTGTGGCGCGGGTTTTCACAGATGACTTGAACGCGACCATGCCGACGAATCACGTGGCATTTTTCGCACATTTTCTTGACGCTCGGTCGGACCTTCACGACTGCTCTCTTACTTGTATCGATACGTGATACGGCCCCGAGTGAGGTCGTAAGGGGTGAGTTCCACCTGCACTTTGTCGCCAGGAAGAATGCGGATGTAGTGCATCCGCATCTTGCCGGAGATGTGAGCCAACACTTTGTGGCCGTTTTCCAGTTCGACGCGGAACATTGCATTCGGAAGCGACTCGACGATCGTGCCTTCGAGCACGATTGCGTCTTCTTTGGTCTTTGCCAGGGGTATTCTCCTCGAAACGGCAGGACGGATGCCCTGCACTACAGATTTAGCGGTGATCTGCGCACAGACCGACCATCAATGCTACCGGTCCAATTCCGGTTCGCAATGGCCGAATCCGAGGCTTTTCACCCTGGCGTAGTGGCGCGTCGGCGGCTACACCGGACGTTACAGCGGTATGACAACGTGCGCCGCGCCGCGTGATCTGACGATCAGGAGATGGATCGGCCGTGCAGTCGCGGGTCTCGCTGTGAGCTTGATGGCCCTAGTGATTGGGGCCAACGGATCCGACGCATCAAGAGGAGCGGGTGGTCGACCACCAGCACAGTTGATCGAGCGGGCGGGGTGTGACCGCGCTGTTCGTGAGTCGGGTTCGGCGAAGCCGACTGATGTGCGTGGTGACTCACGGCCCGTTGTATCGATCATCGTGCCAGCCACTGCGCTGATTCGCCTGGACCATGCCGGTCACGTCCTGGCAGTTGCCACGAACACGGGCTGTGCGCCGAGACCCGGTGACGACCACTTCTACCTCCGGTTTGACGGGACCGTTGAGCAGACATCGATCACTCGGTTGGCACACCGCCGCTGGATCGGCGACTTCACCACGTCGGGGGTGTTCGTGTCACAGCGTCGTTAGCTCCCGGGCTGCTTTGCCCGGGGGCAACGAATCGCGGCTGCGTCAACTCTGGGTAACCGAAACGCGCACCCGATGCGGCCCGAGCGACGTATCACGCGCCGGCGACCATCCGGTCGGTCAGCCGAGATGCCGTGCGTACTTCCCTCACCCGACGAGGACTGGTGGGTGATCCTTGACGAGTTCGACTTCCGCGCCTGGCGCATACTCGTGGTCGGGCCGCATCCGTCGGCGGCGCGTCACGAGCCGGACCGCCAACACGATGACATCGAGAACGAGCACGACGACGAGCACAATCAGCAGGCCGGGCAGATGCGAAGTGGCATCAGCGGCGGTGACGGTCGGGCCTTCACTCGAGACGTCGACACGCCACTCGGCATTGCCGTACACCGGTGCTGGGAGTTCGGCTCGAACGACTTGCTCCCACGATTCGCCCGGTCCGATCTCAGCAGGTGGCTCGATCACGAGCGTTCGCTGGATGTCGCCGTCGCCGCGACCAACCGTGGCGTCGATCGCAATTTTCCCGACGGCGACGGTCGAGCTATTCCTCACCGTCACGGCGACGTCGTACGTCGTCGCCGCACCAAGGCTCGATCGCAACCAGCCGAGCACGCCTGTGCTTGCTCGCTCGGCGACGATCGACGCTACGAGCGTCTGGGTGGGGGTTGACCCACCGACGACCAAGTCAACCGGGTGGCCGATCAGGGTGATCGCCGCGACCGCGATCTCGTCGTTGTTCTGGCTCGACGCTCGAATGATGCACGGGCACGCGACGGGAGGCGCGGCAATTGGCATTTGGACGAGTTGCGATCCACCGTTGCCGTCGAGTCCGACTCCTTCGCTTGCGGTCATGTTGCAATCGGCCGAACCGCGCCGACCATCGTTACCGCAGACCGTGACGGTGACCGCTCTGGCCTGGAACCCGGCGATCGTCAGGATCACGACATCATCTGGCTTGAACTCATAGCGGTCGAGTTCGACACTGGGAGCACTGAACGACGACGACGACGCCAGTCCAGGCGTGGGCAGGCCGACCGTCGCCAGTGCACCCAACACCATCGCCCGCGTCAGGCGACGCGCTCGACGTCTCATGTCCGCTGTCGTTCGGGGATCGGTGCCAGCGCGGCTGGGGGGACGAGCACGTAATCGGGCGTGATGAATGCTGAGCGATGCCGACGGCGGGCCCTCCTGGCGAGCAAACCGAAGAGCAGCAGCAACAACACGAGCAGGACTGCGATCGGCGGGGCGAACGTCGTTGCTTTCCTGCTCGAATCGCCGGCAACGATTCCGTCGCCACCGGCCGCCGGCTCGATCGCGACGGTTGTGAACGCCAG
>JANMTV010000265.1:0-10931 GCA_031390905.1 Ilumatobacteraceae bacterium | reverse complement strand
AGGCTGTCGTTGACCATCTTGAAGTCGTCGAGGTCGATGCACAGCACCGCCGTACGGACGCCGGTGGTCGGCGTAGCCAACAGTGCATCGCGCACCTGCCTGCCGTACAGCGTCCGGTTGCCGAGACCTGTGAGTGAGTCGTGTGTCGCCTCGTGGACAAGTGCGCCGCGGCTCGACTCCAGTTGCATGGCAACGAACGTCAGGCGGACAACCACCAACGCGAAGAGCACAATCGATCCACCAAGCAGCGCTGGAAGTTCGAGCGACGCGCCTGACATCGCCCGGGCCGCGATCGTCAGCGGCGCTGCCACGGTCACGACTGCCAGCACCGCGATCCGGGTCGCCGTAAGTCGTGGTCGAGCCGATCCGGTGATCGGTGTCGAGATTTCGCCGACACGGGCATTGACGACGAGGCCAGCGATCAGCACGTAGCTCACCCACCACAAGACGTCGACTGGATGTCCAGGTAGGTAATCGCCGTAGGCGGCGAGGTAGGCGTACCACAGATCGGCTCCGAGGAGGGTGAAGAGGGCACCGGCCAGCATCAACGTCGGGGCCGACTTCTTGAGTCGAACAGCCAACTGTGCACCCATCGCGATCAGCAACAGGTCGCCAGCGGAGTAGCCGGTGTTGATCACCCGCTCCCCTAGTCCGACCGATGTGTCGAGTACCGCTGGCCCCATGAAGAACACCCACAGCAATACTCCGGAACCTACGGCGACGATCAGTCCGTCGATCACGCCGCCAAGATCGCGTCGATCGTGTTGTGCACTCGACAACAGGATGAGTCCGAGCGCAATTGGTATGTACCCGCCAACGTAGAAGACGTCGCCAACGTTGGGGTAGGCCTCCGTGTACCAGACGTGAGCAATCAAGGTCCAACAGATGTCGCCAACGAGGAAACATATCTGTCCGGCGACAATCAGCAGCCAGGCACCACGATTGTTCGGAAGCCGCCAGGCAGCAACAGCGGCGACGGTCAGGATCAGGCCGAGGCACACGTCCCAATACACCTCGCCGACGGCTTGACCAGCGAACACCATGTACGGCACCAATAGCACCGCGCCTGCGGCGATCATGATCGCCGAGCGCGATCGCAAGATGTCGTGTGGTCTCACATGACGTTATCGACATCACACCGGACTGACTTTAGAATCAGTCGCCACCACGATTCTCAGGCGCTGAGACCCCGTGCATCCTGCTTGAGCGCCAGGTCGATACTGAGCGCAACGGCGCACACCAGCGAGCGCAGCGGCTCGTTGAGCGGTTGATGGATACGCACCACGTACGTGTCGGCATTGGACAAGACGGTACGCGCGAGACCTTCCCAGGTCTTCGTGACGCGTGCGACCTCGGCACCGTTCCACAGCTCGACTCGGAAGTCCCATGCCCGCCAGTTCTCGGCCTTCAGCGTGGCGATATGTTCCCCGTCAGCGGAATACATGCCGAAGTTGATCTTGCCGAAGATGTTTCGTTGGACGACCCGACCGAGGAACACGTCGTTCCCGTCGAAGACTTCGATTCGACTCTTGAACAGCTTGGCTGGCCGCGTGATCCGCAGCACAACGACATCGTCGCGATCGGTGATGTCGAGATGATGTGTTAGGAACTGGTCGAATGACGTGAAGAACCGGAGGAAACGCTTGAATCGACCTTGGCCGATTTGACGGACGTGCCCCAGTTTTGCGCCGGTCGATGAGAACACCTCGAATTCGGTGGTCACTTCGATCACTTTCGACCGCTGATTGACGGCGTACAGCGATGCCCCGAGCAGTGTGCCGTCTTCCTCGAAGGCCGGTGCCGCAGCTCCCGACTTTGCAAATTGCTTGGCGATTGACTCAGGGGTGTATTCGGCGACGCCTGCGGCACGTGCGCGGCGACGAACGATCACGCGCCACGAGGTCAGAATGACAAGGAAGGCGACCAGCCCGACAACTGCGCCAGTGATTCCGTACACGTCGAACAACGCCCGACGCCCCAACCTCAGCCCGAGGATAGCGATGACCAATATGATCATTCTGGGCCGCTTTGGCTTCCCGGCACGATTCCGGTGCCTGCTTGCGACCACCGGAGGCGGAAAAGCCGGAGGTGGGAACGCCGGCGGCAACTCAGTCGGCGTGGTCATTGACACACAACGCTAACGCCCAACCATCGACGACGGGTTGATTCGTAGCCACTGCTCGAACGTCACCGATCGGCGTGCCCAAATGCTTGCCCAAATGCGCCTCGCCGACACCGCGATGGTCGTGCATTCTGTCGTCATGGCTGACGAAACCCAAGAACCGACCCTCCGCATGGGCGACTCGTCCAGTGATGGCTGGGTCGAGTACCTGCAAGAGCTGCTCTCGAACCACCTCGTAAGCGCTGGAGGCACCGCACTGGTAAACGACGGCGTCTTCGGCAATGCGACGCACGAGGCTGTGGTGTGGTTTCAGCAGTCCTACGGCCTGCTGGTCGACGGCGTCGTCGGGAATCAGACATGGGCGGCGCTCCGCGGTGAGGAACCGCAGTCGATCGGGACCGACGGGCGGGAGGCTCACTCGTTCGTCGATGCTGGGTTCGAGGCCCGCTGGTACCACGAGACCGCGGCAGCGATGTACGACCCGAATGCCGACGTGATCTCGATTACTGCGAGCAACACGGGAACCGATCCGATCAACTCGGGCAACCTCGTATCGTTCATCGTGGTCACCTCGGCTAGCGGCAGCTCACGCGAGGTGAGCACGTCGTTTCAGAACCGGTCCGGCGCCGACGGTGACGCACTGGCAGGCGAAGACTTCTGGCTCGTGGTCAGCGAAATCCGGTCCAACTTCGGCGAAGGTGACCTGTCGGTGACCGCCGAAATGGGCTCGGAGTTCGGCGGGGACATTCTCCAAATCACCGTAAACGTGCCACAACAATAACCGGCTACTCACAGGCGATCAGTTCCCGTGGTGTCGTCGGTGACCTCGACCGCGACAGTGACTGTGCCGGCGTCGTTCGACACCCTCGCAAGGCCTTCGTCGATGAGACCGACGCGTGCGGCATCGTCGGCGTGGATCTGCAACGTGCCGGATCACATCCGAGTTGCAATCAAGGTCACGACGTGCGATCCTGAGCTGAGCGTCTTCGTCACGGGTCCCGACGCTCGGCATGTTGCACACCTATCCGCCAAGCTGCATCTCGACGAGCACTACGACTACAACGAGCAGCGAGATCTGATTGGATCACCACCCGAGTGGGTACGCCCATCGGGATCCCGGGATCAAACCATGAAACGAAAGCTCGCCGCCGTCCGCACCGCCCGTATCGCGAGGCAGTGATGATCTGCGCCTCTGAGAGCGCCGAAGGCGTCGTCGTGGTCGCCAACCGTCTGCCGATGGAGATGCTCGCGGATGGGCGGCTCGTTCGCAGCCCTGGCGGGCTGGTGTCGGCACTGTCGTCGATGTCGGGCTCCGAAATGTCGGCACCCCAGTGGGTCGGTTGGCTCGGGCCCCAGTCGTCCGACGACTCCCGCGAATGCCTCGCGGACGACTCCCTCCACGCCGTACCGCTGCGACCGGCCGAGGTCGCCGGCCACTACAGCGGGTTTTGCAATTCGCTGCTCTGGCCGCTGTTCCACGGGCGCCTCCAGAAGCTGGAGCTGAACCGGTCGTGGTGGCGACACTACCGCGCAGTCAACCAGCGGTTCGCCACCACAGCGGCCGATGTCGCACCACCGAACGGGATCGTGTGGGTGCACGACTACCACCTGCTGCTCGTCCCGGCGATGCTGCGCGCCAGACGGCGTGATCTCCGCATCGGACTCTTTCTCCACATTCCCTTCCCCCCGGCCCAACTCTTCGCCGCGCTGCCGTGGCGTCAGGAGTTGCTGCTCGGCATGCTGGGTGCCGATCTGCTCGGCTTCCAGACCGACACCGACGTGACCAACCTGTACGATGCGCTCGACCGCTTCGGCGGTGGGCAGGTCCGGCGCCGCGGGCCAGCGGACCGGCCCGCCGTCGCCGCCGAAGCATTCCCGATCTCGATCGACTTCGCTCATTGGTCGGAACTCGGGACGACGGTCGCCGATCGCGGCCGGGAGCGTCGGGCCGAGCTCGATGCCGACTACGTGTTTATCGGTGCCGACCGGCTCGACTACACCAAGGGCATCTCGCAACGCCTCACGGCATTCGGCGAGCTTCTCGATGAAGGCCACCTCGATCCGGAGCGGACCACGTTCGTGCAGATCGCGGTGCCGAGCCGCGACGACATCCCGAGCTACCGCGAGGAGCGCGACGAGATCGAACGGCTCGTGGACAAGATCAACGCGCATCACGTGCGCCGAGCGGGCGGCGGGCCGATCCGATACATCCACGAGGGGCTCGACGAAGAGGATCTCGCGGTGTGGTTCTGCGCTTCCGACTGTCTCGTGGTCACCTCGCTGGCGGATGGCATGAACCTGGTCGCCAAGGAGTTCGTCGCCTGCCGCGCCGACCGGCGGGCCACGGTCGTGCTGTCAGAATTCGCTGGCGCGGCGGCCAACCTGCCGGGAGCGATAGTCGTCAACCCCTACGACACGGAAGCCGTGAAGCGCTCCCTCCTCGACGCTTCGCGCATGCCAGTCGTTGAGCAGGTCGAACGCATGGTGTCGATGCGCGAGCAGGTCCGCGAGCACGACTTCGACGATTGGGCGTACCGCTTCTTGGGCCGGCTGCGCACCGTCGGAACCCGAAACTCCCCTCGGCGCCGTTCGGTCACAGCCCGCGTGCGAGACAGGCGCGAGGTGCGGCGCGGTGATCGATCCGCCGACCGCACACCAGCGCCGGTGGAGGACGAACAATGAGGATCGCAGTCGTCGCTCCCCCTTGGCTGCCTGTGCCACCAACCGCGTACGGTGGCACGGAGGCCGTGGTCGACGCGCTTGCAACCGGGCTGCAGGAGGCCGGCCACGACGTGCTGCTGATCGGCCACCCCGATTCGACATGCCCGGTGCCGCTCAGGTCCGTGGTCCCCGCGTCCGACACGGTTCAGATGGGCCGCGCGAGCATCGAGCTCGAACACGCGATCGGCGCCTACCGGCTGGCTGCCGACTACAACGTGGTCAGCGATCACACCATCGGCGGGCCGCTGCACTCGGCGTCGTACCCGCACCTGCCGGTGGTGGCCACGAACCACAACCCCTTCTCGCGCACCCGCGACGCGATCTACTCGACGCTCGTCGGACGGGGCGCGATCGTGGCGATCTCCGAGTCCCACGCGGCGTCGACGAGGCTCCCGATTGCCGCCGTGATCCACCACGGAATCGACGTCGAGCAGTTCCCGATCGGCTCGGGTGCCGGCGGATACCTGGCGATGGTCACGCGGATGACGCCCGACAAGGGAATCGACCGAGCGATCCGCCTCGCCCGGCGTGCAGGCCTTCCGCTTCGCATCGCGGCAAAGATCCGTGAGCGTCACGAACGCGAGTACTTCGACTCCGTGATCGCGCCGCTGCTCGGCGACGGCATCGAGTTCCTGGGTGAGGTCGACGCGATCGGCAAGCGTGTGCTGTTGGCCGACGCCACAGCTCTGCTCAACCCGATCGAGTGGGACGAGCCGTTCGGGATGGCAATGCTCGAGTCGCTGGCATGTGGTACCCCGGTGGTGGCGACCCCACGCGGCGCTGCGCCCGAGATCGTCGTGCCGTCGATCACCGGCTACCTCGCCGCTGATGACGACCAACTGGTTTCGTCGATCGGCGCGCTCGACCGCATCGACCGCGCCGCGTGCCGACAGCATGTGAGCGACCGATTCTCGATCTCCGCGATGTGCACCGCCTACACCAAGGTGTTCGAACAGGAGATCGAACGGCAGCGCGCTGCGACGGTGGGATCGTGAGTGTCGAGCGCCACGTGATCGCCGTCGACCTCGACGGCACGCTGTACGACGGTCGAACGGCGCACCCGGAGGCGATCGCAACCCTCCGAATCGCCCGCGACGCCGGTCATACCGTGGTGATCGTCACCGGGCGACCATGGCGCGACGTCTACGGGATGGTGCCAACACTGGTCGAGATCGCGGCGTGCGCGGTGTGCGAAGACGGAGCCGTGCTGATCGACCTCTCAACGGCAGCGGTCGTGCTGCTCGCCGAGCCGCCGCGGCGTGCGCTGATCGACGCGCTGGAAGCTCGCGGCGTCGTCGGGCTGGTCGTGGCCGAGGTCGCGATCGGCATGCCGGTGGAGCACGCCGAAATCGCCCGCAAGGTCATCCAGGAGATCGGCGCCGGCTACCACCTCGTGCACAACAAGAACTCGGTCGCGATCATCCCCGACGGTTGTCACAAGGGAACCGGCCTCGCTCACGCGATCGCCCACCTCGGGCTGTCAGACACGCCGGTCCTCGCTATCGGCGACGCCGCCAACGACCTGCCGATGTTCCGGTTCGCCGACATCGCCGTCGCGGTCGCTAACGCAGACGCACTGGTGCGGGAGGCCGGCATCGAACTCACCGAGCTGCCCGGTGGTGCGGGCGTCGCCGAGGCGATCCGCCGTTACCTCGCGGTGACGGTCACGGCGGGCTGATCGTCAGCGGGCGGAGATCGTGCCGCTGGTGTCGGCGACGCGAATGTCGAACGTCGCCGAGCCGCAGCGCACTCCGGTGAGCGACATCATGTCGTTCGCTCCCGGTATCGGATCGATGACGAGCCCCCCAACACCGTTGGGTTCGAGGCCGAGCATCATGCGCATCAGCAGGAGCGGTGTCGCCGCCGCCCACGCCTGCGGCGAGCACGACGTTGGGAACGGCACCGGCGTGGCGATGTCGGAGCGATCGAACCCGCAGAAGAACTCCGGCAATCGGCCGTTCCATGCCTCGGAAGCGTCGAGCAGTCCGTTGGCGATGGTGAGCGCGGCGTCGTTCAGGCCGTAGCGGGCGAGCCCGAAGGCACACAGCGCGCTGTCATGGGGCCAGACGGTCCCACAGTGGTAGCTCATCGGATCGAACCCTGCCTCGTCGGCGGCGAGGGTGCGCACGCCCCAGCCGGTCCACATCGACGGGCCGAGGAGTCGCTCCGCGATCGCCGACGCGTGATCGGCGTCGACGATGCCGCTCCAGAGGCAGTGGCCGATGTTCGACGTGAGCGAGTCGACGCGTTCCTTGTCGGGGCCGAGCGCGACGGCGAACCATCCGAGCTCGTCGATCCAGAAGTCGCGGTTAAAACGCACCTTGAGTTCAGCGGCCTGCGCCCGCCTCCGCTCGGCGACGTTGAGTTCCCCGAAGTGGTCGGCGATGGCGGCGCGGGCCTGCAGCGCGGCGTACACGTACCCCTGCACCTCGCACAGCGCCAGGGGTGCAACCGCGACGCGACCGTCGCGATAACGGATCCCGTCGACGGAGTCCTTCCAACCCTGGTTGACGAGTCCGCGGTCGTTGGCGCGCAGGTACTCGACGTAGCCGTCACCGTCGCGGTCGCCATGCTGCTCGACCCAGTCGAGCGCACGATCGGCGTGGGCGACGAGGCCTTGCAGTGCCGCATCGTCGACGCCCCAGCGCATCAGCTCACCGAGCAACACGACAAACAGAGGTGTCGCGTCGGCTGAGCCGAAGTACAGACCGTGCCTGGTGAGCGAGACCGGCTCGATCGCGAGCTGCCGCGTCTCGTGCACGATGCGACCCGGCTCCTCCTCGGTGGCGTCGTCGACCTTGCTGCCCTGCAGCTCGGCGAGCACTTCGAGTACGCCGAGCGCCATGTCGCGATCGACCGGGAGGGTCATGTACGAGGTGATCAGCGCGTCGCGGCCGAACAGCGTCATGTACCACGGGGCACCCGCCGCGACCACCGGGCGGTGGCGGCCTGTCGGGTCGTGAAGCCGCAGCGAAGCAAGATCGTCAATCGCGGTCGTGTAGGCCTCGACCAACCGCGAGTCGGACGAGCGCAGTCGTGGCGCGGCCGCCGCCCACTCGACGTTCCGGCGCTCCGCACCAGCGACGCTGGGATGGTGATGTCGCGCCTGGATCCACCGGGCACCAATCGCGACCGACAGGTCGACGTGAGTGCACCAGGTCTCCATCGGAGCGAGCTCGACCGACCAGCGGAAGCCTGTTCGGCTGATCTGTGCTCCATCACGTTCGACGGTGAGCCGGGCCCGCCGGTTGATCTCGCCGTTCCGCCAACCGAAGCCGAGGCTGTCTTCCCCGATCGTCACCGAGTGCTCGCCCTCCGCATCGTCGCGGCCGGCCTTGATCGCGAACACGTCGGCAAAGTCGGCCGCGACCTCGAGCTCCAAGGAGATGACCGCCGTGGCCGAACCATAATTTCGCAGCTCGATCAGTTCGTGCCAGACAGTGCCGACCCAGCGTCTCCGGACGACGAGCAGGTTGACGTCGGGGTTGCCCGGCGCCTGATGCCGCCCGACGAACGTCGCTGAGTTGGCGCTCGGTTCGTGCACCGCGAGCGGTTCGACCGCGTGGCCGTCGAGATGCAACCGGGCCAGGTTGAGCACGCGCATGTCCGCAAAGAACACGCCGTGCGCAGGGTTGGTGTCAAAGTCCCCGGTGCGGCTGCTCAGGCAGAATGTCTGCCCGTCGACGAGGGTGACTAGCGACGACGGGTCACCGAGACTGGACGGTTGCCCGGCGAGCACCCACGGGCTGGCGGTGGTCGACGACGGCATCCTGTCCAGTGTTACGCGAACGGGCGGCACAAGTGCGTCATATCCGCATTTGTGGTGCGCCAACCTCAGGGTTGATGATCGGAGTTGCCAATGGCTGGGCCGTTCATTGGCAACCTCAATGGCAGTGCCAACACACTTGCGTTGTGGGTGCCACCAAAGTCGTATCGATACCGGGTGCCCACTCTCGTGTCATTGAAGAGACATTTGGCACGTCGGTTGACGCCACTGGCGACCACTGCCACACCGGACGTTGCAACCTCCTCGCAGCGCGCTCAATCACCTTTCGCCGCGCCCACGGCAAGGCTGTAACGGCGCAATCGCGACATGCGCGATAACGTTTTCCCGGCGACGCGTCGTGCTACGGCCAGGAATCGATCATTGGTCGATCGACACGGACCGAGTCAGCGATCTGGTTGAGATCGGATGGATCCCCGGTGAGGATGCTGTCTCGAAGCCGAACGGCTAGCACGACAAGGTGTGCGTCGACGACATCCTTCGTTCCAGAGCGTGCCAACAGCAGGCCGACTGCCCGTCCGTCGTCAAGCGGGTGAAGCTCGACCGTTCCCAGAAACGCCGCCAGCCGAGCTTGGCGGGCACCGCCTCGCCAGACCTGTGCAACCACGGGGTCCGTCGTGTGCAACGCAATCCGGTGCCTCTGAAGTGCCGTGAGCAGCACCCGAGCGGGTTCCTCGCCACGATCAACCGAGATCAGGAACCCGGCGTCGAGAATCACAGTTGGTAACGGCGACTCACTGCGTCGATTGCTGATTGGTCGATCGGTCCAGCTTCGAGCTCCCACTCCGCGAGGAAGGCGTTCAGCGCCTCGTTTCGGTCGACGTCAGCGGCCAGGCTCCGAAGAGCGTGACGGATCGCGTTCGATCGACCCCCGAACGAGGGAGCCAGTCGGTCGAGCAGCTGCTCATCATCGTGATCAAGTCGAACAGTCGTGGTAGCCACACTGCTGAGTGTAATACGAGTGTGCTACACGCGCAAGCTCGATCCCGGCGACCCTCTCGAACCTCAGCACGCCCTCTCGATGGTCGCCACCGGTAGGGACTCAGTCCAGTATCACGAACCTCGGCCACGCCTGATGCTCGATAGTATTCGCGATACCGCGCCGGGGTGAGTAGCCCCAGCCCGACGGCCCCGACTTTCGGTCCGGGCCGTTTCGCGTCTCACCAATCGTCCGCCGACGTTGCGGGCTCGAGCCCAGCTGCGAGATTCCCGTGCAACGTGCCGACTGGCTCGCCCACCTGCGCCACGTGCTGATACGCGGCCCGGTCTTGAAGCGCAACAAATGCGTTTCAAGACCACCGGTGGTCCCCAATCGGATTTGTTGCGATTCAAGACCAGCACCCCACCCCAGCCGAAACGACAATCGCCCTCCGCAATGGGAGGGCGATCCTTGGTAGCCCGTACGGGATTCGAACCCGTGCCGCCACCTTGAGAGGGCGATCCGGGCTGTTCGTCCCGTGCTGTCAGATGCCGTTCCGTATGGATTTACCAGGGCAAATGCTACTCGACATGTCGTCGAATGTCACCCCGTGTTGCCAATGGCTGGCCCGTTCATTGGCAACCACATTGGCAGTGCCGCCACACTTCCGTTGTGGGCGCCACCAAAGTCGTATCGATACCGGGTGCCCACGCTCGTCCTCATCGGCAAGACCGATTGGCACGTCAGTGAACGCCACTGGCGCTGGAGCACTCGCCGCGGCAAATTGCCGAATCCTGGACTGGTGTGACGCCAGACGGTGGGTGTCGCCATCGGGCCCCACTGGTTTCGCTGACGTTCTTGGCCTCACTCGTCGCGCAAGAGTGGTGCCGGGAGGCTTTACCTGTTGATGGATCAAGCGCGGTCGGACTTCGAGCAATTCGTAAAGGACGTCGAGCCGCGGATTCGCCGCGCGTTGGTCGCCGGGTTCGGATCGGAGCTGGGTCGTCAGGCTGCCGCCGACGCGTTGGTGTGGTCCTGGGAACACTGGGACAAGATTGGTGGTCTCGAGAATCCAGCGGGCTATCTCTACAAGGTGGGCCGGACAGCGGAGCTGCGAGCAAGAGCCCGGCATGTCTCGATCGCGGATGTCTACCCGCCCCACGTCGATCACCAGCCCAACTTCGAACCGCAGCTGATCCCTGCGCTCGCGGTGCTCTCGGAATCCCGGCGTGCAGCGGTGCTCCTCGTGCACGGCTTCGGCTACACGCTCCGCGACGCCGCTGAACTCCTCGGGGTCACCGCCTCGACGATCCATCGCGACTGCGAACGCGCTCTGTCACAACTACGAACCCTGATGGAGGTCGAAGATGTCCACCAACCTTGAG
>JANMTV010000230.1:0-17759 GCA_031390905.1 Ilumatobacteraceae bacterium | reverse complement strand
CTCACCGTCGCACCCACCACGAGTGCAGTCATCGACGCCGCCCCCGCAGACCAACGCGGCACGGCTGCGGCGCTCGTGATGGTTGTGCGATTGCTCGGTCTCAGCGTTGGACTCTCGGCGCTAACGGCTTGGGGCCTGGCGCGGTTCAACGCGCTGCGTTCCACCATCGACCTCCCCGCAATCACCGACCCCGGCTTCGAAGCAGCACTGGCTGCAGCCCAAGAATCCCTGACGGCCCAGGCGATCGCCGAGACGTTCACGGCCGCAGCGGTCGTCGTCGGTGCCGGCCTTCTCGCCACCTTCGCAATGAAGCGAATCAACTCCAACGGAGACATCATGAACACCCCCGAATCAACGCTTTCCGAGATCGACCGATCAGGTGAACCATCGCCGGAGTTCGAGCCCGTTACCTCACTTGCGGCACCAGTGGCGAGACGATTGAACATCATCATCGGGTTGCTGGCGGTAACACTGATTGGTGCCTTCGTACTGATCGGCATGCTGTTCTCACGACTCTCGACGACACAGGACGACCTGGCGGCGACACAGAGCGCGCTGATCAGCAACCAGGCCGACATGCAACGCGTCGAGGCAGGCGCGGCGTTGTACGCGTCGCAGATCACCGGCTTTCAGGAACAGCTCGTGGCGCTCGAACCGCAAGTCTCGGCAGGTGTGGAAGAAGCGATTGCCGGGCTGACCGAGTTCGGGAATTCGACGATCTCGTTCGATGTTGCGATCGACGAGACGATCCCGATCGACACCGAAGTCGTGATCGACCGAGTTGTTGAAGTCCCGATCAAGACCACGATTCCGATCAAGCAATCATTTGACACGACGATCCAGATCGACACCCCGTTCGGCAAAATTCCACTCGACATCACAGTCCCAGTCGACGTAGACGTGCCAGTCGACCTGGTGGTTGATATCCCGATCAACGAGACCGTCCCTATCAAGGACGAGTTCCCAGTCAAGCTTGACGTCCCGATCGAGATCAACGTTCGCGACACCGAGCTGGCGGCCCTCACTGACTCGTTGGCGGCCGGCCTGAAATCCCTCCAAGACGTTCTCAAAGGCCTGAGCTGAACGCGCCATCCGAACCACCGCGGAGCCGGCGCGAGTCACTAGCGTCTGTCGGGTGAGCGGGATCTCAGAGGTTGTCACGTCGATCGAACAGCTGGAAGCGCTGTATGGCGCGCCTATGCCGTCATCGTTGACAAAGGAAGTCGGCTACCTCACGTCCGGCCATCGCGCATTCATCGATGCGGCACCATTCGTGGTCCTGGCGACATCGGGCGACGAAGGGCTCGACTGTTCGCCTCGCGGTGACCCCGCTGGATTCGTGCGGGTCGTCGACGAGCGCACGATTCAGATGCCGGACCGCCGCGGTAACAACCGACTCGACTCGCTCCGAAACATCGTCGGCAACCCTCGTGTCGGCCTGCTATTCCTGATCCCAGGAATCGGCGTCACGCTGCGAATCAACGGGCGAGCGCTGCTACGCACCGACGAAGCACTCCGCTCCAGCTTTGCAATGGGCGACAAGCGCCCGGCGACGGTGATCGAGATTGCCGTCGATTCCGTTTACACGCAATGCCCGAAGGCCCTGATCCGATCGAGCCTGTGGGACCCTGCCCGCTTCCGGTCGCACGAGGACGGGATTCCAACCGTTGGCCAGATCAACGACGAAATTACCGACGGAGCGTTCGGCGGTGCCGCTTTCGACGCCGCGTATCCCGAGCGAGTTCGCCAAACGATCTACTAACCACCTGCTCAGGCCAGCAGTACAAATGTCGTGACAATGCGACAGGTCGACAATTATGTCAACTATCGTGCTTCCGGTGGCAGGCCTCACCATCAGCTTGAATCGTGTCAGCCCGATCCCGCTGTATCACCAGCTCGCTCGACAACTCGAGGCTGCGGTGCAGGCAGGTGTACTCGCCAAGGGTGCGTTCCTCGAGAACGAGCTAGACCTCGCTGACAAGTGGCAAGTATCACGACCGACTGTGCGGCGGGCGATTCAGGACCTGGTCGACAACGGGCTACTGGTTCGCCGCCGAGGCGTCGGGACGCAGGTGGTCAACGATCAGGTCCGCCGCCCCTTCAAGCTGACCAGTCTGTTTGATGATCTTGCGGCATCAGGACGTACGCCGTTGACGACCGTGCTCACCCACGAACGGATTGCCGCCAATACGTCTGTGGCCGAAGCGCTGTCGGTACCGGTTGGCACCGGCGTCGTCCACATCGAACGTTGCCGCGCTGCCGGCACGCATCGCCTGGCTATCTTGCGCAATTGGCTGATCGTCGAAGCCGCCGGTCAGTTTTCGACCGAGCAGTTGGCGGCGAGCGGCTTATATGCGTTGATGCGCGAGCGAGGTATCCGACCTCATTCGGCGACCCAACGTCTCGGTGCCGTGGCAGCAACGGCGGCCGACGCGACAATCCTTGGATTATCGGTCGGCGCGCCGTTGGTGACGATGCGACGAGTCATGCAAGACGACACGGGGCGTGTCGTCGAGTTGGGTGACCACCGTTACGACGCCGCCCACTACTCCGTCGAGCTCAACGTCATCGAAAGCTGATTCACCGATTGACTAGGCACCGCCCTCGACAAGGGTGACCTCGATCGGGGCAAAACCTTCGCCCTTGAGATCGAGGCCAGCGCTCGCAAGTAGCGCCCACGCCTCGGTGACGATGTCGTTGGTGAACGCACCCTCGGTCGGCGGTGCCGTTAACACGGTGGCACCTTCAAGGTTGGGCGTGCCCTGGGCGATCGTGACCGTGCGATCCCAGGCCGCCTGATCGATGAAGCCGATCCCAGCCGGCGACGGCCAGATCAGCTTGTTGATCTCGTTCATCTGCCACAGCTGATGGCTGGCACCGAGCGTCGGACCAGCCGCCAACACGATGTCACGGCACGACTCGACGTTGTCACGGCAATACGCCCAACCTTCGAGAGAGGCGGCTACGAACCGAACCGCCTGGTCGCGGTAGGCAGCGTCGTCGGCAAGCTTGCCGGCGTCAGCCCAAATCGCGTCCTGCAGCATCCCGACTCCGACGTCTTCGTAGCTGATGACATTGAAGTCGGCGGCCGTATAGAGCTCACCGGTGGCCGGGTTGACTGCCTCCAACACCTGGGCGTATTCGTTGTAGGTCATCGCCTCGGCAGCGTCGATTGTGCCGTCGAGCAGCGCGACCATATCGAAGTTCTGACCGAGCAACTCGACGTCAGTCGCCGGATCGAGACCCTCAGCGCCGAGCGCTGCGAAGACCTCGTATTCGTTACCGAAGCCCCAGTTACCGATCTTCTTACCGGCGAAATCAGCCGGCGCGGCAATCCCTTTGTCCTTGAACGAAACCTGCAACGTGCCTGACCGCTGGAAGATCTGGGCGATGTTCACGATGTCGGCGCCCGCCTCCCGGCTTGCGAGTGCCTTCGGAACCCAGGCGAGGGCGAAGTCGACGTCGCCGTTGGCGAGTTGCGTCTGCGGCACAATCTCGACGGCACCTTGAACGATCTCGACATCGAGGCATTGGTGCTCGTAGAAACCCTGATCAACGGCTGCGTAATAGCCGGCGAACTGAGCCTGAGTGAACCATTGCAACTGCAACTTGATCGGCTCGGGCGTCGCGCATTCAGCCATTCCGGTCATGTCGCTCATTGCCGATTCGGCCGTCGCAGGCTCGGTTGCCGATTCGGTCTCAGCGGTAACAGTGGCTTCAGCGGCCGGGTCTGATGCTTCGTCGTCACCGCAGGCTGCGGCCACGAACGACAGTGCCGCCGCAACTGCCACGACACCCCTGACCTTGGAAGTTCGGATCTTGGTTGTTCTCATTGTCTTGCTCCCCCTGGGGCGATGCCCCGGTTATGTGTGGAAACTCTCTCCAGTGCAATGGAGATCATGTAGAACGTCAGCCCCAACACACAGGCACCGAGCACATAGGCCCAGGCGACCGCATTCCTGGAGTTGGCGACATTCGAAGTGATACGGCTCCCGAGGCCGTTTTGGCTACCTCCAAAGTACTCCGCAACGAAGGCGGTAATCACCGATGCGGGAGCAGCGATTTTGAGCGAGGTGAAGAGGTACGGCACGGCGTTCGGGATCCGCGCCTTGATGAGTACTTCACGAGGTGTGGCGGCGTACGACCGCAGCAACTCGAGGTGGGTGCCGTGAACCTGGCGGAGGCCTTTGGCGACGTTGACCAACACGATGAAGAACACGGTCAGGGTCACCATCAGTCTCCGAGGGATTTCGGTACCGCTGGAAAACATGTTGTTGAAGATCGACACCAGCACGATGATCGGGACTGCGTTGAGTGCGATCGCCAACGGTGTCGCCAGTTCATTCAGCACACGGAACCGCATCAGCAAGAAACTCACAGCGATCCCGAGCAGTGTCCCAGCGATCAGCCCCACCAACGCGTTGCCACCCGATACGAGGGCAGCACTCTTGACCAGCCGGATGTTGTCGACGAACGCTTCGCCGATCGAACTTGGCGATGGCAGGAAGTAGGGCTTGAGGTCGAATCCCTTGACGACTAGCTCCCAGGCGACGACGAACAATACGCCAAACAGGGCGGGTGGCCAGATCACATTGACCAGGCGGCGAAGGATCATCGGTCGTCGACCCCCCCAAGGGCAGTCGAACCGACGCCGCGCAGCGCGCCGCGAACTGCCGTGACGGCGCTGAAGAATCCATCGTGCTCCCGCGTCGATTCATCGCGAGTCAACCCCAGGTCGACATCGATGATCTCGGTGATCCGCCCTGGCCGCGGTGACATCACCACCACCCGATCCGAAAGGTAGACCGCCTCGGGAATCGAATGAGTGACGAACACGACGGTCGTCTCGGTCGCTCGGCAGATCCGAAGTAGCTCGGCCTGCATGTGTTCGCGGGTCATCTCGTCCAGCGCACCAAACGGTTCGTCCATCAGCAGCAGTGGCGGATGGGCAGCCAGCGCCCGAGCGATGGCGACGCGTTGCTGCATACCTCCAGAGAGTTGCCACGGCATGTGACGAGCAAATTCCGAGAGTTTTACAAGTTCGAGCATTTCGTGCGCGCGCGCCCGGCGCTTGGCCTTGGCCCAGCCCTTCAGTTCCAACGGCAGTTCGATGTTCTTCTCGACCGTTCGCCAATCGAACAGACCCGCCTGCTGGAACGCCATCCCATAGTCCTGATCGAGCCGCGCCTGAGCGGCGGATCGGCCGTTGACCAGCACGTCGCCGGTTGTCGGATCGATCAGGTTGGCGATCAGTCGGAGCAGCGTCGACTTGCCACAACCAGATGGGCCGATCAGTGATACGAATTCGCCTGGCTCGACAGCGAGCTCGATGTCGATCAGAGCATCGACCTGATTCGCCCGGCCCGGGTTGAATACCTTGGCCACGTTGTTCACCACGACGGCGCTCACGACTCGACCTCCTGAGGACGATTGCGCATCAGAACGACCTCAAGTCCGACAATCAACCCGAACATCGCAAGACCGAGCAGCGCGGCACCGAAGATCGCGGCGTACACCTTGGTGGGGTCACCAGTTGCCGCCGACCCGTACGACAACACGGCACGACCGATACCGCCGGTCACGCCGGTCGATAGTTCCGACACGATCACGCCGACCACCGAGAGCGTCGCTCCGAGTTTGAGCGCCGGCACGAGGAATGGGATCGCTGCCGGAAACCGAAGCTTGACGAGCGTCCTCCACCACGAAGCGGCGTAGCTGTCCATCAGCTCGATCGCCGCGGCCGGTGCGGAGTTCAAACCCTTCAACGCCCCGACGGTGATCGGGAAGAACGCCAGGAATGCGGCCAGCACGCAGACCGACAACCAGCGTGGCAATTCCCAACCGAACACGTCCACCCGACCGCTCCAGCTCACGACTTGCGGGGCGAGGGCTATCAGCGGCACGGTTTGCGACATGATCACCCACGGCAGCAGTCCGCGCTCGGCGAACCGAAATCTCGCCATCACGACCGCCAGCCCGATGCCGAACGCCGTGCCCATCGTCAATCCGACGAGTGCCAGCCGCAACGTGTACCAGCTGTACCCGGCAACCGACCGCCAAATCGCCTGGCCACCGGCTGTGCTCTCCGGCTCGCCGAGCCGGGTCACCATGTCCCACGTGTGCGGCATCGCCCGGTCGGACGTTTTCGGAATGATGCTCATCCCGAGCACCGTGCCTCCACCCTCCGGAAACAGGGCCTTGACGAGTTCCCAGGCACATCCGGCGAGCAACAGGGCGACGCACAACATCGCTGTTCGACGGGCGGCGCGTTTGATCATGAGCCGATTTCAACTCTTGGCAAGTGTGTGATCGTTCAACTGGGGGATGATGTGTTCACCGTAGGCCAGCAAGGTGTGATCCTTGTCGTCGTGCTGGAGGTAGATCGCGAACTGATCGACGCCGAGGGCGCGTAACTCGTTCAGACGAGCGAGATGCTCCTGCACTGGACCGAGAATGCAGAACCGGTCGACGATCTCGTCTGGGACAAAATCTACGTGTGGATTGCCGGCCTGACCGTGCTGGTTGTAGTCGTAACCCTGACGACCCCTGATGTAGTCGGTCAGCACCTGCGGGATCTCTGCCGACTCGTCGCCGTAGCGCATCACGATGTCGGCGACATGATTTCCGACCATGCCACCGAACCATCGGCACTGGTCACGCATGTAGGGGAAGTCGGTGCCGATGTAGGCGGGTGCGGCGACGCAGATCGTAATCTCGTCGGGGTTGCGGCCGGCCTGCTCGGCGGCTGTGCGCACGGCCTTGATCGTCCATGCCGCGATCTGGGTGTCGGCAAGCTGGAGGATGAACCCGTCACAGGTTTCTCCGATCGTCCTGAGCGCCTTCGGGCCGTAGCCGGCACCCCACACTTCGAGCCTCGACTTCGTCGCCCACGGCAGGGTGATCACGGAGCCCTTGTACTCGACCGAGCGACCGTTGGCGAGTTCGCGAATCACGTAGGTGGCTTCGGCCATCGTTTGCAGGGTGGTCGGCTTGCCATTGGTGACGCGCACTGCCGAGTCGCCGCGACCGATCCCGCAGATCGTTCGGTTGCCGTACATCTCATTCAGCGTGGCGAACGTCGACGCCGTGACGGTCCAGTCGCGAGTCGCCGGATTGGTGACCATCGGGCCGACCACGATGTTGCGGGTTTCGGCGAGGATCTGGCTGTAGATCACATACGGCTCCTCCCACAGGATGTGGGAATCGAAGGTCCAGACATGCGAGAACCCGAGTGACTCCGCCCTCCTCGCCAACTCGATCACCCGCAGTGCGGGTGGAGTTGTCTGCAGCACTACACCTATGTCCATGTGAACTCCTCCGGGGCCGTCGTATCGAAGTGAAGACCAGTCGCGACCATCACACCAGGTACTTCGAGAGGCCACGTTTGATGAATTGACCGTGGCCCTTTCGCCCGGTGAACTGGTCGTTCTCCATCACGACCGTGCCTCGGCTGATCACGGTATCAACCTTGCCGTCGATCTCGAAACCCTCCCACGCCGAGTGATCCATGTTCATGTGATGCTTGTCGTTGATCCCGAGTTTGGTCGTCGCGTTCGGATCCCAGACGACAATGTCGGCATCTCCACCTGGGACGATCTCGCCCTTGCGTGGGTACAGCCCAAACATTCGGGCGGGCGTCGTGCAGCACGTCTCGACCCATCGTTCCAAGGTCAGTTCGCCGTTCACGACACCCTGGTACAACAGTTCCATTCGGTGCTCGACACTGCCGATCCCGTTGGGGATCGCCGAGAAGTTGCCGATGCCGAGTTCCTTTTGATCTTTCATGCAGAAAGGGCAATGGTCGGTCGAGACGACCGACAGTTGGTTCATCCGAAGGCCCTTCCAGAGGTCTTTCTGGTGGTGCTCGTGCTTGGTCCGTAAGGGTGTCGAGCAGACCCACTTGGCGCCCTCGAAACCGGGTTGCATGAGCTGGTCTTCGAGTGACAGATACAGGTACTGAGGGCATGTTTCGGCGAACACGTTCTGGCCCTTGTGTTGCGCTTCGGCGACTTCCTCCAACGCTTCCGACGCCGACATGTGGACGATGTAGAGCGGCACGTTGCCGGCAACCTTGGCGAGTTGGATAGCCCGATTGGTCGCCTCGCCTTCGAGTTCGGCCGGGCGGGTTAGGGAGTGGTACATCGGAGCGGTCTCGCCGCGTGCAAGCGCCTGTGCAATCAGCACATCGATAGCGATCCCGTTCTCGGCGTGCATCATGATCACAGCACCGGACTCGCCGGCGTTCTGCATCGCTCGCAGGATCTGGCCGTCGTCGGAGTAGAACACACCGGGGTAGGCCATGAACAGTTTGAAGCTGGTGATTCCTTCGGTGTCGACGAGGTACGTCATCGCTTTCAGCGACTCGTCATCGACACCGCCGATGATCTGATGGAACCCGTAGTCGATTGCACAGTTGCCTGCCGCTTTCTCGTGCCAGGCAGCCAGCCCGTCGTGGACACTCTCGCCAGTCTTCTGGACGGCGAAGTCGACGATCGTGGTGACGCCGCCCCACGCCGCCGCAGTGGTACCGGTTTCGAACGTATCGGATGCGTTCGTTCCACCGAACGGCAACTCCATGTGGGTGTGTACATCAACCCCGCCGGGGATCACGTACTTACCGGTTGCATCGATCGTGCGATCGGCGGTGATGCCAAGTCCGACGGCTTGGCCGGGTGCGAGGATTGCGGCGACGGTTTCGCCGTCGATCAGCACATCGCCCGACGTGCGACCGGTCGGCGAGACGATCGTTCCGTTGATGATCAAGAGGCGGGGCATGATCAGCGGGCCACGATCTCGTGATAGGCGTCAGGCCGACGATCTCTGTAGAACTGCCAACCGTTTCTGACCTCGCGAATCTTGTCGAGGTCGAGGTCGCGGACGATCAGTTCGGGCTTGTACGCGTCACCTACCTCGCCGACGAACTGACCCCTGGGATCGGCGAAGTAGCTCTGCCCGTAGAAGTCGTTGTCGCCGAGCGGCTCGATCCCAACCCGATTGATCGCCCCCACGTAGTACATGTTGTTGGCTGCCGCGGCCGTCTGCTCGAGCCGCCACAAGTACTCCGACAAACCACGGTGTGTCGCAGACGGGTTGAACACGATCTCTGCCCCGTTCAGCCCCAGGCATCGCCAGCCCTCAGGGAAATGGCGGTCGTAACAGATGTAGATCCCGACTTTGCCAACAGCCGTGTCGAACACCGGGTAGCCACCTGTGCCGGGGGTGAAATAGAACTTCTCCCAGAAACCTTTGACCTGCGGGATGTGCTGCTTCTGGTACTTGCCGAGATACGTGCCGTCGGCATCGATGATCGCAGCGGTGTTGTAGTACAGCCCGGTGATCGCCCGTTCGTACATCGGCAGCACCATCACCATCCCGAGTTCTGCGGCGACCGATTGGAATCGCTTCGTGGTCGCCCCATCGGGAATTGCCTCGGTGTACTCGTAGTACGCGGTGTCTTGGACCTGACAGAAATACGGGCCGTAGAACAACTCCTGAAAGCACATCACCTGCGCGCCTTGAGCAGCCGCCTCACGGGCCGCCGCCTCATGTTTGTCGATCATGGATTCTTTGTCGCCGGTCCAGTCGGTTTGCAGGAGCGCAGCCTTCACGATGTTCGCCATAGTCGGACTGTAGTCAGCACTTGACAATCCGTAAAGGTCAGGGACTCATGTTGGAGCGGCCCAGTTGATCCACAGGTTGCTGGCGTCGGCCGGGTCGACCTTGACCCGCAACCGGGTCCCGGCCTGGGCGCGGATCAGGTCGAGTTGGGCGACGACCTCGCGGCGTGTCACCGGCATCGGGATACCTCCCGGCATCATGACGAGCAGATCCAGTTCGATTACGGGATTGAAGCTCACGACGGTCCCCGTGTGGCGAGCGGCGGTGATCGTGGCGAAGGCATCGACGCCGTTCTTGATCGCTTCGGTCACTCCCGTCGCACCCTGAGCCATGACGGCCAACATCTGGTTGGCCTGGGTGAACGAGGCTTGCGCCATTGCCAACCGGTCGGCGACCGGATACTTGGCGTCCATCTCTTTGGCCTGCTGCATCAACCGTTTCGTGTCCCTGAAGATCCCCATGGCGTTCGCCCTCAGCGGCGGTGGATGTCGCTGAAGGCGCGTGCGACCGCTGGGTCCGACTGGATCCGAGTGTTCCAGCCGTCGTGGGCCTGTTGCCACGAGGATCCGTCAATCCCGTGCGAAGCAGCGATGCCGGGCAATAGCGATTGGTCGTATCCGAGCGGGGCGATCGCCTTTACGATCTCGACGTACGTCTCGAGACCGACCCCTGCGATCGGGTCGAGCCCGCCAGCCTGCGATGCACGGTTCCCGGCGGCAGCGGCCTGATGGTCGCTGATCTGCCCCATCAATGCTTGTTGCTGGGCCATGCCCTGAGCCTGCATCGCCTGAGCGTTTGCGCCCATCTGGTTGGCCTGATCAATCAGGCCGGGCGCCGCCGCGATGACATTCTTCATGTCCTTGACCTGCTTGAAAAGTCCCATGGTTGCTATCCCTTGAACTTGCGCGTTAATGACCCAGATCCGTTGAGTCCGACTACCGGATCTGGAGGCTCCGCCACCCCCAGATCCGGTGATCTGATCAAATCACTTTGTCGAGCGTTACGCAATCCCGAATTAGTCCCAATCCGGCCCTGATCAGTAACGTCGCCGCACCTGCGCGGCGAGTTCCTCGGCCACTCGATCCGTCGCCGCTTGCAGGCGGCGAAAGTACGCCGACCGGCTGAGGTGAAGGTTGCGAGCGATCGCCTCGTGCGGAGCGGCTTGGCCCAAGTACGCGGCTTCGATAATCGACCGGGCGACCTGGTCATCGCGATGATCGCTGAAGACCGACAGCGACCGTTCGACCAGCGATCGCAGACCCCGCAAACGCTCGGATGGAGAGCCACCGAGCCACGCAGGACCGTTGAGTAGCTCCGCAGGCTCTCGAAGTAGCTTCAACAGTCGCTCGGGTTCCACGTCGATGGCGTGCGCAGGTGGCGTGGCACCGGTCTCGCGATAGATCCAGTCGCGTTGATTTCCAAGCAACCCACCAGGTCCGAAGTCGACGATGTAACACGCCAACTCCATACCGAGCGCTGCAAAGTCCAGTTCAGGGTGGTGTGTAGCGCCCAGCGTTTCGACAAACGCCCTGGCGGCCGGAATCAGCGGCGAGATCGGGAGATAGCCGTAGCGCGGATTGGCGACACCCGTTGACAGCAGGCCGCCGGTTCCGAGCAATGACGTGACCTCGCCCATCTCTCCGGTCAGGTCGACCGCATCGCGCCACAGAACAGCGCTGGCGGTCGACAGTTCTTCGCGGGCATGTCGGATCCAGGGACCCAGCAGCGGGTCGCTTGCAGCCGCCGCCGGCGGGTTGCCCGACGACACGGCGACGTAGTAGCCGCCGATCTTGCCGTTGGCCTCTCTCGCAACTCCTGCGCACTCAGGGTGCATATCGAAGAACACCCGGGTGACATTCCACCATTCCTCGACCCCGACGCTGCTCAAGATCGCCCCGATCGTGTCAGCGTCACCGGGTCTCACCGAATCGATCCGATAGCGATTGCCGACATCTGATGACAATCCCCACCTCACCGTCGGGTCGACCACGAGGTGTTGAAGGTCGGTCGACAAGCCGTGCTGACCGGCGACGGCGCGCCGGTGCAAGTGGTCGGCGATCCGCCGGCGGAGTGCGGCGTCACCGTTTGGATCGCGGGCACGCAGTTGTTGGCGCACCGCTTCGGCGACCAACGCATGCAGGGTCAGCCCATCCACGAGCGGTTCGCTGAACGAGCGGTCACCAAGCCACTTGTAGCTGTCGTGAGGGTCGCCGTCGCCAAGTACATCCGCGAGCAGCTCTGGCGTCGTGACCCGGGCGATCGCGGCGACGCTCAGGATCCGATATCGACTTGCGTCGACTTCGTTGCCGAGCAGCCGCTCGGCAAGTTCCGCGGCGGAGGAACTTGGTCCGGCTTCAGCACCGACGACGAGGGCGAGCGGCGAGCCATGGCTACGTCCGACCAGCTCGGAGGCGTCGTGGTCGTCGATCACCCCGTGACTGCGAGCGAGCGCGAACGCATCGACCGGTGTCAGCGCACCGAGTTCAATCGTGTGAACGACAGCATCCCATCCCGCCTCGTACCAACCTCGCGACGGATGGTGGCGGGAAGCGAACACCACCACGGTGGTATCAGGCAGATCGGGTATCACCTGCTCGCGCAGATGACTGTCGAGCGAGGAGATCAGTTCGTAGGAGTCGAACACAACCAGGGCGGGCGACGCCTCGGTCACCTGAGCAAGAATCGCGTCGACTTCGGTCGGGAAAGGCGGCAGGTCACGGCCATCGAGCCAGATCGTGTCAAAGCCCTTGGCCTTGGCTCGACGTGACACCTCACGGAGCAGCGCACTTTTGCCGATCCCGCCCGTCCCGACCACGTGGACGACTCGGTGAGGCGACTGTTCGGTGAGCACCGCGTCGAAGTAGGCGAGTTCCTGTTGCCGGGCAACGAACATCTCACTGTCTCGCCCAGCAATTCGGTGACGGATTGTCGCCATCGGCGCAAACCTAACGCAGACAGTGGCAAAGCCGCTGGAGAATTCGACCGCCTTTCCAGGATCGTGACGACGGCTCGCCGTGTGCGACAGTGATCGGTATGAGTGACGCCTTCATTGTCGACTACGTCAGGACTCCTTTCGGTCGCTACGGAGGTGCTCTCGCCTCGGTGCGAACTGACGATCTGGCAGCACTGCCGATCTCGGCGTTGATCGCCCGCAACCCCGCCATCGATTGGGGCACACTCGACGACGTGTACTACGGGTCGACAAACCAGGCCGGTGAGGACAACCGCAACGTCGCCCGGATGGCCTTGTTGCTGGCAGGCCTCCCCGATTCGGTACCGGGTGTGACACTCAACCGATTGTGCGGTTCGGGTATGGAATCGGTCGTGCAGGCTGCGCGTCAGATTGCCCTCGGAGAGGCGGACCTGGTGATCGCAGGAGGGGTCGAATCGATGTCGCGTGCGCCGTTCGTGATCCCCAAAGCCGACACCGCCTACCCGACCACCTCTGAGATCGCCAGCACCACGCTCGGTTGGCGACTCGTGAATCCCAAGATGGCAGCGATGGGTCATACCGAGGCGCTCGGGATCACCGCCGAAAACGTCGCCGATGAGCACGCGATTGCCCGCAAAGACCAGGACGCCTTCGCCCTCCGCTCACAACTGCGAGCCGCCGCCGCCCAGACGGCCGGGGTGTTCGCTGAGGAGATCGCACCGGTCACGATCGATGGACGCAAGGGACCGACCATCGTCGATCGTGACGAACACCCGCGAGCCGACACCACGATCGAATCGCTGACGAAACTACGCCCTGCCTTCCGAGCCGACGGCACCGTGACTGCTGGAAACTCGAGCGGGATCAACGATGGAGCAGCAGCCTTGTTGGTTGCCTCACAACGAGCGATCGACAAGTACCACCTGACGCCGCTGGCCCGCTACCAGGGGGCTGCATCCGCTGGAGTCGCTCCGCGTCTCATGGGAATCGGTCCAGTGCCCGCTGTCGCCAAGTTGTTTGGCTCTCGCGACATCAGGATCGGCGACATTGACGTGATCGAACTCAACGAGGCTTTTGCCAGTCAGGCTCTGGCGTGCCTACGTAGCTTCGGTCTCGCCGATGATTCCGAACATGTCAACCCGCATGGTGGCGCGATCGCTCTCGGTCACCCAACCGGGGCATCAGGGGCCCGGCTGGTTGGGACTGCCGTGCTCGAAATGAACCGTCGCAACGCGACCAACGCGATGGCCACGATGTGTATCGGCGTCGGCCAAGGGATCGCCTCACTCTGGTCTCGTGCGTAGCAGGAGGGAGTGGCGTGGCGGTCACCACTCCCTCCCACTAGTCTGAACTGTAGACCGATCAACCGGATCGCGGGAGGACACTCACCGTGAAGATCGCGCGTGCGATGCTGCCTTCCCGGTTGACGTGGACCGGGTCGAAGAACCAATCTCGATTCGACTCGGCGTAGGTGTACCAATCAATGACTTCCAGTAACGGATCAGTGGCGGCCCGCGACGCAAGCGCCGAATTGAACCGCGCCGTCGCCCCGGGAAAGTCGAAGGCGACTGCAGGATCTCCGTGGTAGTCGAGATTCACCCAGAACACCATTGCGCCCACCGTCACGGCGCCGAGCATCTCGTCAATCAGAGCTTCGGCGACGGCGGTTTCACCGGCTCCATAGATCAGATCGTTGGAACCGAGACCGACAACCCAGCAGTCTGCTTCACCCCATTCAACTCGTGCTCTGCGAGCAGCCTTCACTCCGCTGTACGGATCGCGCACCGCCGACGAAATCCGGCGGGTGTGGTGGGCGTCGATCAGGCTGACAAACCCAGCATCCTCCAGTTCGGCTACGAGCCACGGTTCAGCATTGTCCATCAGCGAGTCGCCGATCACGATCACCCGCCGACACCCTGGCGGTGGTGGAAGCGTCGGCGTTGCCTGAAACTGGTCGCCTCGCTGAGCAGCGAGGTCGGCGCTCGCCCCCGAACGGATTTCGGCGAGGACCGCCGTGGTGAGACCCTCGGCGACACCAAGCTGGTGACCAGCGACGAACGCACCAGCGGCGAGCAACCACGACAGCCCCCTGGGGTGTATCAATCGAAGGCGCACACACCGAGCGTAGGGGCCGAGGGGAACCGACTACTCGGTGTCGGGTACGAACTCAAATGCAGGGTGGCCGTATCGCACCTTCCACTCCACTGAAGTTTCGTACTCTCCTCACTGCTCCGACTCTGAGGCGACCGATCCGCCGATGCTGAGGATCTCGATCTCGATTCCGGCGCTGACCTCTGTACGGAGTTGCTCACGCACGAGCGTGTGGAGACAGGATGTGGAGACGAGGGGAATCGAACCCCTCGTCGAAGGTCGCTACTTGCCAGGGGTGTAGCTGACCAGCGCCGCCCGGCCACCGGGGCCGTCGGTGTGCATGCTCAACAGCGGGCCGACGCCTGGCGCGTAGAATTTCAGTTCCTGCACCTTGGGTTCTGTCGGCACGAGGTCGCGCGTCATCAGGACGTCCTGGTCGAAGTATCCGAAGGGCACCTCGACGTGTTCCTCGCCAACGGTGATCACCGCAGCCCTGTCCTCGGCCTCGCCCTCATAAAACTCCTGGCGATACGACATTCCGGGCTTCGGGTTCGCTGGCATCGCGATGCCGGCCTGGGCCCCGTCGACGCCAGCCTCAAATGAGCCCTTGTGGTCGATGACCTCGCCGTTTTCGTAGTTGGTTACGTACTCGCCGAGATACCAAACGTTGCCGTCCTTGTCCTGCGCGTACCAGTCTTCGGTGATCTCGACTGGCACACCGTCCTCGCTGACCGTGTCGAGGATCACGCGGGCCTCGATTCCGTTGGCGATCATCTTCGTCTCGTTGGTGACCTCGACGACGACGTCCTCTCGTGATCCCTCAGGGTCGCCCTCGATGTAGACCCACTTGCTACCCGGGCTCATCGGCCAATACGGGTTGTCGATGTTGGTGGTGAAATCCGCCGGGTCCAGGTTGACCTCCTCGTTACCTTGGGGTAGCTCGCCACTTGGGCTGTCATCTCCACCGCCGCCGCACGCGCTGAGCGCTGCAGCGGCGGCAAGCGCGGCTACCGCCGACCCGATCCAACTTCGATGCATGATGTCTCCTGAACTCGATCTGATCTTGCAATAGTGCCTCTCCGGACCTGAGCGGTTGCTGAATCGGGCGAACGCCGTCAACGAAGCGAGCGGGCGCGCCTACTCAGAAATGCGCCATGAGTAGGGCATTGGAGCGGGTCGTCGACGTGTTGGGCACCACCACCGTGACGGCTCTGGTCATTACCGGCTGGGCGATAGTGTCGATTCGGTCACAGTTTGCAGTGCGGCACCCACGACCATCGGTCGGTCGAAGTTGGAGGGCTCGGTTGTCAATACCAATCAATTTGCCGATTCGAGCGCTGTTCAACCATGTTGGCTACGACGGCACCGGACCCAAGTCGGTGTTGGTCGAGGCACAGGCCGACGTGGGGTGGGTCGACTTCGAGCTGATCGACGTCACCACCGGAGCGTGTGTTGCGGCGGTCGCTCCAAGGTTCGTCGGTGGCGTTGACGGGTGGTCGCCAGGGCCATGGTGGCGAGTCGATCTCGACGCGCTCGTTCAACCGGGGCGGTACGTCTTGCGCTGGGGAACCGCCGACGGCGGTAGCGGTCAAAGTGAGACGATCACGATCCGGGCCGACCGTGACCAGCGATCGATGATCTCTGACATCGTCTACTACTTCAAGGGTCAGCGTTGCACCGGCATCTACGACGCGGCCGACGTCAATGCAACCCGTATCGATGATGGCACCCGCCGCGACGCACACGGCGGTTGGTACGACGCCTCGGGCGACACGAGTAAGTACCTGTCGCATCTGTCGTACGCGGCGGGGATGAACCCGCAACAGACGCCGCTGGTGGTCTGGACGCTTGTTCGCTGTTGGCACCTGTATCGGGCGGCCGGTACCCACCCGTACGTCCTCGAACGGCTGCGCGACGAGGCAGCCCACGGTGCCGACTGGTTGGTGCGGATGCAGGACGAGGCCGGTTGGTGGCACATGACCGTGTTTGACGGCTGGTCGAAAGACCCGGGGCAACGTCGACTCTGCACGTACCGCACGCAGGCAGGCGACCTCTACGACGGGTACCGCTGCGGTTGGAGGCAGGGCGGTGGGATGGCGGTAGCGGCCTTGGCGCTCGCATCCACCCTCGACCAAGGTGGCGAGTTCGACAACGACCGCTACCTGAGCGCGGCCCGCTCAGGGTTCCATCACCTGGTCGAGCACGGTGGCCGATACCGGACCCATGGCACCGACGACGACCCCGACGAGACCGTGCTCGACGACACATGTGCCGCGCTCGCGGCGTGCGAGTTGGCGCTCGTCGACGCCGACCCGGTCGTGACGACCGAGTTGGCGCGTCGAGTGGCATCGCTGACCAGCCGCGTGCGGAGCACCGGCGACGTGACCTGGCTGGTTGCCGATCGTCAGGAGCAACGATCGTTCTTTCATGCAAGCGACGCCGGCTTGCCAATCGTGGTCCTCTCACGTGTCGCCGACGCGCTTCCCGGTCACGAACTGGCCGGAAAGGCGGGCTTGGTCGCAGCCGGACTGGTCGACGCCCAACTGACGCTTGGGGGCCTGCTCGACAACCCATTCGGGTACCCACCGCATTGGGTGATGACCTCCGACACTGCCGGGCACCCGAGGTGGTTTTTCCCGCATCGCAATCCGTCGGACTACTGGTGGCAGGGCGAGAACGCCCGCGTCGCGTCATTGGCGGCGGCTGCGTTCGGAGTCGGCAACGCCGGCGGTAGCACCGATGCTCGTCACGCGGCGTGGCGGTGGATCGATTGGATCCTGGGCGCCAACCCATTCGACGTGTGCATGCTGCAAGGTCGCGGGCGCAACAACCCGATCTACTGTCCGCCGTTCGACAATGCACCCGGCGGTGTCGCCAACGGCATCACGGCCGGGTTCGACAACGAACGCGAGATCGCCTTCGCACCCGACCCCTGGGCCGACGATCCGTTCCAGAATTGGCGGTGGGGCGAGCAATGGATGCCGCACGCAGCCTGGTTGATGTACGCCCTAGCCATCTCCGATTCGGGCGGTGTCGCCTGACACGATCGAGGTTGAGTCCCGCCGCGAGTACCGTGGGTCGGCGTGGAGATCTTGATCCAACCCGACGCCGAGTCAGG
>JANMTV010000274.1:0-2624 GCA_031390905.1 Ilumatobacteraceae bacterium | reverse complement strand
GCTTTCGAGACGATCACGAGACGCGGCAGTTGGATCCCCTCACTAGTGCACTCTGCCCAGATCTTGGCGAGCAGTAGATGGTTCTTGCGGATCTCAACGGTCGAAACGGTCAGAACGAACTGCTGCCCCTCGAAACGGTGCCGGCGCTGACCTCGTTCGGCTGCGTTCGATTTGCGCTCAGTCACGAAACCCGGCAAAGGGTTGGTCGACAGGTGCGGCACCGGTAAATCCTCAAGTGCGTAGAACTGCCGGAGCGCGGCTTCGGTTGCCTCGGAGATGCTGGTCACGGAATCGGCGTAATGCGCCATCTCGGCGTAATACCGGTGGACGAGGTGACTCTGCCCGACGTTCATCTGAGGGGTTATCACCGGAATCAGATCGAAGGCTGGCATGTGGATCCGCAACCCATATGTTTGCTTGAGCAGGTACATGGCCTCGTGGTCGATGTACTCCCATCCGAGCCCCAGAGCGACCAAGTCGCCTCCGCCCGAGAAATCCACCCGATGTTGTAGCGATGCCGTCAGGTTTACGCGTTCCTCGGGCGACGCCAGTCTTCGACGTGCTCGCGCACGACTGGCGTACCGGCCGGTTTCGACCCCGAGCGTTGCCATCGACCAGGCCGCCTGTTCAGCAAGCGGTCTGAGGTGATCCGGCACCTTGGCGATCGCCCTCAGCCCAGTGCGACGCAACGCCGGGAGCATCCGCCGAGATTGGCCCGGTTGAACGAGAAGTTCGTTCGAGGCCTGAACCGACACTTCGGGCTCTCGTGATTCGCCTTGCAAGAGCTGATCGAGGATGGCTTCCTCCGAATGGCTGGCAGGGCGGTAACCGCGATCCCAGATCACATATTCGGCCAAACCCCCGAGGTTGCTCTGGAACCGGAGGTGGGCGGTGAGCATCCGCTCGAGCCGGACGATGCCCACCGGGGCAAGGTGCCGCCATCGATAGAGCATCGTCGCGTCGATATAGATCGGAAGCTCCCGGTTCATTTGGTCCTGTCCTGTGCAGATCGGGTCGAGCGAATACGGCGTGCGATTGCTGGCGCCATGCGTACCAGATCGAAACGGAGCGAAGCGGCGCCAACGACTCGCCGCCCTCGTGGGGCAATTCTCGTCAGCCGGCCACCATCGTCGGCGCGGCATCTAGAACTCGGAGTCGCGAGCGCATGATCGATCGCTAACCACGTCCGCTCTGCGGCCAGCTCCCACGTATGACCGCATGCGGCGGTCGCGATCTCGGCAACCAGCGTTGAGGCCGCCCCCGGTTGCTGGATGAGTTGGGCAACTCGCCGCGCCCACTCCGCGGCGCTCCAGGACGCGACCGTCGCAGAGGTACCACTGAGGAGTTCACCAGGGGCGGTGCCCGCAAACGTCAGGCATGGAGTGCCGACGGCGGCGCTTTCGAATGGAACCAGGCCGAAACCTTCGACGATGGACGGATACAGGACCACGTCAGCGTGCCGGAGCAGCCACCACTTTTCAGCATCGGGGATGTGGCCCCACCGGTGAACACGCGCTCGCAGATCGGGTTGGAGCTGGTTCAGCAGCTGATCTTCTGCGTCGGTGGAACGTCCGTAGAACGGTTCCGGCCCGCCAATCACAAGGTGACCGTCATACCCGTGCTCTTCGACCAGGTCCCGGAAGGTAGCGATCGCGTGTGCCCGGTTCTTGTGCCAGAATGTCGATGACAAACACACGATGAAGCGGCTGTTCTGGTCCAGGAGGCGCCCGGGCGCCAATCCGCCTTCCTGCGGAGCCGGATCCGCCCCGCAGGAGACCACGTGAAGACGTTCGGGCGCGAGATCGGGGCACTCGGCGAGAGCGCTATCGCGACCGAACGCGGAGATGAAGGTCACGCCATCGAGCGTTCGCATCAGATGCCTCTGGAGGTTGCGAGCGAAGAAAAACAGCGCTGGCGACGGATGGTAGAAAGGATTCGAGTGCCCGATCATGTCGAGTTGTCCGACGAGGCCGCGTCGACCCACATCAAGCACAAACGAAAGCTCCCGCGCGTACAGCATTTGATATGGGCGGTAGACGACGTCAGCCTGAATGCCGTTGTCACGGGCGACGACTTCGACGCCTGTCCCAGCGAGTTGGTTTCTCGACGCCGCGATCACCGAACGCCGCGTTGCAAGCATCACCTTTGCCTCGGGCCTGACCGCTGCGAGCCAACGGGTGATCTCAATCACCAAATGCTGCGTTCCGGTGAATGGATCGTCGGTGATGCATGCTCCGTCAACTACAACGCGAAGACCTGACGCGCATGCGCCAGCCCATGATGTGTGTGCCTCAAGCCCGACATTCGCCGGGCCGATCATGTTGACGATCGTTGCTTGGTCCCAACCTGCTATTGGGTTGGTGCCGGTACTGTCGCTCGGGTCCCAATTCAGCGCAGACCCAGGAGCTGCAATATGCCGCCATCCGTGTTGCAGTAATCGCTCGGCCACGAGCACGAGCTGCGCCGCCACCGAATCCCCACCCTCAGGGACTGTAGGCAGACTCGCCAATGCTTCCGCGCTGAGTACGCACAGTTGGCGGCACGGCAGAGCCAGGGTCGGCGCCGGGGGTGCTGCGGGACGCGGAGGACGTCCTCATCCGGCTGGATCCCGGCTGCGGCATCAC
>JANMTV010000166.1:0-1091 GCA_031390905.1 Ilumatobacteraceae bacterium | reverse complement strand
GCCTGCTCGAAGCCATCGGCGTGTTCGTAACAGTCGGGGCGGGTCTCCAACAGCACCAGTACCCGTGGCTGGTTGGTGTCCACGTTGTGGCGAACCATCAACTTCCCAGTCCGAGCCGCGGAGCGCCAGTGAATCAGCCGGAGGTCGTCACCGATGACGTATTCGCGCAGCGTGTGAAAGGCGATGCCGCCTTCAGGTGCCTCGCCTGAAGTGGGACCGTCAAGGTCCCGGCTGCGTCCCGCCGGCAACGGCACCGTTGGTTCGTTCTTCCAACTGCCAGGTTCTCTGGTCAACGGGGCGCTACTCAATTCGGGGCCGAATGCGCTGGCCAGCAACAGCAACGTCGGGGTTCCGGGTCGATATCGATACGGCGTGCGCTTCACCGGGCTCGTACCTGAACGACTGCTCGACACGCGTCCAGCTCCAGACGGACCGATCGGCGTCCCCGTCGCCGGGCCGATTGGTGCCGGACAGTCGATCACACTCGACGTGACCGGCCGGGCGGGAATTCCGCCCGCTGGGGTCGGGGCAGTCGTGATCAACCTCACGTACACGGGCGCCACCCTGCCGACCTTTCTGACCGTGTACCCGACAGGAACAAATCGACCAAACGCCAGCAGCGCAAATCCAGTGCCTGGTACCACCCGAGCCAATCTTGTGCTCGCCATGGTCGGCAGTGACGGCACGATTCAGATCTACAATGAGAACGGTTCGGTTGAGGTGATCGCCGACGCACAGGGCTGGTATCCGATTGGATCTTCGTATCAGCCGTTGGTGCCGAGCCGAATTCTTGAGACGCGAGGCACTCCGTATGTGACGACTGGAGTGCCGTTCGCTGCGCCCGTCGGCCCTGGCCAGACGATCGACGTTCTGGCCACAGGTGTCGGCGGCGTTCCCGCCAGCGGCGTTGGGGCGGTCGTCTTGAATCTCACGGGGACCAACCCGACCGTCGACACGTTCATCACCGTGTTCCCGACCGGCGCGACACGACCCACCGCCTCGAACCTCAACCTCGCCCGCGGCCAGACCGCACCGAATCTCGTGATCGCTCCGATCGGGACCGATGGCAAGATCTCGCTGTACAACCCGCT
>JANMTV010000155.1:0-38318 GCA_031390905.1 Ilumatobacteraceae bacterium | reverse complement strand
CACGTGCTGGTCGCACTGGCGGAGGGTGAGATGCACGGCTACGTGATCATGCAGGCAGTCGAGGCATCCTCGGGTGGAGTCGTGAAGATGGGTCCGGCAACGCTGTATGGAACGCTGAAGCGGCTCGTCGACTCAGGGCTTGCCGAGGAGCATGGGGATCGCCCTGTTGCCGACGACGATCAACGACGCCGCTACTACCGACTCACGGGCCTCGGTCGTTCCGTCTGTAACGCCGAGGCCGACCGCATGGAAGCGCTTGCTCGACGAGCTCACTCCAGCCTGCGCCCGAGGAGTGTCTGAGGTGACTGTCAGCGCTCGCGTCTATCGCAAGTTGCTGCGGCTGTACCCATCCGCGTTTCGCCACGAGTTCGGCGTCGACCTGGCGCTGCATTTTGACGATCTCGTCGCCGGGCTTGGCACGCGTAGAGCGTGGCGACGCACAGCAATCGACCTCACCGTCACAATCCCCCGCTATCGATTGGAGCATCACATGTCAGAACAGCACGCAGCCTCAACGACCGGCCTACTCGTCGGTGCCTGCGTCGCTGGAAGCGCGTTCGCAGTGTTGATCGGGTTTTACCCGATTGCACCGGTCTTGTTGCTCATTGGAATCTGGCTCTTTCTGAGTCGGCGCGGTGCATTGGCAGCGGCGGTCAGGGTCCACGATTCGAATCGCCGCCTTCGACGTTTCAAGATCGCCGGCGTTCTCGCGCTCGTGACGGGGCTGGCATTGGTGTCGTACTTTTGGGACCTGCGTGACGACGAAATCTCGACAGCGAGTCTGCTCCTCCACAACCTCGTCGGAAACTCAGCGATGATCGGCGCAATCGTGTTCACGATCCTTGGCGTGCTGACACGCCGCGACCAACAGCCGCAAGCGATCGGTGTCTAGCGGAACGGTGACCAGAACCGTGAACCGAAATCGCTGCTCAACGCGACAGATAAGTAACGACCACACCATGAACACCACACTTGAAGGAGATCACACCATGAACCAGAACACATCACGAATTGCCGCTGCCCTTGCTGCGGCAGGCTTGCTCGCCGCGGTTGCGATTGGATCAGGAGTCGGTGCCTCAAAAGGCGCAGTCCTCGCCACCGCAGAAATCCAAAACACCTCCGGCATTGTGATCGGCTTCGCCAAGTTCACGGAGGACGGCTCAGGACGCGTGCATGTCAATGTCAAAGTCGACGGCCTCTCGGAAGGTCTGCACGGCATCCACATCCACAGCGCCGGCACCTGCACGCTTGATACTACTCCGACGTTCTCCAGCGCCGCCGGCCACTTCGATCCGCTCTCGACCGCAATTCACGGTCAAGACAACCCGCTCGGCTTCGACGGCAATGGGTCCGAGGGGTATCACGCCGGAGACCTGCCCAATCTCGCTGTGAACGCTGGCGGTCGGGGTGTTCTGAACGGAGAGACAAACGGCGCGACTCTGACGGTGGGCGTGCAGTCCCTGCTCGATACAAATGGCAGCGCGATTGTTATCCACGCTCTGCCGGATGACCTCACGAACAACCCGATTGGTGGGAGCGGGGCACGGATCGCTTGTGGTGGGATTGTCGCCAAGTAATCAAAACATGGTTCTGCGATCTGCTTGCGATGTACGTCGCAGGCAGATCGCGGTACTCTCGCGACTGGGAGAAACCTATGCGTGTTTGGATCGATCAGGATTTGTGCACCGGGGACGGGTTGTGTACCGACCACTGTCCCGAGGTGTTCGTGCTGCTCGACGACGGGATCTCGTATGTCCGCGACAACTGCGGCGTCGGGTCGGATCCTGGCGGTCGCGAGAGCATGGTTGCCGTGCCTCAGCAACTCGAAAAGAACGTGGTCAACGCCGCCTTGGATTGCCCTGGCGAATGCATCTTCGTCGAACCAGACGGTGATTGGTTGATCGCGCTCCATGTCAGCGACGTGATCGACGCCGACGTCGTACATGTCGGTTCAGGTCGTGTGGGACGGATTCCCCAAACTTTGCGGCAGGCATTACGACAACCGACGTCGTGATTCCTGCCGCAAAATGGGCGGTCATCCTCTATCGGCACCGGGCGACGGTTTGTCGCCGATTGCTTGTCGCACCGACCGAAACGGGCAAATGTTCTAGGTCACGGGATTAGATGCCGACGATCACGTCGGCGATCGTCTCGATCACAGACGGTGGCTGATGCTTCGGGACCGAGATGATTCCGAGCTCGGCACCGGCGGCTGACAGCGCCTCTGCGTCGGATCGGAGTTGGTCGGCATCACCGGTGTAGCGCAACACCGTGCTGTGCGTGATCTCCGACGGGTCGCGATCGATCTCTGCACAAACCGCGTGCAGGATGTCGCGACACTCGGCGAACCCCTCCGGGTCACCGTCTGGATAGTTCCAATGATGAGCGAACCTGGCCGTCAACGGCAGGGTGCGGGTGCGACCCTTGCCGCCGATGCAGATCGGCAGCGGGCGCTGCACCGGTTTGGGATTGTTCATCGCCTCGGTCAGCGTGTAGTACTCGCCGGAGAACGTGGTGCGGTCGTTGGTCAGCAGACTTTCCAACACGTTGAGGCCTTCCTCGAACCGGTCGAATCGTTCTCGTATCGTGCCGAGCTCGATTCCGAAGGCATCGCATTCCTCGTCGTTCCAACCGGCACCGATCCCGAGTTCGAGGCGACCGCCAGAAGTGATGTCGAGCGTCGACGCCATGTTGGCGAGCACGCCAGGATGCCGGTACACCATGCCGGTCACGAGCACACCTCCGCGCAACCGTTTCGTCTCCTGTAGGAGTGCGGTCAGCGTGATCCAGCCTTCCAAGCAGTCCTCGGTCGAGTCGCCCATCAGTGGGTACAGATGGTCGAACGTCCATCCGGATTCGAACACGGGTAGGTCGTCGGCACGACGCCACACTTCCCGCATCCAGTCCCAGGTTGTGCGTTGTGGTGACGTCGAGAAGGCGAAGCGCATACCGGCGACCTTACGGCACGCGATCTCGTAGCCTCTGGCCGTGGCGCGGCGGTCGAATCAATCCGAGACGGCGGCCGTGGTCGGCGGCGGACCAGCGGGTCTGATTGCGGCGGAAGTACTCGCTACAGCGGGGCTGGCGGTGACGGTGTATGACCACATGCCGTCGGTTGGACGCAAGTTCCTGTTGGCTGGGCGCGGTGGACTGAACCTCACCCACAGCGAGCCGATTGAACGGTTGCTGGATCGATACGGCTCGGCTCGATCGCAACTCGAGTCGGCGATTCGGGAATTTTCGCCCGACGACATTCGTGAATGGTGCGCCGGGTTGGGCGAGTCGACCTTCATCGGTACGAGCGGGCGGGTGTTCCCGATGTCGTTTCGTGCAACGCCGTTGTTGCGGGCCTGGCTGGCCCGCCTCTCCGCGCTCGACGTCCGGTTCGAGACCAGACACCGCTGGGTCGGATGGGTCGATGGCGAGAACCAAACTGCACTGCATTTCAGTCGACCCGATCAATCGACCCTCACGACAACGAGTGATCTTGTCGTGTTTGCTCTCGGCGGAGCGAGCTGGCCACGAGTCGGCTCCGATGGAGGTTGGGTCGCCGAGTTCCAGCGGGTTGGGATCGCGATCAACGTGCTTCGGCCCGCCAACTGCGGTGTGTTGATCGACTGGTCACGTTCGTTCCTCGATCGATTCGAGGGGCTACCCCTGAAGAACGTGTCGGTGACGGTGGGCGAGACGACCGTCCGAGGCGAACCTGTCGTGACGCGAGCGGGACTGGAAGGTGGTCCGATCTACGCCCACTCGGCGGTGATCCGCGAAACGCTTGACCGTCATGGTTTGTGCGAGCTATCGATCGATCTGCAACCTGACCTCCCGATCGACAGGCTGACCACGCTGCTCGGGGCGCGACGTCCGAAGGAATCGGAGTCAACGTGGCTCAAACGAGCAGTCCGGCTGCATCCCGTTGGAGTGGCACTGATGCGCGAGCCGACCGGCGGCGCGATCCCCTCGGCACCCTCCGAGGTCGCTCGGCTGATCAAGGCCGTCCCGATCAAGGTCACAGCGACGATGCCGATCGATCGGGCGATCTCGTCTGCCGGTGGCGTCGCATTTTCGGAAGTAGACGATGGATTCATGCTGCGTCGACGCCCAGGCAACTTCGTCGCCGGGGAAATGCTCGACTGGGAAGCCCCGACGGGCGGCTATCTCCTGCAAGCCTGCCTCAGTACCGGAGTCGCCGCCGCACGAGGTGCCATCGTCGCTACAGCCTGAGCGACAGGCGCTCACCGTCTCGCGGAACGACGGCCGGCCAATCGAGGCGGTCTTGAACATTTCGTTGGATAGCGGTGTGGCGGCCGCTTGATGCCCCAGTTCCGGAGGAGTGCCGTGAGCGACACGCGACGACTCGCCAATGCGACCACGATCAGCGTGTTTCCGGTGAACAGTTCGGCGCCGCCGCCGACGACGACCAGCACGAGGCCGAGCGAGAACGTGAATCCGCCGAGCAGTCGCGATAATCCCGGTGACATCGAAGCGTCGGCCGTGACGACGGTCGAGAACATCGCACCGAACGAGATAAACGCGCCGGCCAGCATCGCCAACGCCACTAATTGCGGTAGCGGTAGGTTTGTCTTGGTCACGCCCAGATTCTCGGCTTTACGAGCAATGGCAGGCGGAAGTAGGGCGTCAATCGAGTCGGTCTCGCCGATCAGATCCATATCACTCCTCGCGATCAATCCGTCGAGGATTGTGGAGCATCCGACGACATTCGAATTCGCGAACCCAGCGCCTCACCCCACGCCAGCGCCCTAGTCAGCTCGTCTCTGCCGAGCGGTCCGTCCATTCCGTCGACGACGAAGCTGTGGGGCACATCCAGAAGGTCGAATTCGAGACTCCGCATCTTGCGCGCGATCCTCCTCGCCGCGGAACCGGTGATCGCTCTCGGTTTGTCGAGCCTCGTGTCGAACACCGCTGCATGCCTGCCGCCCTGGTTGGGTAGCGAAGCCAGCAACTCTCGAATGCCGGTGTTCAGTGCATCGGGTTCGAGTTGGTGGTCGGGATGCTGTGTCGAATCCTTGAGCGCACCGTCTCGCGTCGACGAGCGTGGCATCGACCACGCGTGAGTCGGGGCACCGATCACGACCAGGTCGACATCGAGGTCCTCCGGGCCTACCGCGCTGGCCTGGAGAACCCTTGTCTCGACACCGTCAGGCATGCCTTCGGCGATCGCGTCGGCGATCGAATGGGTGTTGCCGAACATCGATTCGTAGATCACAAGTGTGCGCATTCGTGACTCCTTTCGTTGACCTCCACGATGCGCTTGGGGTGCCGCCATCGACAGGGTCTATAGACCTCCGAGCCGGGACGTTGGACATTTGCCTCTGGTGTTCGGATCGCCCGCGGACGAACATGGTGTTGTCGGCAAGGGAGTCGCTATGGATCGATACGTATTTGAGGACCGGCTTGCTGCCGGGCGACGGCTCGGAATCGAAGTCTCCACGATCCAATTGATCAATCCGGTGGTGCTCGGTCTTCCACGCGGCGGTGTTCCTGTTGCGGCGATGGTCGCCGAGGCGATCAAGGCCCCGCTCGACGTCATCGTGGTCCGAAAACTGGGGGTGCCCAGCCAGCCCGAACTGGCGATGGGTGCGATTGGGGAGAACGGCGCGCATGTCCTGAATCACGACGTCATCAGGGCCTCGCAAGTCAGCGAGCAGGCGCTCCAGTCGGTGGAGTCGCGCGAACGGAACGAGCTCGACCGACGCCTGCGGGTGATTCGGTCGGTTCACCCGCGAGAGTCGGTGGTGAGATGTGCCGCCGTGATTGTCGATGACGGGATCGCTACCGGAGCAACCATGCGCGCCGCGATTGGCGTGGCAAGAGCAGGTGGCGCAGCAACTGTGATCGTGGCCACTCCGGTCGCTCCGCCCGACGTTGTCGCCGACCTGCGGCTCGAAGCCGACATGGTGATCTGCCTCGAGCAACCGCATCCGTTCTGGTCGGTGGGCACCTGGTATCGGCGCTTCGACGCGGTCAGCGACGCAGAGGTCGCCAACGTTCTGTGTTCGTACCGCCGCCCGGCGGGTTGAGTGTCAGCCGCCGGCGTGCAGTTCGAGCGCCCGGGCCACGAGCGCCGCGCCTCGTTCGTCGAGTTCGATCGTCAGGGCCGCCGCCCTCCCATTGTCACTCATTTTGGCGAGGGTCTTGGCTACCACGCTGACCATGAGTTCGGCGTCGAGTCGTTCGGCGGTCGAGCCAAGTTGCGTCTGCACGAACGTGAGGCACACGGCATCCTCGAACACTTGAACCTCGGCGTCGGTGCCGAGTCCAATCTTGGCGACGATAGTCACCGAACGGTCGACGATCGCGGGGTCGACCTCGGCCTGCTCCAGGATCTCCCTGAGCTCGATCGCGTGACGGACCTTCTGATCGCGTCGCCAACGCAGGTACCCAGCCCGACCGTCGGGGTAACTCGTCCGCGGGATCACCCAACGCCGAAGGTGATGGGCCCGCGCCGCCAACCGAAGAGCGTCGGACGCGCTGGGATCGAGACTGACGATCCAAGCGTGTGCCAGCCTGCCTTGGGCGAGCGCCAACGGCTCGCCATTCCAGAGGCTCGGGTCGTCACTGTTGGCAGCGTCGATCGCCTCCATCGCCAGTGACAAACCATCCATCGGCGTACCCTACGCCACCGCCAATCTGCCGGCACGTGGCTGTGCGAATTGTTCTCGATGCCGCTCATCGCGACCGAACTGGACGCCGTAGGTTTGAGAAGTGCGAACATTGCGAGAACAGCATCGGGTTGGTGTTCGCTACTTGGAATCTGCGACGGCGCTCCTGCACCGAGTCCGCAGCTCACCCCACGAAAGGGTTGTACGAAGCCGCCGACGTCGACCAGACTGGCCCTCCCATCTGAGACCGGCACGTACGATCACCTGGTCGGCGGCCCGCACCATGTCGGCTTCCAACACATTACAGGACCCCACCAGCGAGCCCGCTGCCAAGCAGAATACGGGCCTGCCAACGCTGTCGGAACGGTCTCCGGGCGCGCCGGGGTGCCCCGGATTCCGGGGCAGTCGCTCGCGTTAGGCAGACCCGCTAGCAGAGTGTTGGTTGGTGTTGTTCGACTGGTTCGGTTCGTCGGCTGGGTTGCCGGTTGACGGTTGGCTCGGTGTGCCAGATCGTGCCGTCCGGTCGCCGCCAGGTGGCGACACGACCGGATGTCATCGTGAGTTGCCAGCCGCCTTCATGAACGAGGTGGTGATGTCTTTCGCATAGCGGCAACATGTTGTCGACCGAAGTGCGCCCGCCGTTACGGAAGAACTCGATGTGATGCATCTTGCAATCATCAACAACCGTCCGACATCCTGGATGAGCACACGTGCGATGCATCGCCCGTAACGCTTTGCGTTGCGCCGCGGTAGCCGTCCGCACGCTTTGTCCGACGTCGAGGACTTCGCCGTCACCGGCGAGCACGACCGGGAACACGTTGGCGTCGCAACACAAACGGCGCACGGTCGAGACAGGGATCGGTATCCCGTTATCCAGTTCGCAGATGCTGTTGGCGTGGAGACCGTCGCAGATCGTTTGGTAATCGATCAACACTCCGACTTGTGGCACCCGTGACACGGCATCACCGGTGGTGGTGGTGGTGGTGGTCGTGGTGGGGGTCACGGTGATGGGGGTGACGGTTGCGAGGAACGCTTCGACTTGGAGTTGATCAAACGATGTGCCGTTGTTGTCGGCTTGTCGTAGCGAAGCCAGTTTGGCGTTCACGGCGGTCCAGAGTTCGGTGTCACGCACCGGGTCCAACGACAACAGTGTTTTGTGCATCCCAGTCAGCTTGTCGGTCCATTTCCGAACAGTCGAGTTCTTGCGTTGCTGATCCAACTCGTCGACATCAGAGTTCGCTTGCGCCTGAGCGGCGATATGGCGTGCCAAGTCACGACACCCGCGTTCGAACACCTCGACCCGCTGGCTCCCGGCATCCGTGAGCAGATCGGCTTCGCAGGCGATGAACTCGGCTAACAGTTGATCGTTCAGGTTGCGGGTCGCCGCAGCCAAAGCATCAACATGCCCGGCAGAAATACCGCCAGAGGCGAGGGCGTCTTCGAACGAGGGCATCACCCCACAAATCGTTTCCCGCTCAGACGCCGTGTGTGCATCCTTCGACGAACAACGACCGTTATCGCTCAACAGGGCGGCGGCCGGCTCGGAGCGGCCTTCAGCAGCGAGTTGACGGGTCCGGCGACTGACCCGAACCTCCGCCGCCGCGCACCAACTCCTGACCCGACCCAACTGCAACACGAACCCGGCCAGCTCGTCGCGGTCCATCACATCAGGATCACCAGCCAACAACGAATCGAGTGTGATGCGAACTCCGTTGTCATCCATCGTGCACCTCCCAAGATTGCTTCGTTGTCAGCAACCATATCGGTTGTTGTAACAGGATGCAACATATGTACGAAATAACTTGGAGAAATTTGGGCATCATTCGACCAGAGTGCCCGCCACCACCACCACCACCACCGCCGGCGCAGTCGACGTCCGGTTTCGCGCTCGCTGTCGGGTCGATCGGAATCGGCCGGTCCGTGCAACCTCTGGGGAACATGGCGAGCGGCCGCCACTGCGAGGTGACGCAGCGATTGCGGTGGTCTGCAGCGACGCCAGGTCGGGACCGGGTCGGCTGCGTCGGCGGGCGGCGGTGTGCTACCAGTTGGCGAAGAGGCGGGCGGCGGCGATCAGGCCTACCGTGGCGATCACGGCACGTAGGACGTTTGGTGGGATGCGACGGCCGAATCGTGATCCGGCGAGCCCACCGGCTGTCGAGCCGACTGCTAGCAACCCGGCTGCCGCCCACACGACTCCGCCGTGGATCACGAAGATGGTTGCTGCGATCAGATTGACAGTTCCCGCCAACACATTCTTGACGGCGTTGATTCTGGACAACGAGTCCTCGATCGATGCTCCCATCAGGCCCATCAGGATCACGCCTTGAGCGGCCCCGAAATAGCCGCCATAGATGCCAGCGAACGCGACACCCACCTGTAGCCACGGACCGATCCGTTCGATCCGATCACCATCGCCAGGATCCACGCCGGCACGCGCTTTCAAACGGCGCTGGATCACTGGTCCCAGCAGCACCAATCCGACTCCGAGTAGCACGAGGAACGGGACGATCCGAGCGAAGTACCGGCTCGGCAGAACGAACAAGAGAAGCGCTCCGATCGTGCCCCCAATCGCCGAGGCGGGAACGAGGCGCATCAGTCGGCTCCGTTGGCCAGTCAGTTCCTTGCGTTGCGCGGCGACGGCACTGAACGATCCGGGGACCAACCCTGTGTTGTTCGTGATATTGGCGATCCGGTCGACGTACCCGATTCCGACGAGTGTGGGGAACGAGATCAGTGTTCCAGACCCGACGATCGAGTTCACGAAACCCGCTGCGGCCCCCGCCCCGACGATCGCCGCGCTCGTCGCGAGATCGAGATCGACGGGCACCCGGCGAAGCTACCTCTGAGCACCCGATGTGATGCGTATCAGCGCGGGCGAAGCGAGACACCCGAACGAGCGCCGGTCACATGACCGTTCGCCCAAACCGGCCTACCGTTGACCCATACGGTCTCGATTCCGGTTGCCGGGCGCTTCGGCTGACTGAACGTGGCAGTGTCGATCACGGTGGCAGGATCGAACAGCACCAGATCTGCAGCCATACCCGGAGCGATCCGACCTCGATCGTGGAGTCCAAATCGCGTTGCCGGCAATGACGTCATCTTGCGGATCGCCTCCTCGATCGGGAACAGGCCGAGATCGCGTGCGTAATGCCCGAGCACACGCGCGAATGTGCCCCACAACCTCGGGTGTGGATGTCGATCACCAGGCAACCCGTCGGAACCGATCATCGTGAGCGGATGCGCGATGATCCGGCGCACATCGGCCTCATCCATATCGAAGTACACCGCCCCGGCGGGGGAGAGGCCAGCAATCGTCTCAGTTGTGGTGGTGCCCCAACGAGCCGCAATTTCCTCGAGACCATCGCCAGCGACCTCAGGGTGCGGCCGTGATGAGGTGATCAATGTGCGTGTTGCCTGAAGCGCGAACTCCTCGGTGAGGATCGTGGAGCAGGCGTCGTAGGGGTAGGCGTCGAGTCCGACATCGAGTCCGACGTCGAGCGACGCTTGGACGTCTTCGATGTGGGCGAGCGTCTCGACTGATCTGCCGAAGTTGGCGAGCCCCGAGCACTTGTGATGCGAGATAACTCCTCGAATCGACGCCGCCTTGACGATTGTGAACAGCTCGGACATCGCCTCGATGACGTGATCGGTCTCGTCGCGCAGGTGCGATGCATAGATCCCGCTGAACTGGCTGACGACGTTGGCGAGCGCGATCAACTCGGTTGTTGGGGCGGCGGTCGCCGGTTCGTACTCGAGACCGGTGGACAAACCGATCGCTCCGTGATGCATGCAATCCGCCAACGTTTGCCGCATCGCTTCGAGTTCGGTCTCGCTGGCAGGACGATCGAGCGACGACATTGTTCCGACACGCAGGGTTGCATGACCGACCAATGCTGCGACATTGACGGCGGAACCGCGTCGATCGACTTCGTCGAGATAGTCGCCAAATCGTTCGTATCGAGCTTGCGATCGACCGCCGAGCCACGCCATCGCGGCTGGTAATTCGACGTAGTCCGACAGCGGAGCCAACGACATGCCACAGTTGCCCGTGATCGATGTCGTCACACCTTGGCTGATCTTCGGTTCGCAGTCGGTGGTCAACACGGCGCGGTCGTCGTGCGTGTGTGCGTCGATGAAACCCGGTGCCAGCGCTAGACCGGAGGCGTCGATCTCGGTCCCGTTCGGGTCAATCTCCGTACCTACGGCGGTGATCCGACCGTCGGCCACGCACACATCGGCAACGACGCCCGCAGTCCCACGACCGTCGAAGACCGTTGCGCCTCGAATCGTGTACCTCATCGCTTGAATCCTCGCACGACGATCACGCAGACCCTCGTCACGATTCAACGTCGCTGGCATACATTTGGTTGAGTGCTACAGCGCTGCGCGTGAGCAACAGTCTCAACTCGGAGGGTTGGAACACCTCTACTTCGGCGGCGAGTTGCAGCAGGAAGCCATGGGCATGGGTCGCCGACTCGATCGGAATCGATGCGGTCAACCAGCCCGATTGATCGACGGCCGAAACAATCGGTGGTTCGTTGAGCCCGAGTTGTTGGGAAGCGAGTCGAACGTACCGGTCGTAGCCCGCTGGTGAGAATCGGAGCAGCGCGGCGATCGACGATGGCGCAACGTGGGAGACCAACTGGATCATGGACTTCGCTCGCTGACAGACCGCCGACTTGATGATGTCAGAATCCGTCCCGTGCAGGGCCGTCGGCGAGGGAGTTGATAGTGCCGCATCTTGCGGAACGAGACGCACTGGCGTATCTGGAGCGGCTCGAGTTGGCCGTCGAAGATCCGTCGGTAGCAGCGCTCAACCGACTCCACGCCGCCCATGTCGAGCGGGTTCCGTATGAGACGACTTGGATCCATATGGCGGAGCAGTGGGGTGTCGACCGCAACGAGTCGGTCAAGAGAATCGTTGATCAGCGGCGCGGCGGTTACTGCTTCCATTTAAACGGGGCGCTGAGCTTGTTGCTCGACTGGTTGGGATATGACGTCACCTTGCATGTCGGGGGAGTCCACGGTCCGGACGGTCCTTCGGTCGCGGCGATGGAAAACCACCTCGTGCTCGTTGTCACCGGCCTGTCAAGTCAGCAGAATCCGGGAGGGGCGTGGCACGTCGATGCCGGGCTCGGTGATGCGCTTCACGAACCGTTGCCGATGATCGCGGGTCGCCACACACAGGGACCGTTTACGTTCGATGTGTTGCACGGTGACGGTGCGATCGTCGATTGGCGGTTCGGGCATCACCATCTTGGCTCGTTCGACGGTATGGGGTTTCGGTCGGAACCGACGACGATCGAGACGTTCGCCAGCCGCAATCGATTTCTGTCCACTTCGCCTGATTCGTCGTTTGCCCAGACCGTGACCGCACAGCGACGAGATGCCACCGGAGTCGACGTGCTGAGGGGCAAAGTGCTTCGACGGGTCGAAGCCACGATCGTCTCGGAAACGGTGGTCGACACTCGAGACGAGTGGTTTGCGACGCTGGTCGAGGTGTTCGATCTGGACCTGAGTGCGGTTCCGGAGCGTTCCAGAGACACGCTATGGCGCAGCGTCGAACGTTCCCACGCTGAGTGGATGACCCGCAGTGACTAACGACTGAGTTGTTGGATCGCCGCTACGGAATCGGCGAGAGCGACGACGAACGCGTCGCATTCGTCGTCGCCGATCGCCAATGACAGGGCAACGAAACCGCGACCGGCGAGATAGATCCCTCTGGCAAGCATCTCGTGAAACAGCAACTCCTTGAGCACGTTGTCAGCGTTGAGTAGGTCACCGGGAGTCGTCACCGGGCCGGGCACGGTATGGATCGTGAACATCGAACCCATCCCGGCAACACAGAGCGGAAGCGATGACGCCACCAAGACGTCGGCAACGCGATCTCGGAGCCGTTCGCCTCGCTCATACAACGCATCGAGCGTCGCCGCCGTGAGCAACTCGCCGAGTGCCGCAACACCGCCAGCCATTGTCACGACATTGTTGTTGAACGTGCCGCCGTGAGTCAGCGTGCCGCCGCGTACCGGGTCGAACGCCGCCATGATGTCGGCAAGGCCGCCAAATGCACCGAACGTCATCCCGCCGGCCAGGTACTTGCCAAGCGTCGTGAGGTCGGGTGTCACCCTATGGCGTAGCTGCGCACCGCCGGAACTCATCCGCGACGTCATCACCTCATCGAAAATCAACAGCGCGCCCGTGCGATCGCAGAGTGATCGAAGCCCACTGAGAAACTGGCGTGTCGCCGGGATGCAGCCGGCCCCGCCCATCATCGGTTCGACCAGCACCGCGGCCACTGTGTCGTCGATGGTGTCGCCGGCGGACTTGAGATCGTTGAACTGCATCCGCCGAAAATCGAAAGGTGCCAACAACGATTCACCGCCGGGTCCGAAGTACAGGAGGCCACCGTGGTAGCCGGCGTCGCAGACCACAATTCGATCGCGCCCGGTGTGGTGCCGGGCGAGTTGAATTGCCATCAGATTTGCTTCGGTTCCCGAGTTAGTGAACCGAACCTGTTCGATCGAGGGAAACCGATCACAGACCATCTCGGCCAACCGAATCTCATCGACATGGACGCCTCCGAAACTCCAGCCGCGACCGAGTGCAGCGTTCACGGCGTCTGCCACGGGTCCGGGGTCGTGGCCCAGCAGGCCGGCTGAATAGTCACCGAGAAAGTCGATGTACTCGTGACCGTCGACATCGATTACGCGACATCCACTCGCGGTCGCGATCCGAAACGCAAACGGCCGCATATCGAGCACCGAGCGAGTCGACCCTCCCGGTAGTACCGCCGACGCCCGTTCGAACAGTTCCGCCGAACGCGGACGCGCTATCCGATATCGATCGTGGGCGGCATTCAACGCTGCTTCGAAACCGGAGGTCATGTTCACCATCAGATCAGTCCGACCGAACCGTCGCGCTGTCAAACCGTCAGATTTCAGTGAGTTCATGTCAGAACAGTTGCTCGACGCAGGCGATCAGTTGGCGGAGGTTCCTGACTTCGAACGTGGCGTGGCAATGAGGCGCATATGCCGACATTTCCGAATCGTGAGTGTTCCATTCCTCGATCGGTTCGGGGTTCAGCCAATAGACGCGTCGGCAACGCTCCGCCAGCCGAGCAAGTTGGTCAACACCGTTCGCTCGGTGGTTCGTTCTGGCGTCACCCGTCAGGATCACCGTCGAGTTGCGGCCCAGATCGCGCTGACCGACCTCGTTCCAGAACTGGCCGAACACCGCCCCGTAATCGGAGTGCCCGTCGGCCCTGATCACGTTGGTGTTGCGCATCAGTTGCCACGGTTCGATGCCATGCCGGGTCGAGTCGAGCAGTTCGGTGATCTCGTCGACGGCGTCGACGAAGACGAACGAACGTGTGCGGGCAATCTCAACTGACAGCGCCGACATCAACGTCAGCGTGAAGAGCGAGAACTCGGCGACCGAACCGCTGATGTCGCACAGCACGAACAGTTCCGGTTTGTGAGCGCGAGGGCGATCGTTGAGCACGTCGATCGGTACCCCGCCCGTCCCAAGCGATCGTCGGATCGTGCGACGTAGGTTCGTTCGGCCCGCCCGGTTGTGGCGCCGACGCGCCAGTCGAGCAGCGAGTTTGCGGGCGATCGGACGAATTGCGTCGCGGATCTGATCGAGCTCAGCCCTCGAGGCATGCAGGAAATCAATGTCCTGCAGGGCCTCGTCGATCAGTTGATCCGATGATGGGTCGAGATGGGCTCGCACGTCTGAGGCGATCAGCCGCTTCAAGTCGTCGATGCGCGCTCGGATCGCCGCGGTCGACATGGTCGGGTCGTTGATTCTGACCTTGCTCATCAGCCGGGCGATGTCGGCTCCCTGGAAGATCCGCTGCAGATGATGGCGCTCGCCGCGGACCTCGCCATCGAAACCCCCGAACTCGTCGACCAGTGACGCCGCCGTATCCCCGAGATCGCCGCCGGCCGCCAAAATTTCGGCCAGATCCTCGAGTGACACTCCGGGGCGCTCGGAACTTGGGTCACGAAGTGGCCTCGCTGGGAAGTACCGATCGAAGGCAGCCTCGAAGAGTTCGTAGTGGCGCGGGCTCTTGACCATCGTCGACCGCAACGCTTCACGGAACTCATCGCGAGACGCCAGATCGATGACAGCTACAGCACGTGCCGCATCGACGATTTCCGAAAGCGACACACCAACGCCGGCAATCTGCAGCGAGCGGCCGAGGCGCACCGTCCGATCCGCAATCGTGTCGTGGTTGTGTTCCGTCATCAAGCGCTGTTCCCCACGGTTCGATGAGAGCGAACGCTCTGCTTGACCCGAATCCGGTCCCTTTCTAGCCTGTCATTCGCGGATGACAATGTTTAAGCCGACATGGCGATCGCGGCCGCCGCGTGGCAGCATGTGCGCAAGGGTAAGCACCACCAGCAAGCACGGGGGAAGAAGGAGCACCATGAGTCGATACACGACCGTGTTCGGGTCGTTGGAGAACTACGAGAAGGGCCGAGTCGTGGTGATCAACGATGACCCAAAGGCCTACGTGTTCTCGAATGTGTTCGAGGTTGCCAACATGTCCAAACCGTATGAGAAGGTGGCGGTTGGCAAGAACCTCGAGTATGTGCTCGAGGCGATCCGCTGCGAAGGCACCAGCGAGTGGCGAGCGACCCCACACGACGAGTTCGCACTCGTGATGGACGGCACAGTCCGAATCGAATTGTTCGACCCGACCGACCAACTCGTCGATCCGGCGGCACAAGGCTCGGTCGCCCTCGCTGGCGAACCCACCGGCAGCCGGATGGGAGCCGTGACCGCGACACAAGGCCACATGACGCTGCTGCCGGCTGGTAAGGCATACCGCTTCCACTCCGATGGCGTCGGTGTGATCCTGCTACAAACCATCGAAGGGCCCGACACGATCTATCGCTGGGCCGAGATCTGCCAGACCGACTAGACCCAGACCGACTCGACATGACCAACCACGCTACGACAAGCCACGCTACGACAGGGGACGAATGATGACGATGACAGAAACCGCTCCGAACGCATCCGGCTACAAAGACTTCACGATCGGTGCGTTCACCTTCAGCCGCGACGAGTACTTCGCCACGATCTCGTGGCCGACCGGAACCCACCAGTTGGCGATCGACGTGTTCCTGCGGGCGATCCAGCGCGACGTGGCTTGGGGGTTCTTCTATGGAACCGTGAACTTCGACTCCGTGTTCGGCACAGTCAACCACTACGGCAACGTCGACATGTTCGCCGGCCGATTCAACGAGGCATACCGCAAGGCCGAAGTCGACTACAACGAGAATTTCACCCATGACGACCTGATGGCTGCGTTCAAGTCGGTGCTCTCCGACTGGACCAACGCCGGCTACGACCCGTTCGCCGCCCCGATGGAGACCGGCAGCGCCTACGGACCGAGCAACGGTAACAACGACGAAGCCGTGACGCGTCGGCGGGTTGTCGCCGACCGGATGGTCAGCGTGCCAGGCGACGAGCAAATTCGTACCGATGCGTCAGGTTTCACGGTGAATCGTGGGTTTGCCGACGTGCCGCAGAACGAGCCGATCGTCACAGCCGAACCCGGCTACGAGGATCAGGTGTGCGCCTACAACATGTACGCCTACATCTCTCGCTCCGACGTCACGTGGAACCCTTCGGTCGTCTCGGCCTGCAAAGAGTCGCTGTACTGCCCGACGTCAGAGGAGTTCATCCTCCCTGTGATCCACGGCAACGACCGCGTGGAATGGTTCGTGCAACTCTCCGACGAAATCCAATGGGACGTCGAGGACCGCGACACGGGTGCCAAGCGTGCCCGCGTGATCGCCAAGGCGGGTGACGTGGCGGCGATGCCGGCCGACATCCGCCATCAGGGCTACTCACCGAAGCGCTCGATGCTGCTCGTCTGGGAGAACGCATCGAACCGAATTCCCGAGATGATCGCCCGCGGCGAGGTCGGCGTCCGCCCAGTCGAGTTCTGAACCGACGCTCAAGCCCCAAAATGAGCGAATTGCTCGAACTCCCCGACGCCATTTCGCGCCATGTCCACGATGGCGATGTTGTCGCCCTCGAAGGTTTCACGCATCTGATTCCCTTCGCTGCCGGCCACGAAATCATTCGCCAGGGCCTCACCAACCTGACGCTGATTCGTCTGACCCCTGACCTGATCTACGACCAGATGATCGGTGCCGGGTGCGCCAGCAAGCTGATCTTCTCGTGGGGCGGAAACCCGGGTGTTGGCTCATTGCATCGGATGCGCGACGCGATTCAAGACCAGTGGCCGAGGCCGTTGGAGATCGAGGAACACAGTCACGCTGGAATGGCCGAACGCTGGCGAGCCGGCGCTTCCGGCCTGCCGTTCGGTGTGCTACGCGGATATGTCGGGACGAGCCTCGCTGAACACACCTCGACAATTCAACCGATCACTTGCCCGTTTACCGGCGAGCAGCTGACCGCCGTGCCGGCGCACAACCCTGACGTCGGCATCATCCACGCTCAGCAAGCCGACCGAGAAGGCAACGTGATGCTGTGGGGTATCTCCGGCGTCCAGAAAGAATGTGTGCTTGCGTCGAAACGAGCGATCGTGACTGTCGAGGAGATCGTCGAGTCGTTCCAACCGAACGTCAACAGTGTCGTGCTCCCATCGTGGGTGATCGACGCCGTCGTTGTTGTGCCCGGCGGTGCGCACCCGTCGTACGCCCACGGCTACAGCGAGCGTGACAACGCCTTCTACACAGCTTGGGACGCGATCGGTCGTGACCGTCAGGCGTTCACGACCTGGCTCGACGAACTGCGAGCGGGATCATCATGAGCGACTCTCCCGCCGACTACGCCGTTGACTACACGACCGACGAGATGATGACGATCGCCGCCGCCCGGGCACTCGACGACGGCGTCGTCTGCTTCGTCGGAATCGGCTTGCCGAGCACGGCGACGAACGTCGCTCGCCGGATGCACGCACCCAATGCCGTACTGATCTACGAGTCGGGTTGCATCGGTGCCAAGCCGACTCGTTTGCCTGCCTCGATCGGCGACGGGGTGCTGGCCGAACATGCCGACGCGGTGATCGGCGTGCCAGAGATCTTCTCGTACTGGCTGCAGGCCGGGCGGGTCGACATTGGGTTCCTCGGTGCCGCCCAGATCGACAGGTTCGGCAACCTGAACACCACGGTGATTGGTCCCTACGACAATCCGATCACTCGGTTGCCTGGGGCTGGGGGAGCGCCCGAAATTGCCGCCAACGCCGGCGCAATCATCATCACGCTGCGTCACAGTGCTCGCGCATTTGTTGAAAAGCTCGATTTCGTCACATCGTTCGGGCACGGTTCTGGTGCCGGTGATCGTGAACGGCTCGGGCTGCGCGGTCGCGGTCCGATCGCGGTGATTACCGACCTCGGAATTCTCGAACCCGATCCAGAGACCAAGGAATTGACGCTGACCAGCTTGCACCCCGGTGTGACGGTTGATCAGGTGCAGGCGGCGACGGGTTGGCAGCTGCGAATCGCGGAGCACGTCCGAGAGACGGCTGCGCCGACCGACGATGAGCTCCGAGTGATGCGCGAATTGAAGAGCGCCTGATGTCGAAGTCACTGAGCTTCAACTCGTTCACGTACGACGCCGTTCCGGGCCGTGTCGTGTTCGGCTGCGGGTCTCGCAACACGATCGCCGACGAGGCGCGAGCACTCGGGTCGAAGCGAGTCTTGCTCGTCGCCAGCCCATTCGAAGATGCTCTCGCCGACGATATTGGATCTGTGCTCGGCGATCTTGTCGTCGGTCGGTTCAGCGACGTCGTACAGCACGTGCCAGTCGCCAAAGCGCAAGCCGCCGTGGCGATGACCAAGGAACTCGACGCCGACACGATCGTCACGATCGGCGGCGGCTCGTCGACCGGTTTCGGCAAGGCGATCGCTCTCGAACTCGACATCAAACAGATCGCCGTTCCGACCACGTACGCAGGTTCGGAGATGACGACGATCTACGGGATGACCGATGGCGATCACAAGCAGACCGGCAAGAACCTCCGGGTCAAGCCGCACGTGGTGATTTACGACCCCGAACTGACCGTCACGTTGCCACCTTCGATCGCCGGTCCGTCAGGAATGAACGCGCTGGCGCATTGTGTCGAGGCGCTGTATGGCCCGGGTGCCAATCCGATCATCTCAGTCGTTGCGCTGGAAGGTATTCGGGCGTTGACCCGCAGCCTGCCCGTGGTGACCGCAAGCCCGCAGGATCTCGACGCTCGCTCCGACGCCATGTACGGGGCCTATCTCGCTGGTGTGGCGTTGGCAACCGGTGGAACAGCGTTGCATCACCGTGCCTGTCATGTGCTCGGCGGCATGTTCAACCTGAACCACGGCGATATGAATGCCGTGGTGTTGGGGCACGCTGTCGGCTACAACGCACCTGCGATCCCCGAAATCATGACCCGGATCGCCGACGCACTTGGTGTCTCTGCAGCCGACGTTGCCGGGGCGCTGTTCGATCTGTCGGTGGCGATCGGCGCGCCAACCAGCCTGGAAGCGATCGGTATGCCCGCCGAGGGAATCGACGAGGCCGCCCGCCGTATCGTGATCGACGCCGCCGCCAACGTCCGCCCACCCGAGTACGACGGCATCAAGGCGATGCTCGAAGCCGCTTTCCACGGCCGCCGCCCCCGATAGTCGGTTGGGAGATGAACGAGTGACGGCATGACCCGCACGCTGGTTGATGGTATGGTACTCGGTATGGTATCGAAGAAGATCACGGTCACGCTTGACGTACAACAGGTCGAGCAAATACGTCGCCTGGTCGACGACGGGACAGCCGCGACAATCTCGGGTTTCGTTCAACACGCAGTCGGTGTCGCGCTTGACGACGTGGCCGGGTGGGGTGCGATGCTGGCACAAGCACTTGACGACACCGGCGGTCCGCTGTCAACCGACGAAAGGGCTTGGGCAGATGACGTGTTGGGAGTCAAGAAGAGGCGACGGCGGACGGCTGCGTAGTGGCTGGCGTCACGCTTGATGCCGGCGGTTTAATCGCCCTTGACTGCGACGATCGCCGAGTGATTGCGTTGCTCGCCAGGGCAGTCGAGACAGGAAGCCGTGTGACCGTGCCGGCGACTGCCTTAGCGCAGGCGATTCGGCGACCAGAACGTCAGGCCCGCGTCTCGAAGCTGATCCGCCAACCCAACACCGATGTCGTCGAACTCGGGCGAGTCGACGCAGTCAATGTCGGTCGACTACTCGCAGCCAGCGGTACGGCAGATGTGGTCGATGCGCATGTCGTCGTCTGCGCCCGTCGGGCTGGACAACGGGTGGTCACGTCGGACCCCGACGATCTGAGGCACCTTGATCCTTCGATCCAACTCGTAGTGATCTGAACCTGAATCCTGCTCTAACCGTGACGGGTCAGCAACTGTCATGAAGGCCAAATGTTCCCGCCATTGGGAGTGGCGCTCCCTTGATATGACCACAGCAGAACGCTGAAGCACACTGATCAGTGAACGTTCGCTTGTTTCGTCAGCGGCGACAAGAGTCCACGCCAAGAGTTCATCTCGCCAACCCGAAGAGTTCATCTCATCGAACTGTGTCCTCCAAACAGGAGGAAACCCGAATCTGAACGAGCGTGATGGGGTCAGTCTGCGTGACGAATCGACGGTCGAACTGTTCAGGAGTAGTGGCAGCGATCCAAGGTCATCGTGGCTATTCGACGACGACGGTTGCGGACCCACTGCGACCGAACACCTCCGGGGCGTAGATTTCCTCGGCTCTGGCGGACGGAACGACGAACTGACCGGGCGTCGTCGCCCTGGCGATGTAGGTGTACTCGTATGTGCCGCCGTTGAGGTAGCTGGCGAACGCTTCGGCTCGATCGTCCTTGAGGTTCTGATGTTCGAACCAGTTCCAGCACCAGCAGAAGTAGCTGCGGGCGGCGATTCCGATATCACCGACCTCACTGATCTCCTCTGGTGCGGTTGTTTGTGAAACCGCGAGTGCCGGATTGACCGGTTCGAGACCCGCCGGAAGTGGGTCGATCAACGCCACGTGCGTGCGGGCCGCGTCGGCAACCATCGTCAACCGAATCCGAACCTTCGCCCCGGCCCTGATGTGCCAGGTGCCGTCGGCGTCCTGGGTCACGTCGTCCGGATCGTCGATCGCTTCGTAGACCCGGTCGACGACGAAGCCTTCGTCACGCGGGGCGAGTACGAGATCGTCAGGGGCGTAGCGCAGACCCAATCGGTAGTACAACCTGCCGGCGCCCTGCTTGGCAAGTACGATGTTGGTGTCGCCGGCCGCTTGCAAGTCAGCCATCGGGACCACGGTGACGACACGGTCGGTCGTGCGGCCGCGATACTCGTGCTCGGCGGCATACAGCTCGCCGAGCCAGGCGCGGGCGACGAAGTCAGGCGTCACCGATTCGAATGTGTCGAAGTAGCGCTTGATCGCCAGCAGGATGAAGGCGTTCTCCTGCACGTTGTTCCATCGGCCGCGGGTCTGGTTGCCGAGCAATCCGGCGACGACCTTCGGAATCAGGTCACTGTCGGGACTCTCGGTGATGAACGCATCGAGAATCACGCCGTCGGTGCGGCGGTCTGAGTGGGCGACGAGATACGCATCCTCTCCATAGGTTCCGGCGAACGTGGCGGCACCAGCGGTGTCGGTTGCCCGGTTCTCGAAGTTGCGTTCGATCTCGGCGCGTGCGTCACCATCGCTGACGACGGGCCAGATCCACGCCAGTGCGTCGAGTTGGGCGTCGCCGAGCCGTGGATACAGATCGTTGGCTTTGCCCGAATCGCGGTCGCCAGCGAGATTCCTGACGTGCAACGCGTACGCACTCAATGAGTTGCGGGTCTCCTCGCCGTACGTCGCCGGAATGTACTGCTCGATGTTGGCGAGGTGGGCGAGTGCGGCGTCAAGCGTTGGTGCGGGCACGCTGTACCCGGCACCCTTGGCGAGTACAAGGGCGTGGGTCGCCTGGATCGACTCCCAGGGGACTGACGGACGGCCACGCTGCCAGTAGTCCCAGCCGCCGTCGTCGTTCTGAAGCGCCGCCAGTCGCTCGATGTCGCGATCGACCTGGGCGTTGAGTGCGGCGACGTCCGGAAGCCCTTCGGCGTCGAAGGCATCGAGCACATCGCGTAGGGCGGCAACGGCCATGATCCGCGAGGCGTACCCGTCGGCCGACTCGTAGCGGTAGTCGACGAGGTACAACACGGCGTCGGTGAGTGCCTGCACGGCGGTCGATGAGGTGTTGATTTCGAGCCCGCCGAACTGTGGGAACACATCGGTGGGGGCGAGCACAGGCTGAGCGATCGCGCCGCCATCATTCATGTCGGCGTCAATCACGCCGTAGGTGGCGAACGCCTCGGAGGTCGCAGGCGTGTACACGGGCAGCTCGATCTCGGCCGCGTCAGTCAGATCGCCGCTGACGCCGACAACCCTGAAGCGAGCGATTCCGGCACTGTCAGCTGATGCCGGGAAGCGAACTTCGACCCGGTCGTTGGCCGGCACGGTCACCCGCTTGCCCGCCATCTCGTCGAGGCTCAGATTGGCCGTCTCGATCACGACGTCGACTTCCATCGGAGCGTCGGTCTGGTTCTGGACAACGACCGGAAGCTCGAACGTGTCACCGAAGTTGAGGAACCTCGGTGCTGACGGGCGAACCATCAACGGGAGCCGAGCGGTGATCGTCGACTCGCCTTTCCCGAAGTGGTCAGCCCCGTCGACGGCGACCGCCATCACCCGATAACGGGTCAGATTGTCGGGAAGCGGAACATCGACGGTGACGGTTCCGTCTGAACCGGTCGTCTGGTTCGGGGCATAGACGGCGAGCGCATCGAAGTTGCTGCGAACATCGATCGGTTGCCCGTCGGCGCCCAGATCTGTGGATCGCTTGCTGTAGAGGGCACCGCCTGCAGTGTCGGCGGAAGCCGGGACGGATGCCGCCGGGGCGGCAAGCCCTGCGTCCACCGACGCCGATTCTTCTGCTGCGACCTCGTCATCGAAGTTGCCGGAGCTGGAGTCGGTGAGTAGATCCGTTCGATCGAGCACGATCGTTGACCGCAGGTAGGCGCTCTGCACGTTGGACCACAGTTGCGTGTAGAACGCATCGAGAGGATTAGCGAGTTCGTAACCGCTCAGTGCCAACACGGCTTCGTCGACGACTACCAGCGCCACGTCGGCACCAGACACTGGCTCGCCGTCCGGGCCGAGTACTTCGACAGTCACCGAGGTGTCATCGCCAGGTTTGACGGCATCGCTCGCCGGTGTTGCAGTGACCCGCAACGTTTTCGTGATCGGCGGAACGCTGAGCCCGATCTGGGCGGTTGCATAGGCGGGCCGCTTTGGTGCATCGGACACCTGCGTGCCGTCGTCGGCGGTGCGCTCAGCGGCACCGACCATGTCGATCTGGACCGTGATGTTGGGGAGATAGGTCTCCTCGATCGGGATCTGCACGACGGCGTTTCCGTCGGGCGCCTCGAACGATTCGGTCGACACGATCCCACCATGGATTACCGTCACGATGCCGTGCGCCGGAGCAAAGGGCGCCTGGACCAACAATTCGGCCGTGTCGCCAGGTGCGTAGGTCTCCTGGTTGGGAACGATCGTGACCTGTTCCTGCTGTACGTTGCGGGTCGGACGACCCTCGCCGCCCGTGACCCACTGCGTCAGCTCGGTTCGGTTGTTGTGCCCGCTGTCGTCGGTGACGACCGCCGTAATTCGATAGGTGCCACCGAGCTCGGTGGCGAACTCGCAGCGCATCGACTCGTCGGACGTGTCCGTTGTGCTGGTGAGGCTGCAGGTCTGGCTGTCGGCAACTTCCTCGACCCACTGCCCATTCGTGTAGCCCCATTCGAGTCGTCCAGCTGTGATGTCCACCTCGCGCCCGGCAACCGTGTTGCCATCGACATCGGTGACCACAGCGTCGATCCTGAATGGCGTGCCCTGCTCGACAAACGTCCGGTCACTGCGCAGCCCGACGTAGTACCTGGCGGCGTGAACCAGCAGATTCGTGCGAGATGACCAGGCCTGACGGTTGACATCGAACACGGTCGCTTCGGCAGTGATCGAGGTCGGTAGGTCGACATCTGGACCGTCGAAATCGACTTGCAGATAGTGCGTTCCCGCCGCATCGGTGCGCCCTGCGAACTCCTCGTACTCCGCTCCGCCGAGGCCGGGCCCGCAGTCGAAACACTCGCTCTCGTACGCAAATGAGGAGGCGGCGTACACGTCGCCTCCGTACGACCACCAAGGCGTCCAGATCCCGAACGTGAACTCGTCCCAGTTCGGAGGGCTGTACGAGGTCGTGCTCGTGGACACCAGCCAGTTGACATCGGCGTCCGGCAGCGGTCCGCCGGCGTAGTACTCGGCGTCAACGGCAACGGTTGCCGGCTCGGCTGTGAAGAAGGGTCCGGATGACTCGTTGCGGGCGGTGACCTCGAACTCGGGCGTTCGGAAGTCCTGGATGTTGAGGACGTGGCCCGTGGAGAATCCGCTGTCGTGGGTGAACTGGATCCACGCCTGACCCAAGTTGGCCGCCTCAGGAATCTCGATCGACACGTTGAATCCGCCGAGTGCATTCAGCGTCGTGGTTCCTGACCCAATTTCGGCGCCCTGCGGATCAGTCACGATGTAGTTCACGTCCGAACCGACTTCGAGCAGGCTCAACCCGGCCGATTCTGACCAGGAAAAGCGGCGAACCCATCCGGTGATCCGAGCCGTCTCGCCCGGCCGATACGTCCCTCGATCGTCGAACACGAACCAGCGACCCTCGTCGTTCAATTCCTGGCGTGCCCAACCCCACGATGGGACCAGCGTGGTGGCATCACCTGACGTTGCGACGAGACCAAAGATCGGCGAACTATCCAATTCGACGCGAGCCAAGCCTTGATCATCGGTGGTGACGGTGTTGGCGCCTCCGAGAAGTTCGATGGCAACGTTCTGGACTGGTTCACCCGTGGCCAGGTCGGTCGTCCAGATCAGGAGTTGCTCTGCGTCGTTGATCACATCGACACCCAATGTCGTCTGTTGAACCCAGGCGATCGTGGGTCGATTCGACCACCAGTCCTCGCTGTTCTGGCCGTATTCCTCGGTCGACTCGACACGGACGACGAGTTGCCCCCCGGACTCGGCGAATGCCTGCGTCAGATCGATCACGGTCTCGGTGGCGATGTCCTGCTCGGCTTCGACGTCAACTTCGCTCTCGAGCACCTGCGTCCATCTGGGTTCTGGCGGACGGGCCTCGTTCCACTGTGAGTCGAAGAACGTCCGGAAGCTATTGACATCAGTTGCGGTGACCTTCCACACAGTGACCTTCAGTGATTCGTGATTGATGGTTGTCACGCTGACCGATGGCGCTTCGGCCACCGGGTCGGTGGTGATGAACTGCTGGGCGAATCCGCGCAGCATCGGCCGAGCCGATCCGACCTCGAATTCGAACGACTGTGGCTCTCCGAGCGTCTGTCCAAACGTGTCACGCAACCCGGCCGCCAAGGTCGCCGTGTAGGTGGTTCGACCGGTGGTCGCGCCCACCAACTCGAGTGAACCGCCGTACAGGTTGACCCGGAGCCCGGGAACCTTTGGCTCGACAGTCACCATTGACGCGTCGAACTCGGTGCCATCGATCACGTTGCTGAATTCGAAACTGAACGGGGAACCAGGGACACAAGTGTTGTCGTAGTTGCATCGATGAGCGACGACGCGTAACGGGCCATACGTACGACCGGCGAATGTGCTCGCAGCATCAGAGACGCGAGGGCCTTCGGCTGACGGAGTGCCGGGCCCAATGTTGATCGTGATCGACGTATTGGTCGGGAGCGGTTCACTCGGCGTGAAGGCGATCGCTCGCTTGTCGAGGGCACTGTCAAACGCCTGACGGGCTGCGTCGTCGGCGTCGATCTCGGCGTCGGTGGCGAGCCGCAACGATCGGTTTTCGCCTCCAGCGTCGAGCCTGATCGTTTCCAGCACAGCGGCCGCATCGACCCGCTGGTCGAACATTGCGACCACCACCGGCGTCACCGACATGGTTTCGGAGGTGCCGACGACGGAAACCCGAGGCGCCGGCGTCGAGAACGCCCAACTCACGGTCTCGGCGAGTTCGGCGCCGTTCGCCGAGGTCGTTCCGGCAGGAATTTCGACGACGTAGTCGGTCGCCGCAGGAAGTCGATCGATCTCGCCGGGGATCAGCTCGAACCGCAGGGTCCGTGTTCCGATCCAGCGCCAGCGTCCTTCGATCCCAGGTGTCACGGTCACCGGCACCTCGTCGTCGGCCAGTTGATCGAGTGTGCCCAACGGCACCATCGGCTGGTTGAACGTCACGCTCAGGAACGGGGCGATGTCGACGTCGCCTTCCGGCTGAAACCGGAGCACCTCGAGCGGTTCGGTGCTGACTTCGACAGTCCCGCCGGGGTCGGACGTTGGGGGGAACGGTATGTCAACTGTGTCACCGACCAGCGGCGGCTTGAGCGAGTCGACGGGTCGGTTGAAACCGACCTGATCGCTCGACGGGACATCCCAGGTCGGCAGCCGGTCAAGGATCGACGCGATCTCGTCGGCGGTGAGCGGGACGCCCTCGACGAGGTCCAGCGCCGCCTCCGTCTCCGTTGCCGCCAAACCCTCACTCAGTCGCAAACCGAGCGGGCGAGCTTGATCGGCCGACGGATCGACGGCAACTCCATCGACGGTGACGATTGGGCCAGTCCCATCGTCGGTCGTCGTGCCGGGTACCACAGTGGTCGTCGTTGTGGGCGAGGCGTCGTCAGACCCTGAGGAGCAACTGGTCAACACAAGAATTCCGGCAACGCATACAGCGATCGCGCGATGCGCCGATCTCGGTTCGGCTGACCTGCGGTTGGTCGATCTGTGATTCAACAATCTGGGTCGGGTCGTCATCACCCACCGCCTCTCGGTCTCGCGTACCACTGTATGAGGTACGAGGTTCACGAGGTTGAGACGCTGACTGCACCGGGTTGGTTCCCGCTATTTGTGGAACTCGGATGCGATCGTGACAGAGTGAGAAACATGTCAGATCAAGACGCGTTTGACCTTGCCATGCTGATCTTTCGATGCGGGATCGGCGGAGTGATGCTGGCGCACGGGATCAATCACGTGATCGGCGGTGGAAAGATCGCCGGCACCGCGGCGTGGTTCGAATCGATGGGCATGCGCCGATCCGTGATGCAAGCATGGATGGCAAGCCTCACCGAGGTCGGGGCTGGCGCGCTGCTCATTCTCGGGCTGCTGACACCATTCGGTGGCGCTGGAGTGGTCGGCGTCATGGCGGTTGCCTGGATGATCAATCATCGTGGCAATGGTTTCTTCATTTTCCGCCCCGGTGAGGGTTGGGAGTATGTGATGGTGCTGATGCTCTGTGGGATCGTGCTCGGAACGGTCGGACCGGGTGCGTGGTCGCTCGACGACGCGTTCAATCTCACCGACGATCTGACCGGCACGACCGGATTGCTGATCTCGGCCATCGCAGGACTTGGCGGGGCGGCGGCGCTACTTGGAGCCTTCTGGCGGCCAGTAAAGCCATCCGCCTAGCCAACGACGAGACATTCGTCTTGGAATGCGAGAGCATGTCAAGGCGTTGTGCTGACCGTTGTCAAAAGGCGGACCCGAGCGACGTGCATGGCCGCCCGAACGAAAGGCCCACAGATGGACCGAATTCTGATCGACGATCTCCGTGTGCTCACCGTGATCGGCGCACTCCCGCACGAGCGCGAAATCGCGCAACCGATCCGGATCGATCTGTCAATCGGCCTTGACCTCCGCGACGCCGGTCTATCCGACGAACTCGACGACACAGTCAACTACGGACTGGTTTCCGAGCGGGTCTCCGACCTGGTCGGCACGAGCAAGTATGTGCTACTCGAGCGGCTTGCGGCCGAAGTCGCCGATCTCGTGCTGGGTTTCGACCGGGTCGAAGAAGTCGATTTGACGATCACCAAGCTGCGCCCGCCAATCCCCAACCCGGTCGAGAGCACAGCGGTTCGGATCGTTCGGACCCGCGCTGAGGCGAACGTTCCGCCGCTCCGATCGCACGAGGCGCTTGTGGCGCTCGGCTCCAACCTTGGTGACCGCGAAAGCTTCCTTCGGCATGCGGTTCGAGAGCTCGGCAATGTCGTCGAGATGTCGCAAGTCTTCGAGACCGAACCGGTTGGTGGGCCTGATGCGCAGGGCGCCTACCTCAACATGGTGGTCAAGGTCGCCACCTCACTCGACCCATACGCCTTCATGCGTCGTTGCCAGCGGATCGAGGCCAGCGCGCTACGTCAGCGGATGATCCACTGGGGTCCGCGGACGCTCGACGTCGATTTGCTGTTCTTCGACGACGTTCGGATCCAAAGTGACGAGTTGACGGTGCCGCACCCTCGCATCAACCAACGTCGGTTCGTGCTCGAACCGCTGAGCGAAATCGCTCCGGAACGTTGCCCGGACGGCTGGCGCCAGTCGCTACCATCGGCCGATGTGACGCCTCGCGGCCCGCTCACGGTCTAGCTGATGGGTGTGCTGTCAGTCGATCAGCAGGCGCTGTTCGAATCGTCGAACCTTGGCGGGGTAATGAACTCTGCCGAATTCGGGACGGTTCAGGATCACGATTTCGAGCAACTCGTCATGCTGTTCGGTCTCCTTCCACGGCAGCGCGATATACAGCGGCAGACCGAACACGCGGAGCGCGTCGAGGTTGCTGTAGACACGCTTCTGGTAGAGATAGCGCTCGTCCCAGGGCCAGTTCGAGGGGGCGAAGCCGGTACCGGGGTCGAGCACGCATTGGTGGCGCAGCCCGTAACGGTCAGCGTCGGCGAGCCGAGCTTCGAAGAACTCGAGCAAAGCATCGATTGGATCGACCCTGACATGGTTCATCTCGCGAGGATTCGGACCCGACAGGAACGGCAGCACGATCGGCACGTCGTAGTCGGCGGCAACCTGCCACATCTCATCGGTCTGCATCCCGTCGGCGGCGTTGATCACCGTCGCGCCCGATTCCAGGGCCAGACGAGCCACCTCGGGTCGCCATGTGTCGACGCTCAGTGGAACGTCGAGGCCAGCCAGCGCCGGGATGATCTGCTCGAGCCGTTCCCACTCGGCCTGCCACGGCACGACGTCAGCGTTGTCGGTGCTGCCCTGGCCGCCAAGGTCGAAACCGTCGCACCCGTCGATCAGCAAACGTTCAGCACGCACCAACGCTTCGGGGACGGAGCCGACGATCGAGTCGGCGTTCAACGAGTCAGGGCTGGCATTGATCACGCCGTACAGGAACACAACGCCGGAGGATACCCATGACGGGTGTACGTCGATTCGAACTTGAAGATTGCGGGATCGCCGCAGTCGCCGCCGCCAAAGGTGACCAAACGATCTCGGTGTGTATTCCCTGCCGTGACGAGGCCGGGACGATCGGAACGTTGGTCAATGCGATTCGATCGGAATTGATGAATCGGGTGGCACTGGTTGACGAGTTGATCGTGCTCGATGACCGCAGCGTCGACGAAACCGCCGAGGTCGCCGAGAATGCCGGTGCAACTGTGGTCCCGATCGAGAAGATCCACGCCCAGTACGGCGAGGGCCACGGGAAAGGGAACGTGTTGTGGGCGAGCTTGCTCGCCAGCCACGGCGATTTGGTGGTGTGGATTGATGGCGACATCACCAGCTTCCGCCCGGAATGGATCGCTCGCCTGGTTGCCCCGCTGATCGACGACGAGCACGTCGCGCTCGTCAAGGCAATGGCCCGCCGTCCGACCAAGATGGGTGGGGGAGGGCGCACCACCGAGCTGGTGGCGCGACCGTTGATGTCGCTCTACTTCCCGGATCTGGCGGGCCTTGATCAACCGTTGTCGGGCGAGTACGCCGGCCGTCGAACCGTGCTCGAACAACTGCCGTTTGTCGAAGGTTGGGGTGTCGAGATGGGTTTGCTGATCGATGTCGCCCAACGCTGCGGTGCCGACGCGATCGCCCAGATCGATGTTGGTGTCCGAGAGCACCGTCATCGCCCTCTCGAATCGCTGTCGGTCCAGGCCGCCGAGGTGATGGCGACGATGTTGAAGCGGGTCCCGTCGGGAAGCTTGTTGCCGGCGGAGACACCTTGCTTGCGGCGGTCCGACGGTTCGCGAGTGCGCCTCAACCTCGCAGAACGCCCCCCAATCGCCTCGCTCTAACGCTTACGGGGACCAGACGATCGGGGTCCAGCGGAGGATGTCGGTCGGGTCGGTGTCGCCGCTGATCTTGGTGCCGATCACTTCGAAGCGGGTCAGGTGACTGGAACCGACAGGACTTCGTTCCAGTACGCGGTGACGGAACTCGAGTAGGTCGTTCTCGTAAGCCGGGCCGATGTGATCGCACCCGTCCCAGGCCACGATCGTCGCCATGCCGGGCAGCATCCGTGTCAGCGAGGCCTGGGCGAGGCCTTGGACGTGGCCGCCGTACACCAGCCGTTGGCCGTTGGCGGTCAAGGTGTGATCACGATGAACCGCTGCTTGGTTGAAGGTCATTCGGGCGAGGGGCGCGGCGAGGTCGATGTGGTCGCGGAGCGGGTCGACGCGTACATCGTCGACAGACCAGTCGGTGCGTGGCAGACAGGCCAGGTCCCACTTCGGTGCGAGTTCCATCAGATCGCGCAGTGGCGTGGGGTCCGATGGGCCAGGGATGTCGTCGTCATGACCCGGTTGTGTAGGGCCTCGACCTCGCACGAGAGCGCAACGCTCGTACTCGACGACCGGACCGCCGTCGCTGGTCCCGTCGTCGCTCGTCGTGGTGATTCCAAGCCATACCTTGCCTCGGAACTGTTCGCCCTTCGGCGCCGAATCCTTCAACCCCAGCACTGTCGTGACGGTGCTCAGCGTGTGACCGATCTCGACCGGACGGAGCACCCTGACCGACCGGTAGTACAGATTGGCGATCGCCTGACGGGTCGCCATCGTGGTCTGCCCTATCGAGTACTGCATCACCAGGCCAGGGTTGGCGAGAGCGCCAACCGAACCGGATGCCGCTCGGTACCTGTTCGTATCCGCGGCGAGTAGGTTCTGGTCCCCTGTGATCGCCCGGTAGATCGCATTGTCTGCATCGGTCAGCGTGATCGACGGAAGCGGTGGCAGCGTGGCGCCGACCACGAAGTCCTCGTACATCGGGCCGAGCTTGGAGGTGTCGAACATGGTGCCCATAGTGCCAGTCGTGCGGGTTTTGCGCGCAACCCTCTGACGTCTACGGTGGGCATGTGACAGATGAGCAGAGGCCTTACGGTGGCGGAGTCGAAAGCAACCCGGCCCTCAAGCGGGTACGAACTAGACACTTTCAGCGTGCCAAGGAACAAGGCATCAAGATCACCGGACTCACGAGTTACGACGTTTTGTCGGCGTCGATCTTCGACGAGGCGGGGATCGACTTTCTGCTGGTTGGTGACTCAGCCGGCAACACCGTGTTCGGATCCGAAACCACGATTCCGGTCACGGTCGATGAGTTGATCCCGTTGACGCGCGCCGTGGTCCGTGGTGCCAAGCGGGCGCTGGTGATCGCCGACATGCCATTCGGCTCCTACGAAAATGGCCCAGATGTGGCGCTCGAGACGGCAATCCGGTTCATGAAGGAGACAGGGTGCCACGCCGTCAAGTGCGAGGGTGGTGAACGCAGCTCCAAGCAGATCAAACGGATCGTGCGAGCAGGCATCCCAGTCATGGCGCACATCGGGTATACGCCCCAAAGCGAGCACGGACTCGGCGGTCACATCATTCAGGGCCGCGGTGAAGGGGGCAAGCAACTGCTCGCCGACGCTCACGCGATCGAGGAGGCAGGGGCGTTCGCCGTCGTGCTCGAAATGGTGCCATCGGCGATCGCCGGTCAGGTCACGGCGGAACTCTCGATTCCGACGATTTCGGTTGGAGCGGGGCCGTCGTGTGACGGACAGCTACTTGTGTGGAGTGACTGGGCCGGGTTCACTCAGGGGCGGATCCCAAAGTTCGTCAAGCAGTACGCCAACCTCAGCAAGGTCTTACTCGAAGCCGCACAGGCTTATCGAGAGGACGTCGAGTCAGGTGTCTACCCGGCCCCCGAACACGAATACGCCGAATAGGACGATCTCGGCTTGGCCGGACTGAACTCGCAACTCAGGGGCGTCGCTATTGTGGCGCGAGCCGGGTTGCGTCTCGAGCGTCCGGATCGGTTACCGCGAGCTGCATTGGCGCTTCTGGCCGTTGGGCCGACGTTGGCGGGAGCGGTGGCTGGTGCCGCTGCACGGTACCCCAACGGGTTGGCGATTGTCGATGACGACGGGTCGATGACCTATGTGGAGTTGTGGCGCGACAGCGATGCGATGGCGCGTCGCCTGCGTTCGAACGGGGTGGGGGAGGAGTCGAATGTCGGGCTGCTGTCTGGCAACGGTCGGGGCTTGATCGTCGCGCTCGTGGCCGTCGCCAAGCTTGGTGCCGACCTCGTACTGCTCAACCCCGGATTCGCCGGTCCGCAACTCGTCGACGTCGTCGAGCGTGAAGCCGTCAATCACATCGTGTACAGCGATCGACTTGCCCACGTCGTGTCGCAGGTGCGCGTCCCGTCGACGTGTGCGTCGGACATCGCGTCGGGTGGGTGGTGGATCCCATTCGTGCCCAGTCGCCGTCGGGGGCGGACAGTCATCCTCACGTCAGGCACGACGGGTCGACCGAAGGGTGCCCGACGGGGCTTGAACGGACCGGGGATGGTCGCCGAATTGTTGGCATGCATTCCGATTGGATCGGGTGATATGACCGTGATCGCAGCCCCGATGTTCCACGCCTGGGGTCTTGCGCACACGGTGATCGCGCTCACACTGGCTTCGACGGTGGTCACCGCCGAACGATTCGACGCTGGTGCGATTTCGCCGACAATCGAATGCCAGACGGCAACCGGCCTCGTCGTTGTCCCGGCGATGCTGCAACGAATACTCGATGCCGATCGAGATCGTGCGACTCGGCCCGATACGTCATCCTTGCGGTACATCGCGTCGAGCGGTTCATCGATCCCAGCACCCGTTGTGGTCGAAGCGTTGCAACGGTTCGGCCCGGTGCTCTACAACACGTACGGCTCGACCGAGGCTGCACTGGCGACGATTGCTAGCCCTGCCGACTTGGCCGAGCACCCGAGGACAGCGGGGCGAGTGGTGCCGGGCGTGACGGTGCGAATCATCAAACCCGACGGGCAGCCTGCCGCTCCAGGATCGGTTGGTCGCATCTTCGTTGGGTCGGGTGATGGGTTCGAGGGTTACACCGGCGGCGGCGACAAGGAACGGATCGACGGGATGGTGTCGACCGGGGACGTCGGTCACTTCGAGGGCGAGTTGTTGTTCGTCGATGGACGTGACGACGACATGGTCGTGTCAGGAGGCGAGAATGTGTTCCCCACCGAAGTCGAGGATGCGATCTCCGAGATGGTCGGCGTCACCGAGGTTGCCGTGATTGGAGTCGATGATCAGGACTTCGGTCGGCGGTTGGCGGCGTACGTAGTCAAACGTCCAGGCGTTCGGTTGACGAAAGATGCCGTCCGTGCCCATGTTCGTGACCGTCTGGCCCGGTACAAGGTGCCTCGCGATGTTCATTTCGTGACTGAACTACCCCGAACCGAGACTGGCAAGATTCGCCACCGTGATTTGGGCGTGATCTGACTTGACGGAGCGGATCGTCCGAACATTTGCGCCAAGGCGTCGCCAGGTGACGCCCGCTCGCGCTGCCCTGTTCGAACGGCTCGAGCGCGTTTGGTGTCTTGACGTTGCTGGCCCGATGCTTGTGCCGGGCGCCGTGTTTGGACGGGCCGCCCCGCTGGTATTGGAGATCGGAATGGGGCTCGGCGACACGACGATCGCAACGGCGCTCGCAGAACCGGATGTCGATGTGATCGCGATTGATGTCCACACGCCGGGAATCGTGTCGACGCTTGCCCACATCGAGTCGAACGAACTAGGCAATCTGCGTTTGGTGCATGGCGACGCCCTGAGGTTCCTGCCGAGGCTCGGCGCCGGGGTGTTGACCGGGGTTCGGATCTACTTCCCCGACCCGTGGCCGAAGGTCCGTCATCGCCATCGTCGAATCGTGCGAGACGACGTGATCGTGCAACTGGTCGAACGATTACAGCCGGGAGGTTGGATCCATCTCGCAACCGACATCGACGACTACGCAAGCCAGATCGTGGGCGTTTGCGGACACAACCTGGACCTTGTCGGTGGCGTAGTCCCGCGCCCCGACGACCGCCCGCTCTCGCGTTACGAGAAGCGTGGGATCGAAGCCGGCCGAACCGCAACCGACCTCTGGTACGTCAAACAGCGGTTGGTATCGGAAACCGACCGTTCAACCATCGATCTGGGTGTTGAGGCGGTCGATTGATTCGATGAACTCCTCGATCATCTCGTACACGACCCGTGCTGCCGGCTTGGATTCGTTCATCGAGCCGACGATCTGGCCGACGAAGTAGTTGGCGAGTCGTTCCGCGCCGGACCCGGCCTGGTGGGCCGCTCGGTCGATACGGCGAACGGCGTCGTTGACGAGAATCGGTTGCAGCGGCATGCCGAGCGAAGCAGGCGCGTCAGGACGATCCCACTCGTCGGTCCACGCCGACTTGAGTTGACGGGCGGGTTTCCCGGTTCGAGATGTCGACCGCGTGGTGTCGGAAGATCGTGCGTTCAAGAACTTCTGTTTGACTACAGGGTGCGTCTCGGCCTCGTTCGTGGTCAGCCACACGGAGCCGCACCACACACCTTGGGCACCGAGCGCCATCGCTGCTGCCATCTGCCGACCGCGCCCGATACCCCCTGCTCCCAGCACCGGAGTCGACCCGACCGCGTCGACGATCTCGGGAATCAGGACCATCGAGCCGATCTCACCTGTGTGGCCGCCGGCTTCGCCTCCCTGGGCAATGATCACGTCGACCCCAGCAGCAACGTGACGCTCTGCGTGCTGGGCGAGACCGGCCAACGCTCCAACCGTGCGGCCCTCGGTCTTGACCCGATCGATCATGTCAGCGGGTGGCGGGCCGAGTGCGTTGACGACCAGCACCGGCCGATGCGCGAGGGCGATCTCCAGTTGGGAGTCAGCCCGGATAGCCGAGAACGGCGCAGCCGCATCGTTGCCTCCAACCAGACCGTGACCGCCAGCGGCCTCGGTCAGTGGCGGTACTCCGTATCGGTCGAGCAGGTCGTCAACAAATCGACGATTGGCCTCGGGAATCATCGCCTTCAGATCGGTGACCGTCAGCCCGCCCAGATCCGACCCCAAGTACTTCGCCGGCACGATCAGATCGATGCCGTACGGCAGGTCGCCCAACTCGTTCTCGATCCATGCGAGATCGATTTTCAGACTGCGATCACTGTGCGCGACGGCGCCCAGCACACCCATCCCGCCCGCCTTCGATACGGCCACCACGACATCGCGGCAATGAGTGAATGCAAGGATCGGCACGTCGATCCCGAACATCTCGGTGATTGCCGTCTTCATGCCGCGATGGTACGAGGCACTCCGATCAGTCGCTCAGTCGGCCTATCGTCGGGGGCTGTGACGCCACTAGTTGGAATCAGGGTTATCGACGCATCCTCGGTCGTGATGGGTCCGCTGGCGACGCAGATTCTTGCCGATCTCGGTGCCGACGTGATCGTGATCGAGGACCGGCGCGGTGACACCAACCGGGCGATGGGACCGGGCGGGCACCCTGATCTCTCCGGGGTGTCGATGAACCTGATGCGCAACAAGCGCAGCATCGGACTCGATATCAAGAGCGAGGCCGGGTATGAGGTGCTCGGACGGCTTGTCTCTGGGGCCGACGTGTTCGTCACCAATCTGCGGCCGGGGTCACGCCGCAGGGCGCGACTGACGTACGACGATCTACGACTTTGCAGACCGGATCTCGTGTATTGCGCTGCAGCCGGCTATCGGGCCGACTCCGGCCAGGCCGACGCGCCCGCCTACGACGACATCATTCAAGCCGCCAGCGGAGTTGTCGACGTGGCCCAACGGGTCGGGTTGCCGCCGGTCCTGATGCCGACGTTGATAGCCGACAAAGTCGCAGGGATGGCGATCGCCAACGCCGTCACGGCTGCACTGTTCCATCGAGAGCGGACGGGTGAGGGGCGGGACATCTCGGTCGCCATGATCGACGTGATGCGATCGTTCATGCTCGTCGAGCATGGTGCCAGTGCGATTCCCGCACCGCCCCTCGGTCCGCCTGGGTACTCACGGATTCTTACTCCGGAACGTCGCCCGCAGCGAACGCTCGACGGTCTGATCAACGTGCTGCCGTATGACAGGCAGCACTACGAAGCACTGTTCGCGATGGGCGGTCGAGTTGACCTGCTCGACGATCCGCGGCTTGCAACGCGGCAGTCGCGAATCGCCAACGGTGAGACGTTGTACAGGGATGCCGCCGCGGTGCTGGCAACGCGAACGACTGCGGAATGGCTTGACGTGCTCGGCAAGGCGGGCGTCCCGGCGACTGCAATTGCCACGCTCGATGATCTGATCGCCGACCTCCCCGTGGCCGAACACCCGCATGCCGGTTCCTATCGGGTGACGCCTGCTCTGGTCGGCGAGTTCGATGGCGCGGAGGTCGTGCGACGACCGGCACCGTTACACGGTGAGCATGGGCGCCAGCTCCTCAGCGAGATCGGATACACCGATTCGGAAATCGATGACCTCGAACGCTCGGGCGCCGTGTTCGCGGGTATGACCTGAGTGTGTCGGAAATTGGTACGGTCGCAAGCGTGAGCGAGCACCCGATTGGCCGACCAAGAACGGTGGTCGCCGACCTCCCCTCGTATCGACCGGGTAAGGGAATCAAACAGGTTGAGGCCGAGCACGGCATCACCAACGCCATCAAACTGGCTTCCAACGAGAACCCGTCGCAGCCACTCGACTCGATCCTGGCGGCGATCGCCGCCGCCGCCGAGGGGATCAACCGTTACGGCGACCATCGCGCCACGGCGGTTCGTGAAGCGCTTGCCGACCGGCTCTGTGTCGGCGTCGATCAGGTCACGGTCGGAGCCGGCTCGACCGGCATCTTGCAGCAGTTGTTCTTCAGCTACGTCGATCCTGGAGACGAGGTGCTCTATCCATGGCGCTCGTTCGAGGTCTACCCGGTGTTCACCAGACTGATGAATGGTGTACCGGTGCAAGTCGCCCTTCGGCCTGACCTGGCGTATGACCTCCCTGCGATCGCCGCTGCCGTGACTGATCGAACGAAGTTGATCTTTCTGGCGACACCGAACAATCCGACCAGCGTTGCTGAGACGACCCGTGACCTCAGCGGGATGCTCGCCGAGGTCCCGTCGTCCGTGATCGTGGTCATCGACGAGGCCTATCGAGAGTTTGTCGACCCAGCCTTCGGTGATCCGATTGCCGATCTACTTCCCGACTTCCCGAATCTGATCGTGACGCGTACGTTCTCGAAGGCGCATGGACTGGCGGGCCTGAGAGTTGGCTATGCCGTTGGAAGTCCAACCGTGGTCGCCACCATCGATAAGACGATGCAGCCGTTCGCCGTCAACGCGCTGGCGCAGTCAGCGGCGCTGGCCGCCCTCGAACCTCATGCAGACGCGGCGATTCAGGCGCGGGTCGCTGGGCTCTTGAGCGAACGCGCTCGCGTTGTCGGTGCACTCCGAGCGGCGGGTTGGGCATTTCCTGATCCGCAGGGCAACTTCGTGTATCTCACGACGGGAGAGCGGACGGATCAAATCGGGTTGGCGATGGAACAGCGCGGCGTGGTCGTGCGACCGTTCTCGGGGGAAGGGGTGCGGGTCACGATTGGCTCGACGGCGGAGAACGACCGCTTCCTGAGCACGTTGGCCGAGGTCGCTCAGCCGTGAGTCGGCCTTGGTTCCCTCGTGATCCACGGTTGGTTGGCAGTGACCCCGACTTCCGGTTCACACTCGCCAACGAACGCACGTTCCTAGCGTGGATCCGGACTGCTCTCGCGCTCGCCGCTGGGGGCCTCGGTGCGGTCACGGTCCTTGAAGACTTCGCGGGTGCCGAGATCCTCGGGATCGGCTTGCTCGTACTGAGCTTTCTCACTGCAGCCACGTCATACCGACGTTGGGCGCTCAACGAGCGAGCGATGCGGCTCGACGAGTCGCTGCCTCCGTCGAGGCTCCCGATGTTGATGTCGATCGGTGTTGCCGCTGTCGCTGTCGCCGCCGCAGTTCTGCTGGTGATCGACGCCTCGTGAGGTCCGACGTGATACCTGACGAGGGTCTTCAGCACGAGCGAACAGCCCTGGCCTGGGAACGTACGGCGATCGCGATGATGGTCGCTGGCGTCGTCGCCGCCAGGTACCTGGCACAATCGTTGCACGTCGTGTTCGCGATTGTCGGGCTGGCGCAGGTGGTCGTGGGTGCTGCGCTGTTGATCTGGAGCGGCAAACACTACGACGAGACCCGTGGCCCGCTTGGTCCCGACGAGAGCCCGGTACACCCGACCGCGGCCCGCCTTGTCGGCCTGACAACGATCGCCTTCACCGGCGCCGCAGCCGTCCTGGCGATCTCGATCACGCTCGACTGACTCACTCGAAGCAGCCATCGCGGCCGGACCGGTTTCCGGCGGGGAGAAAATCAAAATCATTCAGAAATTTACCTGCTCAATGTGGTAGAGAACATACGTATGGTATGATATGACCGTGAATGGTTCGACCGTGATGATCTCTCTGCCTTCGGCAGATGACATTGCCGGGTTGAACGGTGCCGAACTGGATCGGCTGTTGTGGGAGTTGGAAGTCGCACGTCGGAAGTTGACATCGG
>JANMTV010000152.1:0-5188 GCA_031390905.1 Ilumatobacteraceae bacterium | reverse complement strand
CTCGACGGCCGCCGGAACGATTCCGGCGGCGATGATCCCACTCACCGTCTCGGCACCGTCGGCAACCGTGTCGAAATCCATCAGGAGGGTTTTCACGCCTGGCGGATTCTGAGTGAGCTTGACGCAGATCTCGGTGGCGATTCCCAGCATGCCCTCACTCCCGACGAAGACCCCGCGCAAGTCGTAGCCAACAGGTTCAGGCTCCTCGCCGCCTAACAGCGTCAAAGTCCCATCCGGCAGCACCACTTGCACTGCCAGGACGTGTGAGGCAGTCACACCCTCGGCAAGGCAATGCGGACCACCCGAGTTGTTGGCGACGTTTCCGCCGATCGAACAGGTCTGCTGGCTGCTCGGGTCCGGGGCGAAGTGAATACCGAGGTGTTCGACGCGCCGCGACAGATCCAAGTTGAGGACGCCTGGCTGCACCCATGCTTGTCGATTGACCTCGTCGATGCTCAGGATTCGATCCATCTTGGATGTGACAATCACGACCGCGCCGTCGAGCGGTACTGCTCCCCCCGCAAGACCCGTACCCGACCCGCGAGCAACGAACGGGACACCGTGCTGGTTGGCAACTCGAACGCAGGCCAGGACCTGCTCTGTCGTTTTGGGTAGGCAGACGACAGAGGTCGAACCCTCCATGTTGGAGGCATCACGCCGGTACAAGGACAATTCCGTTGGGCCGGTGCGGACCAGGGAGTCTCCGATCGCAGCCCGCAGATCTTCAGCCAGCGTCACCGCCGCTACTGCTTCTGCTTGAGCACGATCACTCGGCCAGTATCGACCGGGCGACCGTCGACCATCAACTGCTCGCCAGGCTCGAGCCGCGAATCGAGCGGTTCCACTCGGGCATCACGACGAACCTTCAACTCGTCCTCCCGAGCGTTCATTGCCGCCCGCCCCTCGCGTACAGCGTCGACCACGTTACGACCCTGGTTGCGAACCTTGTTGGCAGTTCGTTTCGCAATGTTCGACGGGGCGAGCGCCGAAGCAGTCGCCTTGACCTTCCGCTTGGCATAGCCAGCACCAGCCGCACCAGCGGCAACACCACCAACAAACCACGTGACACGCCTGATCATGCCCGCCGCCGCTTTCGCTCGGTGGTGACATGTACGAGTGCGCCTTCCGTGCCGCCGCGGCGCAGGCGCCGCACCGCTCGACTGGTTCCGGTGGCCAGACCGGCGGCTTTGATCACCGGAGCCGAAAAGGCGGTACGGGCGACACGTCCAGAACCTTCCATCGCTTCGCTGATCGCTTCGGCAGAACCGAGTACACGGTCGAACCGCTGCAGATCGGATCGGGCTGTATCCATCGCCGAGCGAGCTTCGGCGGTGCTCTCGCGGAGTTCCGCCAGCAACGGGTGCGCTTCCGACCGAAGTGACTCGACCTCCGAACGCAGAGTGCGCAACGAGTCAAGGACGCGCATCAGGACAACAATCAATGCGGCAAATCCGATCGTGCACAGCACGGCCGCCAACGTGACAGCAAGATCACCGGCGCTCATCGCTTCCTCGATTCACGTTGCTTGCCTGTCGCGTCTTCATCCTTGCTTCGATCTCCAGTTCGTATCCATAGCCGCTCGGCTCGTACCAATGCCGGTCGCTCATCCCGTCCGGTTGATATTGCTGATCAGCCCAACCACCGTCGTGGTCATGAGGGTACTCGTACCCGGCCCCATGTCCCAGCACGGACGCACCTTGGTAGTGAGCGTCCCGCAGGTGTGCAGGCACCTCGCCGACGAGCCCGTCCTTGATTGCTGCCCGAGCGTTCCAGATCGCCAAGGCAGCCCGATTGCTTTTCACCGCCGTGGCCAGATGAACCGCGGCCTGCGACAGGTTGAGCTGCGCTTCTGGAAGTCCAACATGTTCGACGGCATGCGCAGCGGCGACCGCCGTCAGGAGCGCAGTGGGGTCAGCCAGACCGACGTCTTCGCTGGCGAAGATCACCATTCGGCGGGCGATGAAACGAGCATCTTCTCCGGCTTCGAGCATGCGCGCCAACCAGTACACCGAAGCATCGGGATCAGACCCGCGCATCGACTTGATGAAGGCACTGATCACGTCGTAGTGATCGTCGCGGCCGTACCGCAAGGCGCTGGTTCCGAGCGCCGACTCGACGTGTTCCAGTTCGACTGACCCGGGGTGAGCCAACGCGCACGCGACTTCAAGCGAAGTCAGGATCTGTCGACCATCGCCTGCCGCCCGATCAACCAGCAAGTCGATCGCATCGGCGGCGGCCGTCGTGGCTTCTGCCTCGAGTCCGCGACCAACCAAGACTCGCATCGCGTCCGGACCAAGCGGTTCCAATCGGAACAAAGTCGACCGACTTCGCAGCGGCGGATTGACCTCGAAGAACGGATTCTCGGTCGTCGCCCCGATCAATGTCAGCGTGCCGTCTTCAACAGCGGGTAGCAACGCATCCTGTTGGGCCTTGCTGAAGCGATGAATCTCGTCCAGAAACAGGATCGTCCCCTGTCCGCGTTCGCCGAGCCGGTGACGGGCCCGTTCGATCACATCTCGAACGTCCTTGACGCCGGCTGTGACCGCCGAGAGCTGTTCGAACGCACGCGCCGTCGTGCCGGCAACAGCAAGAGCAAGCGTCGTCTTCCCAGTCCCGGGAGGCCCCCAGAAGATCGCCGACGACAATCGGTCCTGCTCGACAAGTCGGCGCAACGCCCTTCCACGACCGACCAGGTGCTCCTGACCGACGACATCGTCCAGGGATCGTGGCCGAAGCCTGGCGGCGAGTGGCGCCGTCGCACGGAGTCGCTCCTCGGCCGCCGCGCTGAACAGATCAGCCATCGCGTTCGACACCCAGCACTTGTCGATAGCCGGCCTTTCGGAACTCGACAACGGCATCAATCAGTTCACTCGGCTTGATCCAGGCCCAATCCCGGAACTCGCTTCCATCAGGGGTCGGTACGACCGACTCGTCGATCACCTCGAAGAAGAACCAGCGATGGACCTGACCGATCCGGTGCGAGACACGCATCGATCGTGGCCACTCGTACACCGTCCAACCGTCGTACTCATCGACCAGCGTGACGTGTCGTTTGCCCAGCCCCGTCTCTTCCTTCAACTCTCGCCATGCTGCCTGCACCGCTGATTCGCCGGCCTCGATGCCACCTTGCGGGAGTTGCCACGCTCCGACTACATCGATCCGTTCGAACGCCATCACCATCCCGTCAGCGCGCCGAACAACGGCGACAACTCCCGCACGGAAATGTGGCTTGGCCATCGGGCGTGAGCGTATCGAGTGAAGGACTCAGCGTCCGATCGAACGCAGTCGTTCGCGGACATCGACGAAGTTGGGGTCGTGGGCCGAGATCTCTCGAAACCAACGTGCTGCGGTCACGGTGTCACCGGCCCTGTCGTACAGGTCAGCCAAGACGTACCACTGCCGCAAATTGTGGTCGCGAACCTTCTTTGGCGACTTCTGCGCGCCGTGCATCAGCGTGATTGCTTCCTTCAACTCACCGCGATCAGCGAGTGCTCCGGCCATCACGATCCGACCCTCTGCCATCACTTCGTGTGAGGGGGAGGCGTCGCGTAGATGCTTCCATGCCCGATCCACTTCTGGCCAGCGTTTCAGTGCCCTGTAGCAGTCAGCCAGGACCGGCAACATCGCCGGGTCAGGACGCAGATCGCGAGCGATCTCGAGCGACGTCGCAGCCTGTTTCCATCGACCCATCCGATAGTTCGCCAGCCCTGAGATCTCGTGGACCGCAGCGACGGTCGGTAGTTCTCGCACGAGCGGAGTCACGATTCGCCGAGCGTCATCGAAGCGCTCGCGATCGAGCGCACCAGCGGCGGCGGCCAGTCGCTCGGAAAGCCGGGCGGCGCGCTTGGTATCAACAGCACCGTGGATCTCGGCGACCACTTCCGGGTCGATCTCCTGCGGCCGACGAGGGGCAGTTGTCTGGGCACCGCGGGTGACGGCCCCTTCGGCAGCATCCCGAATAGAACCTTCGTCGATCCACTCTTCCGTCTCGCGTGACTCGATCTTCTCGCGGATCGTATCCTCGGTGACTTCCGTGCGGCGAGGGCCGCGGGTCGAGCGCACCTCAGCGGCACGGCGCTCGGCATCGGTGGTCGGTTCGGGGCGAACCCAACGTTCACCAGCTTCGGAACGACCACCGCCTGCTCGCGGAACACTGGCATTTGAGCGCCCCACTCCCGGTCGCGGGGGGCCGGAACGACCACCGCCAGCAGCCCGAGTCGGACGGCCACTTGACGAGCCGCCACCATCAGATCGACCGTAACGCGACTGTTCACCTGATGGACGTCCGCCATCGCGAGGCGAGCGACTCGTTGACCCACTTGCTGGTTTGGCATAACGGGGCTTGGAATCGGCCGACCGAGCGTCGCCGTCACGCGGAGGTCGACCCGACGACCGTTCACCCGGTTTACCGAAACGTCCAGCATCACCGCTCCGCGCTGGCCGATTGTCTGGCCGACCCTTTGCCTGACCAGCACCGGATCCGGTCGAGGAGCCGTAGCGCGGCTTGTCGCCGCCGGCACGTCCGTCGCCGCCACGCGCTGGTCGACTATCGCCACCTGACCCGGGACGACGCCCATCGCGCCCGCCTCCGGAGCCCGAACCCTGACCGGGACGCTCACCCTGACCACCAGACGAAGATCCGCTTGGGCGCGGGCGTCGGGTTTGGTCGTCGGACATGTCGGACAATGCTACGACCGACAAACCTCCGATCCGCCGAATCACGGAACGCACAGTCGCACCATCCGCACAGTCGCAACATCCACGGACATGCACATCAGCCAGTGTCCCGACCGGAAAACGACAAAGAGCGCCGGACCCCGAAGGGTGGCGCTCTTTGCTCGAATAAATTCCGGCGACGTCCTACTCTCCCAGGGCATCTCTACCCAAGTACCATCGGCGCTGACAGGCTTAACTTCCGTGTTCGGGATGGGAACGGGTGTGACCCTGTCGCTATGGTCACCGGAAATCAGTTGTCAAAGGGTTTGCACCCAAGGACTCCAGAGCAAGCACGAGCGATTGTAAAATTCAAGCCCTCGGCCGATTAGTACCGGTCGGCTGAACGTGTTGCCACGCTTACACCTCCGGCCTATCAACGTGGTGATCTCGCCACGGGCCTTACTGCGTTAACCGCATGGGAACATTCATCTTCGAACGGGTTTCCCACTTAGATGCTTTCAGCGGTTATCCC
>JANMTV010000110.1:0-16767 GCA_031390905.1 Ilumatobacteraceae bacterium | reverse complement strand
CGATTGGCAACATTGAAATGGTCACGGTGATCTCGAAGGATCCGGCTGGAGGCCTCCCGATCGAGTATCTCAAGGTGTCGGGCGGCATGTTCCGCGACATGACGATTCACGATTTTGACATGACGCGCTTCTTGCTCGGCGAGGAACCGGTCTCGGTCAGCGCCACAGCGACCTCACTGGTGTCGCCAGAGATTGCGGCAATCGGCGACATCGACACGGCATGTGTGACGCTGCAGTGCGCCAGCGGCAAGATCGGAATCATTGCGAATAGCCGTCGAGCCAGTGCGGGCTACGACCAGCGGGTCGAGATTCACGGAGCCACCGGAACGCTTCGAACCGAGAATGTGCCGAAGCACATGTTCGTACACGAGAGCGCCGATGCGACTGAGCGGGCGACACCGAAATTCTTCTTCACCGATCGGTACGCCGAGTCGTACACAGCCGAGTGGGCGCACTTCGCGCGGGTGCTGAATGGTGATGATCAACCGAAACCGACCGGCATCGATGGCTACCGTGCACTGATGCTTGCCGAGGCGGCCTACGTGTCGTTGAGTCAGGGGCGGGTCGTCACGATCGCAGAAGTCGAGGCGGGCCTGTCGTGAAGATCGGCATGGTGACCGACTCGCTGGCACACATGCCGTTCGAGCAGATGCTCGACGCCGCCCGCTGACTCGGCTTGTCCGGTGTCGAGGTCCTTCTGTCGGCGATCGAATCTCGCGGCCTCGAACTGTTCGCCCTCAACGCCAACGGTAACCAACTCCACCCGACCGACGGGGCTCACCGCCGCCGGGCTGGTGCTATGCATCCGAATGTAAAACGCCAGGCTGATGGTGGTCTTACGTTCGCGAGGTGCGAACGTCGGCAATGCTCGTCGATTTCTTCTCGTCTACGGTCGTCGATGTTCGTACGAATGACGTGGGGGTAGCGATGACCGACGAGGCTGTGCAGACCGAATCTGACGGGGAGCCATTTCGCTTCTTCGACAACCGTGAAAAGTACTTGTTGTTCGTAACCACGACGAGTGAGAAAGCGGTCGTCGGTGCCCGGATCGGGGCTGAGCTCGAACACCTCGAACCCGAACCGCCGGCGGTTCGAGTATTCGACGCAGGTACGGGCAATGGGGTCGTGCTCAGCCATGTGCTCCGCGACCTACATCGCCGATTGCCGACCGTGCCATTTGTCGTGGTCGGCAAGGAAGTCAGCATGGAGGATGCGCGACTCACGTTGGCGACACTGCCAGACCGGCTTGCCGAGCACCCCGAATCAGTCGTCTTGTTGACCAACATGTTCTACGGCGAAGCCCCCGAGTTGTTCCCCCGCAACGAGCAGTCGCAGGCACGATTGAAGTGGTGGGATGTACCCCTCAACGGCAGCACATCGCACGATTTCCACCAGCAGATCGGGGACCTCGAACACGTTCTGAATCAGGGTTGGCAGACGACCAGCAGTCCGAAGACAGGCAATCCCATCTACGAGGTCCCATCGGTGCTCGTGTTGTATCGCAAGGATCGAGCCTTTGGCCTGCACGACGTGATCCCGCGCAATATCGGCGCTGCGCAGTCGTTCAAGTACGACTTGGTGCTCGCCGCTCAGCCGTACCGTTCGCGCACGTCGGCCGAGGGCAAGGTCAAGACGGTGCTGGCGCCGATCGCCCGTGCGCTCGCACCACGTGGGCGACTGGTTGTGGTGCAGTCGACCGGTCACGACCCTGGGATGGAGATCGTGCGGAGGATCTGGCCGGGCGATGAACCATTCGCCACGCCGTGCCACATGTTGATCAAAGAGCTCGAGAAGCAACTCAACACGGGCGGCGCGAAGCAGTACTACTTCGAAGGCGAGAACGATGCTCAGGCGTTGTTCAGCTATCACATGCACGCCATGCCCAGTGAGGTGACGAACCGGCTGAGCACCTCGACCGCGTTGGCGGCATGGAACGCGGCGGTGTACGTCGCGCAGATCGACGACGATCGCGTCAACGTCGCCATGCATGAGGGCGACTACCTCAAGGTCACCAACGACGTCGTGCTCAAACACGGAGGTCTCTGGTTCCAAGATGAATCGTTCGTCGTCGTCCGCAATCCCTGACGATCACAACGGTGGGTTGCAGCGTTCGGCCAGCCGATCGAACTCGGGCGACGAATTGAGAGCGAGTTGTGTCCGGCTGAAAGAATGACAGCTTGCATGTCGTGTTGGTTCGTCCCGAGATCGCGGGCAACACCGGCAACATCATCCGGTTGTGCGCCAACGTCGGTGCCTCGCTGCACCTTGTCGAACCGCTCGGGTTCGTGATGGAAGATCGGCTGCTGAAGCGCGCTGGACTCGACTACCACGACCTGACAGAAGTCACCGTCCACGCCGACGTTGCGGCATGTGTGCAGGCGCTCGGTGAGAGGCGGCGATTCCTGCTCACGGCCGGCGCTGCGATTCGGTACGACACAGTCGCGTTCGATGACGACGACGTGCTCGTGTTCGGCTCGGAGACGAATGGGATCTCACAGCTCGATGCTGAGACCGTTGCGCCCACCGAGCGACTGCACCTGCCAATGATGCCCAACAACCGAAGCCTCAATCTTGCCAACACGGTCGCCGTTGTTCTGTACGAAGCCTGGCGTCAATTCGAATTCGTCGGCTCGAATGTTACCGATGGTGTCAGGCGCCATTTGTAACACTTACTGGAATGGTTTGATCGGGTTCTCGCCGGCGATGATCCGGTCGAAACGATCGCGCATGTTGTTGATGCTTTCGGGGTGGGTGATCACGTAGAACCGGTTGGCGAGCACGGCATCACGAACTTGGGTGGCGACGTCGTCGGCTTCGAGCGCCTCGCTCTGGAGTTGCTGTTTGCGCTTTGATTTGTACTCGACCATCTCGGCAGCCTGCTGAGGACTGAGTTCGTAAGCGAGCCGCTCGGGTACGTTGCGAGCTGCGGTCGAGATGTTGGTGCGTACCCAGCTGGGGCACAGCACAGAGACACCGACGGGGGAGTTCTCGGCGTCGAGTTCGAATTTAAGTGTTTCACTCAGCGCGATGACAGCGGCTTTGGAAGCGTTGTACGGTCCCATTCGAGGAAGGTGGTAAAGACCTGAAACCGATGCCGTGTTGACGATATGACCCTCGCCCTGTCGGGTCAAGAGCGGGAGGAATGCCCGAATACCGTGGATCACGCCCCACAGGTTGACACCGAGCACCCACTCGAAATCGCGCTTCGGGAGATGCGCTATCGTCAGCCCGCGACTCCCCACGCCGGCGTTGTTACACACGACGTGGACGGCACCGAATCGCTCGACCGTGGCTGCAGCGAGCGCTTCAACGTCTAACTCGATCGACGTGTCGGTGATCACGGCGAGCACGTCAGTACCGGTGGCCATCAAATCGGACGCCGCAGCTTCGAGAGCGGGCTGTTCGATGTCGGCCATCACGACTCGCATACCGTCGGTAGCGAACCGCTTGGCGAGTGCCAGTCCGATTCCGGAAGCGGCGCCAGTGACAACGGCGACCTTGCCGACCAAGCTTTCCATTGCTACGCCAGCAAATATGCCGAATGCAGGAGTTCCGGGTTGTCTTTCAGTTCCTGGGCTGTTCCCGAGTACCGAATCTTGGCGCCCTCCATCACGTACGCATTGGTCGCAAGCGCCAGCGCTACGTGTGCGAACTGCTCGATCAGAAGCACACCCGCACCTGATTCGGCGACTGCCGCCAGCGTCGGTTCGAGGCGCTTGACGATGATCGGGGCGAGACCCAACGAGAGTTCATCGACGAGCAAAACCTTCGGTCGCGAAACGAGCGCTTGGGCGAGTACCAACATCTGTTGTTCGCCGCCCGACAGCGACCGACCTGGCTGGTCCCAGCGCTTCTCCAGTTCGGGAAACAGCGACAGTGCATATTCAAGCCCGCTCTTGGCGGCAGCCTTGTCGAGCGTATAACACGCGACGGCGAGGTTGTCCTCGACCGACAGATCGGTGAGTAGCTTGCGTCCCTCCGGAACGACGGCCACGCCAGCCGACCGCACTCGGTCGGGTCGTAGTCCACTGATTCGATGCCCATCAAGCGTGATCGAGCCGGTCGTCAGTCTGAGTAGGCCAGCGACACCAAGTGCGAGGCTCGACTTTCCGGCACCGTTCGGGCCGAGAATCGTCGTAACCTGACCGAGCGGGGCAACGAGCGACACCTCACGAACAACGGTCCGCCCGGCGCGCGCCACCGAGACGCCGTCGATCACCAAACCTTCAGTCACAACGATACGTCCTCACCGAGGTAGGCGGCTAGAACCCGCTCGTCATTGAGCACATCGTCAGTAGGGCCACACGCCAGCAACCTGCCGAAGTCAAGCACGGCTGTCCAGTCGCAGCATTGCCTGACGAGGCTCATGTCGTGCTCGACGAGTATGACGGTTGCGCCAGCGTGGTCCGGAATCTGTCGAATCACGCTGCCGAGATGCTCGCTCTCAGCCTCCGGCAGTCCCGCGCCGGGCTCGTCGAGCAGAATCAATTTGGGTGTTCCGACCACGGCTCGCGCTACTTCGACGAGTCGACGTTCGCGGGGCGAGAGTGTGCCAACTTTGTCGTAAGTATGGGCACCAAGGCCGACGAACTCGACGGCGTCGAGCACGAGCGTTCGCGTCGACGCCCGGTCGTGCTTGCTCGTGTGTTCGAGCACCGTGAGCACGTTGTCAAAGACCGTCAGCGATTCGATCGCCTGCTCGGTCTGGAACGTCCGGCGAACGCCCCAACGCGCCCGTCGAAAATCCGGCATCTCGAGCAAGTCGACACCATCAACGTCGATGGTTCCGGACGCTGGGATGACGAACCCTGATAGCACGTTAAAAAATGTCGTCTTGCCGGCACCGTTCGGGCCAATCAGGCCGCACGCACCACCAGGAAATTCGACAGACACCTCGTCGAGCGATAGAACGCCACCAAATCGGACGGTGAGATTACTGATGCCGATCACTCTTTGATGCCCGCTTTGTTGAGTTGTGCGCTCGTGATGAGCAGGTTGGCCGTCAGCCCGACTCCGAACAGAATCAGGCTCCAGCGATCGGAGAAGCCCCATTTCTGGAGCAGTTCCGGGAGTACGGCGGCGAGCAGTCCCGACACGATTCCACCCCAGAGCGAAATCACTCCGCCCATCACGACGACCGCAATCAGGATGATGTTTTGCTCGACGAAGAATGGGAATGTCGATGGGGACTTCACGTGAGCAGCGAGCAGCCCGCCGGCGATACCGGTCATGAAGCTTGCCAGCGCCCACGCCCACAGCTTGTACGTGGTCGTGTTTACCCCGGCAGCGAGTGCTGCAGCTTCGCTCTGTTTGATCGACGCCCACGCTCTGCCTGGCTTGCCGACGAGGTGCAGCAGCGCAAGTAAGTACATCACGACCATGACGACGAGAACGTAGCGGTAGTAACTGAAGTCCGATTCGGCGATGTCGGGACGGCGCATCTCACCGCGGTTTGTGACTTCGCGCACGAGTCCCTTGAAACCAGGCCCGCCGTTCGCGAACTTTGCTTCCGATAGAATCACGAGAAACCCTGCGGCTGACATCAGCGTGATCAGGGACAAGTAGATCCCGCTCAGCCGGAGTGCAGGGAGTCCGAGAATCACGCCGAAGACCGTGGCGATCATCGCCGCGATCAGGATCAGTATCGGAAACGGCCAGTCGGTCGCAAACGACAGGCGCACAGTGATCCAAGTCGACATTCCGTATATGGCCATCTGGCCCAAGGCGACGAGGCCGACTCGGCCATACAACATGCCGGTTGCGCCGGCGACGATTGCAAGAATCGCCGCGCTCGTGAAGTTCTTGACCCAATAGGTAGAAGTCAACGCCGGCATCGCGAACATGGCGATCGCCAGCAACGCTGCACCGATCGCGGCGCGTTTGATGTTTCGTTGACTGAACAGGGTCGGAGCGTCTGCGTTTGGTCTCGCGGCGATGGTCGAGACGTCCGACCCGTCCGTGACGGCGCTCATCGAGTTGACCTTCCGGAGATCACGAGGTTGCGTTTGCGGGCAAACCACAGCAGGGCACCGATCGCAACCACGTAAGCCGTGGTCTTGCGATAGAGCGACGGCCAATCCCAGGTCGACGCGTTGAGTTCGGCTTCGACGACACCGATCGCGAAGGCAGCAAAGAATGCGACCCAGAGATGACGCAGTCGACCGACCAGCACGGGCGCCAGCGATGGGATCACGAACCATGTCATCAGCACGACGTCGAGCGAACCGAACAGGTCGACGAGCAACAGCCCGACGATTCCGCACAGGATTCCAGAACCGAGCCATGCGGCGGCTTCGACCCGACGTACCGGTATTCCGAGCAGTGAGGCAACCTCACGGTCGTTGGCGATTGCCCGCATCGCCGTGCCCATTTTGGTGCGTTGGAGATAGATCGTCACGCCGGCTGCGACCACGAGGGCGAAGACCACGGCGAGCACCTGGGTGTATGTGATTCGGGCGTCGAAGACACAGTCCTTGCCTTCGGCGTTACAGAACCATTCGATCTGCATCCGACGAGTTCCCGTCGGTAAACGGAATACTCGAGCGTCTTCAGTATTCCAGAGGTTGAACATGAATCCCAACAGAATCAGGGCTAACCCGAGGGTCCCCAACATCTTGTTGAGGTCGTCACGGTTGGCGTAACGGGGGGCCAGAATCACCCCGTAGCCAAGCGTAATCAACGCACAAAACGCAATACAGATCAGGTAGGCGACCCAGTCGGGAGCCCATTCGTTTTCAATCGTGCTCCAGGTGAGGCTGGCGCCGAAAGCACCGATTGCACCAAACGAGAAGTTCAGAACACCGGTTGTCCGGTACAGGACGAGTAGTCCCGTACCGGACATGGCGTACACGGCTCCGAAACCCAACCCCGACATCAGGAAGGGAAACAGTTGATTGGTGTCAAGCATGTCTGTTGGTTCTCAGAGCCAGATGGATGTCGTTGCTCAGCCGTTTTCGCCGAGACCCTCAGATATCTCTGCGGCTCGGGTCTGAATCAGCGGGTCATCGAGTTCGGCGATGGCGAAGCACTCCTCGGTCTTCACCATCTTGCCGGATGCCGAATCCGGCACGACCGTGATGTCCCAGTTATTCGGGATGTGCAACGGCAGGTCGCCGAAGTACCACGGCTTGCAGAACATGTCGGACTCGAACCTGGTGATGCCCTTGATCGCTTCGCTCACGTTGTCCCGGGTGAACTCCGCATCGGCGCCCATGCTGAGCAATGCGCTCGTCATGATTCGGCCTGCCAGGAAGCCCATCTGGCCGAAGGAGCCGAGCGGCTGGCCGCCGCCGAATTCTTCGCTGATCGAGGCGTACAGGCGAGTATCGGGCCCGTCTTTGTCGGTCGGCTCGAACTCGGCGTTGATCAACAGCTTGCCGTCCCAGTCTGGGCCTACAGCCTGTGCAACGGATCCGTCATTGGCCGGCGTCGCTGAACCCCAGATGACGTCGTCGATGACTCCCTGGTTCTCGGCGGCAACCATCAGCTTGATCATCTCCGGTGGGGTGAATGTCAACGTGACACCTCCGCCCTCGCCGGCTTTCGCAACGATGTCGAGAATGACAGTGTCGGCGTCGGAGATTGGCGTCTCGACGAACACGGACTCGTAATCGAGGCCCTCTTGGGCAGCGAGTGCTTCGACACCGGTGTTGTTGTATTCAGATCCAGGTGCGGTGTTGGTGACAGCGACCATCTTGCCGGCCGCGCCAGCCCGTACAACAGCCTGAGCCGCTCCAAGCGCCGAGTAGTGCGGGCCCATGTTGACGGCAGCCACGTTTGGCAGCCCGAAGCATTCGGCTGGCACGCCGGCGATGACGGCGTAGATGCTTTGCTCGGTGTAGTAGTTGCCGTTGATCGGGCAGTCGAGGATTGACGTGCTGCCTGCCAGGGCGACCACATTGTCGCTCTCGACCAACTTGGCCGCCGCAGCGCCCGCCTTGGCCGGGTCGAGTTCATCGTTCTCGACGATGTACTCGATCGGATGGCCGTAGATCCCACCGTTTGCGTTCACGCAGTCGAAATACGCCCTGGTCTGATTGGTGATCAGGTCGAAGGCGATGCCGGGAATCGCCGTGACGACCGCACCGATCTTGATCGCGTCGCCGCTCGCCTCCTCGCCAGTACCGAGACCGCAGACGCTCTCGCCGTCGGCGCTCATCTGCGATGCCTCGCCGCCGACTTCCGGTGCGGTGTCCTCAGCCGTTGGCTCTGCAGATGCGGTGTCCTCTGCGGTTGGTTCAGCAGTCGGTTCCGCAGATGCGGTGTCCTCTGCAGTTGGCTCGGCGGATGCGGTCGCCGTGTCCGCACCACCAGTTTCTTCGTCATCGCCGCCACAGGCAGCGAGCACTAGGGATGCTGCAGCGAGTGCAGCACCGTAACGTCGAAGTTTCATGTACTTCCCCCTTGTCGTGGTTATCACAACAGTCTTGCACCGTTTCGGTGACCGACAGCCATGATGTTTGCCCCAAGTGGTGTCGGAGTTGACACCGTGATTATTCGGAAACGTACAAGTCCGGACACGTTCGGTGCAAGGCAATCGACCCCCAACCGACTTAATTTCTTTTGCAACGGAACTGTTCTCCTATGGCGAACGCAACTGGTCGAATGGAGATCGGTTGAATGCAACACTCGCCGGTGATCAGTTCGACGATCTGAGCTGGCACTGTGTGACCATACCGAGTTCACGTTTCACCGTTCACTCACCTTTCCGACGGGAGCACCATGAAGACCAGCACCGACCGAATCCTCACGACGCATGTGGGCAGCCTGTCTCGGCCGACCGAGTTGCTCGACCTCATGAAGGAACGTGAGCATGACCGGCCATATGACATGGCTCGCTTCGATGTGCTTGTGACCGAGGCTGTCGCAGACCGCGTCCGCCAGCAGGTCGAGAACGGGATCGACATCGTCACCGACGGCGAAATGAGCAAGGTCAGTTTTATCGGCTATGTGAAGGATCGCCTCGGTGGCTTCGAGGTCGAGACTGGCAGCGGCGGGCTGGCCCCGTCGTGGCAGGTTGAGGTCGATCAGTTCCCGGAGTACTACGCCGAGTACCTCGGGAAGTACTCCGCCGCCGTTTCGCCACTTCGCAGGTTGATTGCCAGCGGGCCGATCACGTACATCGGCCACGACCTGCTACAGACCGATATCGCCAACCTCAAGGCAGCCTGCGACGGCCTCGACGTGACCGAGGTATTCATGCCGTCGTCTGGCCCGAGCGGATTCGGACGTAACGAGTACTACGCCACGCAGGGAGAGTACCTCGGAGCTGTATCGGAAGCGATGCGTGAGGAGTACCTGGCGATCATCGACGCCGGCTTCATCCTGCAGGTCGACGATCCGTGGCTGATCGAGTACCTCACCGACCCGACGCATGATTGGGACGAGCGGGTACGCGGCTGCAACGAGCACGTCGATGCGCTCAACCATGCGCTGCGTGACATTCCGCTCGACAAGATCCGGCACCACACGTGCTACGGCCTCAACCACGGCCCGCGCCTGACCGATGTACCGATGAGCAAGGTGGCACCGTTCATGATGCGGGTCAACGCCGGCGCGTACTCGTTCGAGGTTGCCAACCCCCGTCATCAGCACGAGTACAAGATCTGGGAAGAGACCAAGCTTCCCGACGACCGCGTCTTGATCCCCGGCCTGATCGGCCACGCCAACAACTACGTCGAGCACGAAGAACTGATCGCCGAGTACATCATCAAGTACGCCAACATTGTCGGCAAGGAACGAGTCATCGCCGGTGCCGACTGCGGCTTCTCGTCACGAGCGTCGTACAAGCCCGAGGTTCACCCAACGATCGTGTGGCCGAAGTTTTCACACCTCGCATTGGGCGCGCAGATCGCCTCGAAGCAACTCTGGGGCTGAGTTCGAACAAGAATCGCGTCGATGATCGGATCTGAGATGGGTTTCGACGGACAACTGTTGATGCGTGGGGAAACGCAGTTCGACCAAGCTCGGGTCGGGAGGGTGTTCAACGCCCGACGACCCGATCGGCAACCTGCCGCAGTGTTGCTGGCTGCGAGCGAATCCGACATCGTTGATGGCGTCCGCTTGGCGATCGAACGCGGCTGGGAAGTTGCCGTCCGGGCTGGTGGCCACAGTTGGGCGGCGTGGAGCGTTCGCGACGGAACATTGCTGATCGACCTGGGTGATTTCCGGCAGATGTCGTATGCCGAGTCGACCGGGATCGTGACGGTGACGCCGTCTGTTCGGGGTGGGAGCGAATTGGCACCGTTTCTTGCGGAGCGGGGGCGGTTCTTCGCCGGCGGGCATTGCCCGACCGTTGGTCTTGGTGGGTTCTTGCTGCAAGGCGGGATGGGCTGGAACTGCAGGGGATGGGGTTGGGCGGCCGAGTCGGTGGTGGCGATCGATGTGGTTACCGCCGATGGTTCGCTTGTGCGAGCAGATGCCGACCAGAACTCCGACCTGTATTGGGCGGCGCGGGGGGCCGGACCGTCGTTCCCGGGCGTGATTGTTCGGTTTCATCTGGCGACCCGAGCACATCCCGAGTACGTCGCGGAGTCAGTGCATCTCTATCCGTTGGAACTGTTCGATCAGGTGATGACGTGGCTGCACGACATACATCAGGCGATTTCGAGCGATGTCGAGATCGTTGTCATCGCCAACACCCCACCAGAACTGATCCCCGCCCACGAAGGGTGCCTATTGGCCGTGACCGGAGTGGCGATGGTCGACACACCCGAGCAAGCCCGGGCAGCGCTTGAACCGCTTACAACGTGCCCAGTGATCGATCAGTCGATCCTTCGTATTGATGCCGTTCCGGTGTCGTTCGACGATCTCCGGCTGCGTCAGGTGATCGCCAACCCGGAGGGTCATCGCTATCGGGTTGACAATGCCTGGTTGGCTGGCCAGGCGAGCGATGTGGTGCCGGCAATCCGTCGCGCGTTTGTCGAGTTGCCGACGGCACAATCGTTCACGATTTGGTTCAGCATGGCGCCCCAACGTGAGCTGCCCGACATGGCTTTGTCGTTGCAGACTGATATCTACGTCGCCACGTATGTCGTCTCCACCGATCCCGATCGAGATGAGGAACTTCGGGGATGGGTCGACTCGGCGATGACCGATATGCAGCCTGTGACCGTCGGTCAATACCTCGGTGATTCAGACCTCCTGAATCGTCAGGTCAAGTTCATGACCGACGAATCGTTCACCAGGTTGCGGCAAATCCGCAACGACCGAGATCCCAATCGGCGATTCGTGTCGTACCTCACGAGCGACAACGCTCCGCTGAACACGAACCACTGGGAGCATTCATGACGGCGGGTGGTGTGGGTGTGGGTGTGGGTGGTTTAGCTCGGCTCGACGGCAAGGTGGCACTGATCAGCGGAACCGGTCGCGGCATGGGTCGCACAGCGGCTTTGCTGTTCGCCGGACTCGGAGCGAAGGTCGTCGGGTGCGACATCGACGCGTTATCCGCTGACGACACCGTGCAGCTGGCTGCTGCTGCAGGTGGTGAGATGGTGTCGCTGGCGCCGGTCGATCTTTCGAGTCAGGACGGCGCCGATAGGTGGGTGCAGACAGCGATCGACGCGTACGGTCGCGTCGACATCCTCTACAACAACGCCTCTGCGCTCCGGCATGGCGCTGTTGCCACGATCCCGATCGACGACTGGTACTTCACGATCCAAAATGAGCTGCATCTCGTGTTCCACTGCACTCGGGCGGCGTGGCCGCACCTCGTCGCTTCGAAAGGTTGTGTGCTGAATGTCGCCTCGATTGCGGCGACGCACGGCGTCGACTTCGTCCCGATGGCGTCGCACGGAGCTGCCAAGGGTGGCGTGTTGTCGTTCACCAAACACCTCGTTGCCGAGGGCGCAGGCCTCGGCGTACGGGCCAACGTGATCAGCCCAGGGATGATTCGCACGCCCGAGACTGCGCAGTTCCTCGATCAACCCGATCACCCCCTGCATCGGGTACTCGCATCGACACCGTCGCGTCGACCAGGCGAAATCGACGAGGTCGCCAAGTTGGCAGCATTTCTCTGTTCCGATGACGCGGCGTACATCAACGGTGCCGTGATCGCCATCGACGGCGGCAAATCCGCGATTGACTAGCCGAACGGCGCGACTGGCTGTCCGAGTTTTCGATCGGCGCTAGGTCGCGATGCGGCGTAGCGCCTACATTCGCAAACGATGATCAACTTTTCACTGGCAGCGCGTCGTAAACCCGAGGACTCGCAAGAGAAGTATTTCTACGAGTGGGGGATCATTCACGTTGCCTTGATGCTCACCACGCCAGCCGTGATGGAGGTGTTCAAGCGGTACGTCCAGCATTACTCGATATCGGGGATCACCGACGAGATGTTGATCCACCCGCTCTCCGAGATGGGTTGGGACAACTACGCCGAACACTGGATCGAAAGTGAAGCCGACTTCGACATCCTGCTCTACCATCCCGACTACGTGGCACGTATGCAGCCGCATCGCTTCGGTGACCACAACTTCATGGTGATGGTGTCCGACATGGATGTGATCCACCAGGCACCCGACTTCACGTCCGGCGGGATCAAGTTGATCAACTACTTGAAGAAGCAGCCACACCTGTCACATGAGGAGTTCGCCGAGGTCTGGCGCATTCAGCACGCCACCGTGGTCACCGAGGCCACGTCCGGTTTGGTTCGCAAGTACGTCCAGAACCGGCACCGTCCACTTGATGCGGCGCTGCTCACAGGGACACTCTTCGAGATGGGTGGCGTCGGTCAGTTCTCGGGAATCGAGGAGTACTGGTTCGACTCGCTCGACGATCTCCGCGCGTTGCGCCACAACGGGTCGATCTTCGAAGCGATCACCTCCAGCGAAGCCTCATTCGTCGAGACCGCGGGCAGTTTCTCGATGGTGACCGCTGAGCGAGTGATTTACGACTTCACGCTGCCAGACGGTGAGCGCAGCCAACGCCCCGCCGTGCTCGATCCGACCAGTCTCGAAGCGTCCGTGTACCGCCAAGGCCTGAGCGGCTGGAATCAACTCTCGTAACACCGGAAAGGCTCGTTATGGACATCACGACCGAATTCGACTCACTCGGCACGCACTTCAACTGGACGCTCGACGGTGTTACGCCGCGGATGATCGACTGGTTTTGGTTGAACATGGAAAAGGGGTTCATCCTCTGGCACCCCGAACAGCATGAGCCTATGGAATGGCCGGTTCCGCCCAAACACGGTGATCCGCTCGGCGCGATTCACAACGCCCCGCAAACCTGGGACGATGGTCGGCGTCAGAACCTCTACATCCGTTTCGAGCGGTTCGAGGATGTGCGACCTGACATTCGCGACGTGATCACGCACGAACACGTGATGATTGTTGCGGGGCTTGGTTTGACTGAGGAGGAGATGCTGGCAGGTGACCCGATGGGCTATCGGATCCATCAGTGGAGCCGGAGCGACAACGGTGTCGTGGGGCAGAGTTCGGCGATCGGCACCCGCAAACTGGAGGACGAGGCGCAGGGCAAGATATGGGCCGCCCACGCAGCGACAGAGATCGGCAACTGGGGCGTGTTCCTACCGACGTTGTACAACCTGTACCGAGTGGTCACCGACGTGCGCCGCAATCCGTACGCAGACCTGAGCGTAGAAGGCGTCGGCAGTGCCGCCCGCTACGCCCACATCGCCTGACGAGACTCGAACCGGATCACTCGCGTAGTTCAGCGGCGAACGCTCTGAGAAAGTCGTCTTGGGTGTCAATCCATCCGGGTTCGGTCGGCTCTTGCGATGTGAACATACGAGTCAGTTGTGGGAACGCGAACGGAAACAGCGCAACCGCGAGTAACGAGAGGGCGAGACGATGGGGATCGAGATTCGCCGGCAGCGATCCCCGTTGCTGGTCGTTGCGGACGGCGTCGACAAGGTCGGTGTACACAGCGGTGCGCTCTGGGTCAACCGGGCCGCGGCGATGGGGCGACTCAAGCGCTTCCCATTGGAGCAGCCTGACGTAGTCAAGGTCCTGCAGCGTGACTCGTTGGGCAGCGATCAGATGGTCGATCATCCCTTCGTGTGAGCCGACCGTAGCGTGCGTTCGGGCCGCCAACTTCTCAGCGAGCACCGTACGGAATAATCCATCCTTCGAGGCGAAGTAGTAGTAGATCATTCGCTTACTGGCCTTGGCGTGTGCGGCGATGCTGTCGACGCGGGCACCTGCAAGGCCGTGGCGAGCAAACTCTTTCGCCGCTGCCGCAAGGATCTTTCGTTGCATTCGGTCGGGGTCGCGTTTCGTCATGTGGGCCTCATGAGGACTGTATGTGGACTGATACCTGACTAGCAGTGTGATCTATCCGGTGTGCTTGAATGTACCAGTTAGTCCATACTTTGTCTTGGGGGTTGAGATGGCATTTGGTGAGAGTCAGGCATTTCGCCGTGTTGAGGATCGGCGGTTTCTCGTCGGGACGGGGAACTACGTCGGCAATATCGAACTGCCGCGGATGGGGCACGGGGCGGCGTTGCTTTCGACGTACGCCCACGCGATGATCCGTTCGATCGACGTGTCGGCGGCACTCGCCGCACCTGGCGTGCGATGCGTCTTGACAGGCAGCGATGCCGTCGCCGACGGTCTCGGCGGTTTCCCGCCCTTGTTCATGCCCTCCGACATCGGACTCGGTCCCGGCGGATACCGCACAATCCGACCGGTAATCGCCAACGATCGGGTTCGATCCGTTGGCGAGCGGGTCGCGTTTGTCGTCGCAGACTCCGCTGCCCAGGCTCGTGACGCAGCTGAATCGATCGTCGTCGAGTACGAGCGACTGCCGGCCGCTCTCGATGTCGCCGCGGCGTTGTCGCCGGGGGCTCCGCCAGTGCACGACGCCAACCCTGGCAACGTTTGCTTCGAAGTGGCATTCGGCGATCGAGTCGCCACCGATGCGGCGTTCGCGACTGCTCCTCACGTGGTCAGGATCGATGTGCGAAACCAGCGACTGTCGGCGAACGCGATCGAGCCGCGGGCGGCGGTCGGCGTCTACGACGCGGCCGGCGACCACTACACGTTGTATTGCACCAGCCAGAACCCCCACGGTTGGCGTCAGATGATTGCCGGCGCGGTGTTCCATCTGCCGGAATCCAAGTTCCGGGTCGTGTCTCCCGACGTCGGCGGCGGTTTCGGCATGAAGGCCGACGCCTACCCTGACGACGCGCTCGTGCTTTGGGCGGCGCGTCGCACGGGACGACCGGTGAAGTGGGTGGCAACCCGCTCCGAGAGTTTGGCGACCGACAACCATGCCCGCGATCAGGTCGTGCACGGCGAACTGGCGCTTGACAGCGACGGCAAGATCCTTGGTGTTCGCGTCGACTCACGCTCGAACATCGGTAGTTACATTGTGTCGGCCGGGGCGCAACCGCCGATCCTGGCCGTTCGGCTCGTTCCCGGCGTGTACGACGTGCCTGCCTTTTATGGCACCGCCCAGGCCGTATTTACGCACACCAACCCGACGTCGGTCTACCGCGGCGCTGGGCGCCCCGAGGCGGCGTATCTGATGGAACGACTCCTCGATCGGGCCGCCTCCGAACTAGGCGTCGATCCGGTCGCGATTCGGCGCCGCAACCTGATCGGCCTCGATCAGTTGCCCTACGTGACGAAGACTGGATTCGTCTATGACAGCGGTGATTTCGTGCAGTTGCTCGATCGCTGCCTGAAGCTCGTCGACTGGGCCGGATTCGACGAGCGCCGCACGGAGTCGGAGGCGGCCGGAATGCTGCGCGGTCGGGCGGTGTCGTTCTTCATCGAGTTTGGTGGCATCTTCAACGACCGGATGGAGATTCGGTTCGATCCGAGCGGTGCCGTGACCATCCTTGCTGGTACTCACTCACATGGCCAGGGGCATGCGACCGTGTTCAGCGAGCTGGTCGCGGACCGTCTTGGCGTACCGATTGGATCGATCCGGTATCTCCAAGGCGATACCGATCTGGTGCCATTCGGTCGTGGTACGTATGCCGCTCGATCCTCGTTGCTGGGAGGCGTCGCCCTGCACGCTGCGGCCGACGCCCTGATCGACAAGGCAAAGGGCATGGCTGCCCACCTGATGGAGGCCGCCGAGGCCGACATGGTGTTTGACAGCGGACGGTTCGCCGTTGCCGGGTCCCTCGAGCGTGGCATGTCGATGATCGATGTGGCCAAGGCCTTCTACGCCCCGATGGGGTTCACGTCGCGGTTCGGCCTCGGACTTGACGGTGTCGGATTCCACGAAGCGACACCACCGAACTTTCCCAACGGGTGCCATGCCTGCGAGGTGGAAGTCGACCCGACGACCGGAGCGGTGATGATCGCCCGGTACGCGGCGGTCGACGACGTCGGTCACGCACTCAACCCAACGATCTGCGAGGGCCAGATCATGGGTGGCCTGGCGCAGGGGATCGGTCAAGCGCTGTTCGAGGAGGTCAGCTACGACCCGCAGTCTGGCAACCTGGTGTCCGGAACGTTGCTCGACTATCTGCTCCCCGGGTCCACCGATATCCCTCGTTTTGATCTCGAACTGGCCGAGATCCCCGCGACGACGAACCCGCTCGGGGTCAAGGGGGTCGGTGAGTCCGGCCCGATCGGCCCTCCGTCGGCGATCATCAACGCTGTGCTCGATGCCCTGAGACCGCTCGGCGTCGATCACATCGACATGCCGGCCTCGCCTCGGCGGGTCTGGGAAGCGATCGTCGCAGCAGGAGCGCGCTCATGAGGATCACCGGGATTGATGCGGTCGTGTTCGGCGTCACCGACGTCCCACTTGCGAAGCGGTTCCTCGGCGACTGGGGGTTGGTGGCTG
>JANMTV010000083.1:0-4957 GCA_031390905.1 Ilumatobacteraceae bacterium | reverse complement strand
CCCTGGTGTCGTCGCCCCTCGCTTTACCCTCCCCGACCACCACGCTCAGCAGGTTTCGCTCGCCGAGCAGGCAGGACATTGGGTTTTATTGTGGTGGTATCCGAAAGCGTCGACACCTGGTTGAACCGTTCAGGGTCAGGGCCTGCGTGACAGCGCCCACCTATTCGACGAACGAGACTGCACCGTTTTCGGAGCGTCATTCGACACCGTCGAGGAGAATCGGGCCTTCGCCGAGGCCCAGGATTTCCCGTTCCGACTGCTCAGCGATGTCGACCGAGCGGTCGGCAAGCAGTACCAGGTCGTACGTCCACCGGAGCACCGGTACGGCGACTATCCGGAACGCCACAGCTACCTCATCGGCCCCGACGGACTGATTCGTCGCGCCTACGCCGTGCATGACGTCGCAGGGCATGCTGCGCAGGTGCTTGCCGATCTCACCGAACTCCAGCACCGAAAATGACCGCCGCATCCCTCCATCCGGGTCCGTTGGTCGACACGATCGATCGCCACGTCGTTGACGCGACCGGCGACGCCGAGGCGCTACGAGCTCGCACCGAATCGGTCAACCGTGGCGCCGCCCGCGCCGCCGTGCTTGGCGTCAATGATGGACTGGTCACGAACTTGTCGCTGATCCTCGCCATGGCGGGGGCATCGTCGTCTCAATCGGCGGTGCGGCTTGCCGGCTTTGCCAGCCTAATTGCCGGAGCCTTCTCGATGGCGGCCGGCGAGTGGGTCAGCGTGCGCAGCCAGGTCGAGTTGTACCGGGGAATTCTCGGCGAGTTGCGGAACCTCGTGCGTCGCAATCCGCGCCTAGTGCTCGAGCAGCTCACCCAGCGACTCGAGCGGGACGGGTTCGGCACCGAAACCGCACAGCAGGCAGCGACCGAGCTACCACTCGACGAACGCCGTTTCTTCGACTTCGCCGCTCGAACACTGTTCGGTCTCAATGCTGATGAGCTGGGGTCGCCACGGGTCGCAGCGCTGGCTTCGTTGGCGTTGTTCTCGATTGGCGCACTCGTACCGCTGGCGCCATGGTTCTTCGTAGCAGGGACGACGGCAATCGTGGCCTCGATCGTCCTCACCGTCGCCGCCAGCGTTGCGGTCGGCGGTTGGATCAGTGCTTCGAGCGGCACCGGCGTCGTCAAAGGCGGACTGCGACAGTTGTCGATCGTCGTCGCCGCTGCAGCGGTGACATATCTGATCGGTAAGGCCTTCGGCACCGTCATCGCGTGAACCGCGCACGTCGGGGCTGGTAACGAGACGACTCGCAATGCGATCTGCCCGAGAAGATGCTCGAAGCGATGACCGGTCAAACGGCGATGCGACGGCTTGGCACGCCAGCCGACCTTGTCGGCCTCGTCCTGTTCATGCTCTCCGACGAAGCCAGCTACATGACCGGCCTGATCACCCGCCGCTGAGCGTTACGCGGTTGGCGGGGAAAAGTCGGCAGGGATCACGAGGTCGGCGGGCGAGAGATCACTGATCGAGGCCTTGCCGAGACCCAACATGGTCGAATCGATGCCGTTACGCAAGATGTCGAGCACGTTCTCGACTCCGGCTTGGCCGTTGGCGGCGAGCCCCCACAGGTAAGCCCGACCGATCATTACAGCTTTCGCCCCGAGTGCCAACGCCTTCACGACGTCGCTTCCACGGCGAACGCCTCCGTCCATCACGATCTCGATCTGACCGCCAACCGCCGCCACGACCTCAGGCAACACACGGATCGGTGCAGGTGTGCCATCGAGATTGTTGCCGCCGTGATTCGAGACCGAGATCGCCGTCGCACCGGCATCGACGGCACGTCTCGCCTCGTCGGCGCGGCCGATGCCTTTCACCATGAATGGGCCGTCCCACTGCGAACGCAACCAGGCAACGTCATCCCACGCCGGCGGTGGCGTCTGCATCCATACCCCGTAGGCCTCGAAGAAACCGGGTGGCTTGCCGCCGTCGGTCACGAAGTTGGGAACACTCAAGTCGGGTAACGCGCCGGACCGGGCGAAGTCGAACAGCCAGCGAGGCCTCATCGCGGTCTCGAAGGCGTGGGCGCGCACCGTCTTGAAATCGATTGACGAAGGGATTGCAGGGCTGCCCCAGTCGCGTCCGTGCGAAAACGACCAGTCGAGGGTGAGGATGATCCCGGCCGCACCCGCCGCGCGGGCACGTTCCATCCGGGCGACCATCGAGTCACGGTCGCCGGCCCAGTAGATCTGGAAGAATGTCCGCGGATTGAGGGCGATCACGTCCTCGATCGGCTTGCTGGCGAACGAGCTGAGCCCCATCGCCACACCGCGCGACGCGGCGGCACGTGCGACGGCCAGCTCACCCTCGGGATGCACGGCTTGCACGCCTGTCGGTGAAACCACCACCGGCATCGAGATCTGCTGGCCCATCACCGAGGTGGTCAGATCGCGAGTTGGTGATTGACCGGCGGTGACAGGGCGAATCCCGATCTCGTCGAAGGCCGACATGTTGTCGTTGATCGAAAGCCCACGCTCGGTGCCTGCGATTAATGCCCCGTACACGGACTTGGGGAGTCGCTTCTTGGCGCGCGCCTGTGCCACAGCCACCGTCTCGAACCACGGATTTCCCACGTCAATAGCTCCTCATTCGCTGGCACACAAGTCCGTCGTCAGGGTAAAAGCCAGACATTCATCTTCCACCCTTAGAGGGCGACCGAGTAGTCGCCGTTGACGGGGTAGGTCTGGGCGGTGATCCATTCGGTGGCCGGGCTGGCGAGGTACAGCGCCAGACCGGCGACATCGTCAGGGCTGCCGGGGCGACGAACGATATACGGCTTCAGCAGTGCTGCCTGATCGGCCTCCGATGCCGTCGACCAGCGGGCTTCTGACAGCGGGGTTCGCATCGTGCCAAGTGGGATGTTGTTGGCGGTGATCCCGTATCGACCGACCTCGCGGGCAACACTTCTCGTCAGCGATGCGGCTCCGCCCTTGGCGGCTGCGTAGGCACCCATACTCGGTTCGCCAACCCGCCCGGCGTCGGAGATGATCGTGACCACACGTCCCCACCGCCGCTCGATCATGGCGGGGAGTGCAGCCCGCACGCAGTGCATCACACCGAACAGGTTGACCTTGATGAACGGAGCCCAGTCGGCCGGGTCGGTCTCGGCGAGCGGAGCCACCGATCGCATCGATCGCTGCCGTCACCGATTCGAAGTCGGTCACATCGAACGGTGCCGCCGGCGCCAACCCGCCGGCCGCGATCAGTTCGTCAGCCATCGCCTGAGCGCGCTCGGGGACCAAGTCGTTGACAGCGACTTCCGCGCCGGCGTCGGCAAAGTAGCGAGCAATCCCAGCTCCGATCCCCTGTCCGCCACCAGTGATCAGAGCCCGCTTCCCCGTGAGATCAAATGGCATACCCACGTCTAGTCCTCGTCGCGATTCAGCATGACCGTCATGTTGACACAATCGTCAAGTAACGGTCGTTTCGGAACGGGAATGCCGACGGCGAGTCACTAGCGTGATGGGCATGCGTCGGTTGTTTGATGAGGATCACGAGTCGTTTCGGGATTCGTTTGCGGCATTTGTCGCCAAGGAGGTCAGCCCGAACTTTCTCGACTGGGAGCGCGACGGCATCGTTCCCCGACACGTGTTTGCCAGAGCCGGAGCGTTCGGATTCACCGGGATGGCGGTTCCGGAGAAGTACGGCGGTGGAGGCAGCCACGACTTCCGTTTCAATCAGATCATCAGCGAGGAAATCGCCGCCGCCGGCGTCGCCGGCGCTGGGCTCGGGCTGACACTTCACAACGACATCACCACGCCATACTTCGTCGAGTATTGCACCGACGAACAGGCGCAACGCTGGCTGCCGGGGATCGCCGCTGGAGAACTGATCTGCGCGATTGCGATGACTGAACCGGGAACGGGTTCCGACCTTGCAGGCATCGCCACGACGGCGGTACGTGACGGCGACGAGTACGTGCTCAATGGATCGAAGACGTTCATCACCAACGGGATCAACTCCGACCTGGTGATTGTCGCCGCCAAGACGGATCCGACCCAGCGCCACACAGGCATGTCATTGCTGGTTGTCGAGCGTGGAATGCCGGGGTTTGAACGCGGGCGAAATCTCGAAAAGATCGGCATGCACAGCCAAGACACTGCCGAGCTGTTCTTCACCGACGTCAGGGTTCCCGCCGCCAATCTGCTCGGCGAGGCGGGGCAGGCGTTCCAGTATCTGTCGGCCAATCTCGCTCAAGAGCGGCTCTCGATCGCGGTATACGGTGTCTCCGCCGCTCGGGCTGCGCTCAGATGGACGGTCGACTACGTGCAAGAGCGGGTCGCCTTCGGGAAGTCGATCAGCACGTTCCAGAACACCAAGTTCGTGCTCGCCGAGGTGGCAACCGCTGTCGATGTCGCGCAGGCCTACATCGATCAATGCGTGCTTGAACTCAACGCCGGCACGCTGACACCGGCACAGGCAGCGCAGGCGAAGTACTGGTGCACCGATCTTCAGAAGCGAGCGGTCGACGAGTGTCTGCAGATGTTCGGCGGTTACGGATACATGACCGAGTACCCGATTGCCCGCGCCTATGTCGACGCCCGTGTCACGTCGATCTACGGGGGCACCAACGAAATCATGAAAACGATCATCGCCAAGTCGTTGGGGATCTGACCCGTCAGTCCGGCGTGAGGGCGCCGACTGCAGTGTGCGAACGAAGAATGCCGGGGCCACGATTTGGTGATCGATGTGAGATTTGCGGTTCGATACCGTCGGCCGGCCATTCGAACTCACGACCTGACAGTATCGTCAACAACGTCAGCGACGGAAGCCGAGCGTGTTCGACTTCCTCGACTGTTACTCCGTGACGGTGATCGCCTGTTCTGGACACGAGTTGACTGCCCGCCGGGCATCCTCGAGCAAGTCATCCGGCACGTCGCCATCTCCGATCACCACTCCGTAACCGCGGTCGTCGTCGGTGAACAACGACGGCGACACG
>JANMTV010000077.1:0-23440 GCA_031390905.1 Ilumatobacteraceae bacterium | reverse complement strand
GACGCCCGACGCTGGCCATGTCGCCGTCTTGGGGCCCCAGATGGTGTTGGTGGTGGTGTTGAGGTAGAAGTCGCCCGCAACTCCGACGCCCACAACGGGGTTGACCGTTCCACTCAGGACGGTCTTACCGTTCGTGCCGTTCGTGCCCGCTGCGCCGTTGGTTCCGTTGGTTCCGGTGGTGCCTGCTGGTCCGGTTGCTCCGGCTGCTCCGGCTGGTCCGGCTGGTCCGGCTGGTCCGGCTGGTCCGGCTGGTCCGTCAGCTCCGTCGGCTCCGCTAGCTCCAGTCGGTCCTGAACTGCCTTGCGGTCCGATTGGTCCGGTAGATCCGGTTGCTCCGGTTGGCCCTTGCGGTCCGGGGGTGCCTTCAGTGACGGAAGGCCCACCGCTGCCCGAGAACGGTTCGTAGTACCCCACCACGTCGCCGACGATGTCGACGGTGCCGTCAAGGTTGTACAAGTTCAGATTGCCGTCGGCCGACAACTTGACATCGACCTTGTTTGGAGTTGGTGCTGAACCTGGGACCCAGTTGAGGTTGGAGGCCAGCGGCCGACTTTCGGCATCGCTCGGGAACAGTGTCAGATAGCTGGGCCTGGTACCGCCGACCGCTGTGACGTTCATCGAGACGGCGACGGCCGACGACGGAATGAAGCAGTTGCCGTTCGTGCCCCACACTGTTTGTGTGTACGTGAAGTCGATGCTGAGCGGCGTCGATCGAGCCCCGACGGTTTCAGGTGCGGGTCTCGTATCCAACAATCGACATGGCACGATCGGCACGAAGGCCGACTGCACCGAGTTGCCGGCACCGACCACGAACTGGCCGCCAACGAGGGTGACAGCAGCCAATCCGCTGACTGCTGCGAAGGCATACCACTTTCTCATAGTCCTTGCTTCGCCAGTCCGCGCCATCAACTTTAGAAAGAATTTGCATTCGGGCGACCCGCGACCCGTACGACGGGCTCATGTTTTGGCGTCGGACCAACGTTTGATCGTGCTGACGTCGGCGACGAAGCGAACTTCTTGCGAGGGTGACCAGCGGAACGCGGCTTCGGCGAGCGCATCGTGGACGAGCTTGACGGCACCGGCGGCGTGACGTTCTGGAACCTGGATCAACAGTTCGTCGTGGAGACAGAGCACGATCCGAGCCCCAACAGATTCACCGTGCCAACGCACGATTACCGCCCACACTTTGAAGAACTCCGCAGCCGCGCCTTGGATCACTGCGTTACGGGCGAACCGGCCGCGTGCCGCCGCGACCTGTCGGGCTCGATCGATGGTGCCCTCCGACGAGTCGTCGACCCACATCCGGACTCGGCGACCGCCGAACGTCATTACATCGCCGCCCGCCCGCCCCGACGCGGCGGCCGACTCCAAGAACCGCATAGCGATTGGGTAGGCGCGTTCGAGACCACGCAACGCGTTCGCTGACTCGCCGGTGGTCGACCCGTACATCGCCCCCAGTACGGCGACCTTTGCGATCTCTCGCTTGACCCCGAGTTTCGCCGCGACCGGTTGGTATAGGTCGGCATCGGCTGTGGCAACGATGAAGGCGGGATCGCCCGAGACGGCCGCCAGCACTCGTGGTTCGATCTGGCCGAGGTCGGCGCGCACGAACACGTATCCCTGCTCCGCGGCAATCGCCGGTCGCAATTCTGCCGGAAGATTGTGAAGTCCGGACGATGCGGTCATCCGCCCGGCGGCACCGTCTGAGCTGGTCCACTCACCGCGCAGCCTGCCGTCGCGCACGTGCTCGTCGAGCCATCGGTATCCGTATGTCGTGGCGATCCGCTCCGCCTTGCGCCAAGTCAGCAGGGCATCAACGAGCGGATGAACGGAACGGAACGGTTCGAGTCGCGATGCGCGGGTATCTGGCACATCGACGGAGACTCGCCGCAGCATCGCCCGAACATCGACGGGACTCCGCAGATCGATCCTCGGTCCGGGTGGGGCGTGCGCCAGGACCGCTTGGTCCCGCTGACCGCGGAGCAACTCGGCTTCGGCGTCACTGGTTGGCCGCTTGCCGACCGCGTCTTCGATGATCCGCAGCACCTCGGCCATGTCGATCGGGAGCCCTTCGACGGTGAGTTCGGCACAGAGATATTCGGCGGCCGATTCGGACCGAGCGGTTGACAGTGCCCGGTCGGGCGAGGGTCGCTCGGCGAGCTGCGCTCGTTGATCGATGGCGACGTGACAGGCCAGTCTGGCCCACCGTGCTAATCGGGCGGGCGAGTCGCCCCAGGCACCCGCAACCCACTCAGGTCTGAGATGACCGTCAGGGCGAACCGGATCTTCGGGGTCGCTACCCTCGTCGCTCGTCGATAGTAGGTCGAGTTGCCCCATGGTTGGCAGACTGTCGAGGTCAAGCCCACGGTGCAGCGCCCACACGGCAGCAATGGATGCCCGCCACCCACCCTGGAGCAGCCGATGGACAGTCAGCACGTCCCAACAGCGGCCGATCGGTACACCGGCAACTGCGAGTGGATCGGCGGTCGATCGATCCCACCAAATCCACCGTGGCCCCACTGACAAGTCGAGAATCCGAACGACACGCGTTGGGTCGTTGGCGGCAACCGCCAGTTGTTCGGTGCCGACCACCAGTGACAGCCCGACGCCCGATCTGAATGCGAGCCCGACATCGCTGCCCGGCGTGACGCCCTGTTCAGCAAGCCATGCGGCTACAAAATCCGGATCGGTATCGGCCAGCATGATCTGGCGAGTCTCGCATGCTCATGCTCAGGCCCCAGCGTGGGCAAACATCGATTCGCTGGCGGCCCGGTCGGCTGCGACATTGGCTGCGACATTTGATGCGGATTGGGCGGTGATCTGTGCTCTCATCGCCGCTGCCCACCGAGCGGCCTCGAGGTATTGACCCTTGACGTCGTCGATCGGGCCCGGCCATAGTTGGTTGATGCGGTCATCGTCGGCTGCCTCGCACGCTCGTGCGAGTTCGAGCAGGAATCCGAGTCGACCGGTGCCACCCGTCAGCGCCGAGCTGATCTCGTGCGACACCGGTAGCTCAAGCAGTAACTGTTCCATCGGTGTTCGATAGAGCGCGTCGGTGACCGATAGCAACCCGACCGTGTAGGCCTGGTTCTGCATGTCCGTGCCCTCGGTGATTGCGCTCGCAAATCGGGCACGAGTAGCGCCCAACGTGAGCAGTTGCTCGTCGCTGTCGTTAGTAGCCGAGAGCGTCAGCAGCGCCGCAAGGTGACGGACCTGGTTCAGGCCGAGCAGGGCGATTGCCTGTCGGAGTGACCCGACCCGACGGTCGAGTCCGAATGCGCTGGAGTTCACGACGGCGAACAGGCGATACGCCAGCGTCGGGTCGCTGCCGATCAGTTCCGCGACGCGATCGATGTCGACGTCGTATCGCTGCATCTCGTCGAGTAATGCGTACACCGAGGCGGCGTTGGCCGGTAAAGCGCTGCGTCGGAGCACCTCAGGTTGTGCGAAGTAGAACCCCTGGAACAGGTCGAATCCGGCGAGCGTGCACCGTGAGTGCTGGTTCTGAGTCTCGATCTTTTCGGCGACGATCAGCGTTGACGGCTGTACGCGTCGGAGGTAGTCGACCATCGCAAGCATCTCGCTGTCGCCGATCGCGCCGACTTCGATCTTGACCATGCTGCAGTGTTTCAGCACACGCGACGTTTCAAGTTGGTGAATCGTTCGCACGTTGTCGAGCGCGAAATGGTAACCCTCGCGGCCGGCTCGTTCGATGGCATCGACCGTCGTTTGGTCGTATGGCAATTCCTCGCGCAGTTCGAAGATGATGCCCTCAGGCGGAAGCGCGCTATGCAGTCCGTTCAGAATCAACGAGGCATTTGCGTTGATGAATCCGAAACGGTCACCGATCAGTCGCTCCATGCCCCAGTGCAGGTACGCCCGCTCGATGACAGCCAGGGTGGCTCGATCCGGGTCCCCGAAGGACGTCGTCTTACTCGGACCCTCTCGATAGAACAGTTCGTAGCCGAAGGTGTCGCCGTCCTGGTCGACGATCGGTTGCCTGGCGATGTAGATGTCGTGGGTCAAGTCGTGGACTCCGTTGTGTCATGCAATAGCCATGGTGGGCGGCAATCGGTGTTGAGGATTCGTTACGCCAAGATTGTCCGGACGACAAGCGGTTGCGCCCCCAGGTTGCCGACGCGTCGAGCAGGGATGGTTGTCTATGAGCAAGCAACTGGGTGCGTGCTCGGTTGCCTGGTCGCCAAAACCAGGCAACGACTGTTATCCACGCGATATATCGTGTCTTTCGTGTAGCGTCTAGGAATGCTGGGAATCGACGTGGTCGCCGGTGATCGCCGACCTGCGTGGTCCACTGGTGGGGGTGCTGCAGGCGGTGGTTTGACCGTGGTCCCCGAGGCCGACCTGCTGGCGATCGTTCGTCATACCAGCCCGCCACCGTCGCCGCCGGAGCCCCTGTTGCCCTATGTGATCGAAGTTGTCAGCGACAGTGGGACGAATGATTGGCATCTCACGGACGACGCCCTTGCATTCGCGGGTGGGGACGTACCGAGCATGTTCTGGCAGTGGCGCACCCAATGGGAAAGAACGTGGATGCTTGACTCCAATTCCAGTTTGAGTCGCCTCTGGTCGGCCGGCCACGAGCTTGCTGCGGAGGCGCACCGCGCGGCGTGGGATGATCTCGTTGCCCAGTCCACGGTGTCACATTCGACCCGTATCTTGGCGCCGTCACTGCTCGACGAATGGTCGATTCACGTTGAGCGTGTGCGTGACCTGATCCGCCAGCGCGACAGGTTCGGCTTCGGCTTCGTCGATGTCACTCCCGGTCGACAGCGGGTCGGACTCGCAAGGGCATGGTCGTCACAAGACGGTGCCGAGGTGCTGGCTGCTGACGACGCCATGGTCGTCGAGATGCGACCGGATCTCGGCCTTTGTGTGGACGCACGCAACGGCGTTCTCGAAGCAGTCGAAGAAGTCAAGTTCATCGATGATCGCACCGTGGTGTGCGCGCCAGGACGCGAGATCGCGATTGACTTCGAAAGCGCTCGCCCGCTGGCATGGTTGATGCCAGGTGTGGCGGCATGGCGGATGTGTCGAGTTCCTGAGGTGGTCGTATGGGCGCGGTCATTTGCGGCGCTCACCGAGTGCACACGGTACGCCGCATCGTTGGGAGCCGAGGTGTGGATCCGGGCTCAGTATCCATTCTTCGGTCAGTCCCCGGCACCCATCGGGACTTAAGTCAAGAGTTCGTCAAGGTTGCGTGCGTGCTGGATTGAACTCCCGACAGTCTCTGGCGTGACAATCCACCGAACGACTGCTTGCGCCCACCGTCAAGTGAGTGACGCAGTATGGTCGCTCCTGATCGATGGGAAAGTCTGCTGTCCTCAAGAACCGGACATTGTCGAGTCGATCACGTGTGCAACTTCAATGATCCTGGGTCAGATCGGCGTCGTGTACAAGTACGTCGTGAGTGCCGGTGAGGCACGCACGACGGCGCTCAAGGCTCGATCGAGCGCAAAATCACACGCACCGTCGGCCGTCGTTGGCGCGGCGTGTGTTGTCGTCGATGCCCTGTCCACCGGCGACGAGCGTCGCATCGCGGGCGAACTGGCTCGCTGTCGTTCGGTGTTCGATGACGGTGAGTTGTTTACAGCCACAATCGCCCTATTGGTCGGATTCATCGAGCAGGTTGCGGCACTCGCCGATCTTGATGTAGTCGCGGTTGCCGCGGCTTCGATCACCGCCGCCGATCCGAGATCGGGTGCGTGTCGTACGCGACTTGGCGGCGCTCGAGTGGCTGTCAGGTCGTCAAGCGCATCATTTGCGGCCGCTCACCACGCTGCGTGTCGAAGCAAGTCACTTATCGAGGAGCGGCATAGCTCGCTCCCGCGTCGTGGAATCCTGGTCTGATTTCAACCAAGATCGCAGATCGGACGGAAATCGCGTGCATCATCGGCCAACGGACGGACTGTCTGTACCGGTCTCCATCGTGCAATCGATGGGTCCCGTCCTCGGATAGTCCGCGGACGAATCCGATTCGGTTTGAGGAGGCGCCGGTGAGGCGTCGGATGGAAGCTGCCAGCGCACGGACGACCGGTATCGGTTGGGCGATGCTCGGTGTCGGCGCTGTCTATGCGCTTCTGGCCAACTTTACCTTTCTTCTAGCGCCGGACTCGACACCGGCGTTCTTCCCTGCCGCGGGTTTCACTCTGGCCGTGGTCTATCGCACTTCAGGCTGGAGTCGCCGAATCGCACTGTTGGGGGCGATCGCGGTGACCGAGGTCGTCGTTGACGTAGCTCACGGTTTGCCGGTCGAGTCCAGTGCCGGGTTTGCGTTGGCGAATGTTATCGAGCCGTTGATCGGTGCCTATTGCCTCGACGTTCTGTTTCGGAATCGACCGCTCGTCCACAATCCGGCGTCTGTGCTCCGGTTCGTTGCTGCCGCAGTTGCGTCGGTGAGCTGCGGCGCTGTAGTCGGTGCGGTGACAATCCACGCCAGCTTCGGGGCGCCCTTGGCGGCGGCGTTCGCTGATTGGTTGTCCGGTGACCTTCTAGGTGTGCTTATCGTCGCTCCGCTGGTCATGCTCGCAAGCCGACGTGTTCAGCGACCCGTCGTGACCCGTGAACGCGTCGTGCTCTACGTGCACGTGGGCATGCTCGCTGGACTCAGCGGATTCGCCTTCTGGAACGGTGCGCTATCCATCGACTTCCTCTTGATCCCGGTTGTCCTTTGGATTTCGGTGAGATTCGGTTCTCGAGGAGCTGCTCTGGCGACTGCGATGGTCGCAGCGATTGCTTTTGGCTTCACGATTGCGGGTCAAACACCATTTGTTGGATCGGGACGGAGCGATGGCGATGCGCTCCAGTTGCTGCAATTGTTCTTGCTCGTTGTGGCGACCGCTGCTCATCTCGTTGCTGCGGAGGTGGAGACCCGCCGAGAGCTCGAAGCAGCCCTGCGTGCCGGCGACGCCTCGTTCACGGCCTTGGTGGAACATGCACCGATGGCGATCATCGAGGTTCGGCTCGCGGACAATTGCATTGTCAGCTGGAACTCAGCCGCGGAAGCCGTGTTCGGATGGTCTCAAGCAGAAGTCATCGGGCGACCGTTGACGTTTGAACTGGCCGAAGAACGTGACCATCACGAGCGTCGATGCGCGACGCTCGCGCAAAGCGGCCAGCACGTCCATTTCGAAACCGTCGGGCGAACCCGCGATGGACGAGCTCTCGACCTGTCGATCGCCGCCAGCTCGCGACGCGCTCCCAACGGCGAACTCCAAGTCGTCACCATGGTGCAGGACATCACCGACTCAAAACTTGAGCGGTCGACACTCGCTCACCGCGCCAACCACGATCCGCTGACGGGCCTCGCCAATCGGCAGCTCTTTGTCGATCGGCTCGACGCCGCCTTTCTGAGTAGGAATCACTCGGATTCGAGATTGTCAGTACTGTTTTGTGATCTCGACGGATTCAAGGCTGTCAACGACGCCTATGGTCACGATGTTGGCGATCGACTATTGGTCATGGCAGGTGATCGGATCTCGGCGATAGTCCGCTCGACCGACACTGTCGGTCGACTCGGTGGCGACGAGTTCGTCGTGCTTGCCCATACCGAGTCGAGGGGCGGAGCGGCGGATCTTGAACGTCGGTTGCGGCGCGCATTCGAAGCGCCATTCGTGATCAACGGACAATCGCTGTCGCTCGGCGTCAGTGTCGGGGTCGCCGTCGCCGAACTCGACAGCGCATCCAGCGCTGACCTCTTGCGGCAGGCCGACGTCGCGATGTACACCGCAAAGCGTTCACAGATCTAGACCTGATCTGCGATCAGCCGGGAGCGAGAGCCGAACAGTCGAGCTTGCGCAACACCAGCGGATGCTGCAGCTTGGCGAGTGCCTTCGTCTCGATCTGTCGCACCGCTTCGCGCGACAAGTCCAGCGCGGCACCGATCTCGCTCAGTTTTTCGACCGGCTCACCATCGAGTCCGAACCGGCGCACGATCACATACAACTCGCGGGCGTCGAGCGCCTTCAGGCCGAACGTGCGGAGCGCTGCTAGCGCCAATTTCGAGATCGTCGATGCCTCGGTGCTGACCTCGTCTGACGTGATTGTCTCGCCGAGTTCGATGTCGGTGTCGGCGCTCAGGGGCCGATTGATCGACTCAACATGCGGTGGTGTCAGAACACGAGCGACTTGACCAACCGAAACCCCGGCGGCCGCCGCGACCTCGGCGTTCGATGGATTGTACGACGCATCGACGCCACGGAGTTGACGGTCCGCCTTGAGAATCGCAGGTCGCTTCTCGAAATCGCTCATCGTCAGGTTGGGATGGTCCTCATCGCGGACGGCACGCAGCACTTCGCGTTGAATCGGGCGAAAGGCCCACTGTCCGAACGAGCCGGATGCGGGTTCGTAACTGTCGACAGCAGTCATCAATCCGAGTAGGCCAGCAGATTCGAACTCGGCGCGACTGTCTGACGACCCGGTTCCGTTGAACCGGCGCGTGTACGACCGAACGAGACCCATGTTGTGTTTCACGATTCTGGTATTGACGTCATCGAACTCGCGTTGTAGGCGCCGCAGTCGTTGCTTGGTCGTGACATCAGTCTCGGCTGCGGTCAATGACCGGAGGCGAGCGCTGAGTTCGGTGCGCCGACGGAACAGGGCGGCATTTTCGTCGCTGTAGGTGTCGGTGTTTACCGTCGAAATCGTGGTCATTCGGATCGGTTCCTTCCTATGCGGGTGTGAGTTCGCGATTTGTGAACCAATCAACTATCGGGAGTATCCAACGTCAACTCCACTAAAACCATTCTTCTGTATTTGTGAAGTCATCTGGACAGACCGGCCTGAGATTCGTGCACCACCGTTGTCCTCACGGACAGTCGTCTGAACAGCCGACACGAGAAACCGCCACGACGAGCCACAAGCAAGCCACCCCAGGAGGAATCACGACATGACTACGACCGGCGCCCAGAAGGCCGAGGTGGTGGTCGACCCCGTTGGCTTGACCGACGAAGCGATCGATGGTGCGATCGTGATGTTTGACGAGACCGGACGGATTGTCAGGTCGAACCAAGCCGCGGCGGCGCTGTTGCATCTCAGCGACGCGGCACTCAGGGGCCGACGGTTGGGGGCCGAGGGATGGAATGTCGTCGATGCCGGCGGCGTGAGATTCGAGTGCCGGAACAACCCGATCTGGGATGTCTTGGTCAGCGGCCAACCGATTGCTGGCGTCATGATCGGGGTACCGAGCCTCGACGGTACCCGGTCGTGGTTGCGAATGTCTGCGACGCCGGTGCTCGATCTCGCCGGAGAAGCGCGAGCGGTGATCGCATCGTTCTGCGAGTCCGACCGTCCCCACGAACGCCCTGCCGCCGACTCATCGGCACAGGTTCGCGGTTCGTTCGAATACAGCCTGACCGCCCATCTCGTCGTTGATCGCGATGGCCAGGTGATCGACTGGAATCGGCGGCTACTTGAAATGACCGGACTTTCGGAGTTCGACCTCGTCGATCGGAAACTGGACGAGGTTTGTAACGTCGATGTCGGCTGGCTGTGGTCTGCGCTCGGCGACACCGAGAGTGCTCCGGTCGAGGGTTACACCTGGGTTTCACGATTCGGTGCCAGCGACCTCGAGGTGTTCGGGAGCTTTCGGTTCGTCGATCGACCACTCGTCGGGCGCGTCGTCGTCGTGCAGTTGCTGGATCCGGCAAGTTTCACGAGGCCAGCGCCACGAGCGCGACCATCCGGTCGCGCCGTCGGTCGCGCCGCGTTCGACGCCGCGGCGGTAGCGATGATGTTGGTCTCGATGGAGGGTGAGATCATAGAATCGAACTCGGCTGCGGCAACGCTGGTCGGCCGGTCGGCGCAAGAACTGGTCCAGGAGCCGCTGAGCCAGCACCTCGTCGGAGTTGATTCGGCTGAATGGAAGCGACTGACCATCGAGGCACTCGGTCGAACGTCGCCAGTAGTCCTCAGTCAGCGGCTCGTGTCGCCGAGCAACGGTCGACCGCGAGATGTAGAGGTTCGGGTCAGTGCGATGACCGACACTGGATCGTGCAGAGTCCTGCTCGTGCAGATGCTGCAATCGACTGCCTCTATCGTGCAGTGAACGACTGACTGGTCGACCTCCGCCGCCGCCACCAACGCCACCGCGCGTGGTCGGGTTCTACAGGCTGCGTCAAGGTGCGGGTAATCGTTCTCGCCAACCGGACCGTTCCTACCATGGCACGGCAACAGAATGCGACAACAACGGCACACCCGAAGCGCAAACTCAACCTTGCAGCGCTCGGATTGGGTTCGTTGCTCGGACTCGTTCCCGTTGCGCTCGCCGGGAACTCGGTCGGTGCCGAATGCGATCAACTCTCGATCCCGGCCGTCAGCATCTCGCGGTGCGTGGTCGAGGGTGGAACGCCTGAGATCGACGCCGGAAACGTAGTTCGATTCGACGCACTTTCCAGCGATACGGTGCACTGGTTGGCGGGTCACCGAACAACGCACGGCAGCACATTTGGCGCACTCCTGGGGATCGGGATGGGTGACGAAGTGACCTATCGAAGTCGGACGTTTACCGTTGTCGACTACGCCCAAGTCAATCGATTTCAACCCCCGAACGAGGTCGTCGATTGGGTCTATTCGCAAGCGTCATCGCTCGTGCTGCAGACCTCGATGAATGCAACCTACGTGCACGTGTGGCGGGCGATCGAAACCGCGCCGATTCCTGCACCGCCGGTCGATCGGCCGGGACCTACGACCAATCCTGTCGGCCCAGCTGTTGGCCTTCAGATCGTTAGGCCGGTCAGGGTGTACGACAGTCGAATGCTTCCCAGTCGGGAATCAGGCGGATCGACCCATGTGATCCAGATACCCGAGTCGGTCGGCCTCCCGTCGGACGCCGTCGCTGTGTTCGCCAACGTGACCGTCGTCGGGGTATCGCAGAGCGGGTTCGCAGCCGCCGGACTGTGCGGGTCGGAGCGTCCGCAAACATCCAACGTGAATTGGACAACGCCGGTTGCGGTCGCCAACCTGTCGTTGATCGAGGTCACGGCGGGTGACTTCTGCATCTATCTGACAGGATCGGCTGACGTCATCGTCGACCTCGTAGGATTCGCAACCGGCTCGGCCACGCTCGGATTTGAAGCGGTTCCACCGACCCGTATCTATGACACGCGAACGAACCAACCGACGTCGCTCAGTGCTGGAGAAACGCGTCGAATCGTGTTACCGCACGTGCTTCGAGCAAAGTCGCCCGCTGGTGTCGGTGTCACGGTGACGGCAGTCAGTGACGAGCCTGGCTATGTGTCTATCCATGCCTGCGGGGATTCTGGCCATCGGACCTCGACTGTCAACATCGTTGGTCCAGCGCATGTGGCCAACTCGGTCATTGCTCCGGTTGCGAGCGATGGCACATTCTGCGTGACGACGCTCGGCGCGGCGGACGTGATACTCGATGTCAACTCGATGTACATCGAAGGTGGCGCGCGCCTGCAAATGGTTCACCCGGTTCGAATGGCCGACACGCGGATCACGGACTCCGTCGATCTCAACCGAGGCCTGATGGGGTCACGACTCGGTGACCGTTCGGTGTTGTCGATCGCCGTCGAGTCGACGAGAGGGTTGCCGTCGAACGTCGGAATCGTAGCCAACATCACGTCGGTCGATTCGACGGACATGGGCTACATCACCGTGTGGGATTGCAACGATCCTCGACAAACAACATCAGTCCAGAACCCCCGACGAGGTGAGGTGATCGGCAGTTCCGTGGCGATCGGTGTCGAGGGCACGCTTTGTGTGTACACCCTCCGTTCGTCGCACGTTGTCGTCGATGTGATGGGGGTATGGGTGCGGTGAACGCTTGACACAGAAAACACTTGACCGCAACTCCATCGACCGGACGATCAAGGTTGCCATGACAACTCTTCGTGACCTCTCCGCATTCATCGAAGGCTCGCCCGACCACGAGTGGGTCGGTCTCGCCGCATGTGGAAGCTTGAATATTGATCAACTCGATCACTTCTTCGTCGAGGCCGGTAGAACCCTTTCGCGTCACGCGGCGTTGATCTGTCTGGCTTGCCCGGTTCGGCGGAACTGCCTTCAATACTCCTACGACAACGACATCGCAGCCGGGTACTTTGGCGGAATGTCGCCGTCGAAGCGACGCACGATGACGTGTGAGCAGGCGCTCGAATCGCTTGGGTCGTGATGCTGCGAGTCGGGCGGCGACAGGCACACTGGGATTGTGCTGTTCCTCGAACTCGCGCTGACGTCACGAATCGTCGCCTCCACGTCGAAACGGACGCAGAAGATCGCCGCCCTGGCGGACGTGCTGCGTCGCCTCGACGTCGTCGAGATAGAGGCAGGCGTTTGCTTCGCAGGTGGTAATGCCCGCCAGGGCCGGATCGGGGTTGGTTGGGCAACAATTGCCGATGTGCGCCCTGCGCCCGCCGAACATCCGTCGCTCACCGTTGGCGATGTCGACGCTGCGATCGCCACGATCGCCACGATCAGCGGTGACCGTTCGGTGGCCCGCCGGCGTGGGCTGCTACATGACCTGCTGGCATCGGCGACCGAGCCGGAACAGGATCTGATTCGATCGATCCTGCGCGGCGAACTTCGCCAAGGTGCGCTCGACGGCGTGATTACCGCCGCCGTGGCTGGTGCTGCTGGGGTTTCGATTACCGACGTGCAGCGGGCGGCGATGTTCGTCGGCTCGTTGCCGGTTGCCGCTCACACGGCTCTCACGACAGGGATTGCGGGTCTCGTCGCGATCGCCTTGACCCCGTCGTGCCCGGTGCAACCGATGCTCGCCTCACCGGCGCCCGACGTCGGTACCGGACTTGTCGGGCTCGGTCCGGCGTCGATCGAATGGAAGCTCGATGGTGCCCGGATCCAAGCTCATCGTTCGTCGGGTGAAGTTCGCCTATTCACCCGCAACTTGAACGAGATCACCGATCGACTGAGCGGTGTTGTCGAGGTCGTGAGCGCGCTGCCCGGCGCTGATCTGGTGCTTGATGGCGAAGTGCTCGGTGTCGATGGTGACGGTGCTCCTCGCAGATTTCAGGACACGATGGGTGACTTCGGGGCCGAGCGAACTGGTCGCGGGAGTGGACTGCAGGCGTTCTTTTTCGACGTGCTTCACTCCGGTGTTTCAGTCGTCGACGAGCCGCTGTCGGTTCGTCGACAGATCCTGGCTGCCACCGTTCCCGCCGCCAACCGACTTCCGTCGATCGTGACCGCCGATCCGGTCGAGGCCCAACGGTTTCTCGACCGAGCGATCGCAGCGGGTCATGAAGGCGTCATGATCAAGGACCTCGAGTCGCGTTATGAGGCCGGCAGACGCGGGGGTTCGTGGCGCAAGGTCAAGCCGGTTCACACGCTCGATCTCGTGGTGCTCGCCGTCGAGTGGGGGCATGGTCGCCGTCAGGGATGGCTCTCCAACCTGCACCTCGGGGCGCGGGGAAACAATGGCGAGTTCGTGATGGTCGGCAAGACGTTCAAAGGACTCACCGACGACCTGCTGCGGTGGCAGACCGAACGGTTCACATCTCTCCGCCTCGGTAGTGGTAGCGGTCGGGATGGTCACGTCGTCTTCGTTCGCCCCGAACAGGTCGTCGAGATCGCGGTCGACGGCGTTCAGGTGTCAAGCCGGTACGCAGGTGGCGTCGCGCTCCGGTTCGCCAGAGTCAGGCAATATCGCCACGACAAGCAAGCCGCCGAAGCCGACACGATCGAGCAGGTCCAAGCCCTACTCCGGTGACCCGACGGCGGTAGGGTCTCGGCTCGACATGGCGACACTGCGATTCAGCTTCGGCACGATGGGGTCAGGGAAAAGCACCTTGGCGCTCCAGATCCACCACAATCTTTCGTCGCGTCACCTATACGGTCTGCTGCTGACCAGACTTGACCGTGAGGGGCATCAGGTAACGAGTCGACTGGGCGTCGCCGCGCCGGCCGTGCAGGTCGAACCAGATCTCGACATACATGCGTTGGCGATCCAGCACTGGCCGTTGCACTACCTCGTCTGCGACGAAGTCCAGTTCTACACGGTGGCGCAGTGCGAGCAACTCGGCCGCGTCGTCGACGACATGGAAGTCGACGTCTACGCATTCGGGCTGATCACCGACTTTCGTGGATTGCTCTTCGAAGGCACGAAACGAATGCTCGAGATCTCCGACGAACGTGTGCCCCTGCAGGTTGAGGCGCGCTGCTGGTGCGGTGCGCGGGCGACCCACAACGCTCGCGTCGTCAACGACTTTGTCGTGTACGAAGGCGAGACCGTGGTCGTCGGCGACACCGAAGACCCATCGGCGCAGAAGATGTTCGGTGACACGGTGCGATATGAGTTGCTGTGCCGCCGCCACTACAACCTCGGCGAGATTGGCGGCTGATCTATGCTGCAACCGAATGAGATCGAGCGGGCACTGGTCATCACCGCCCATCCTGACGACGTCGACTTCAGCTCGGCGGGAGTCGTTGCTCATATCACCGACGCCGGCGGCGAGGTCACGTACTGCTTGGTCACCGATGGCCAGGCCGGCGGGTTCGACCAGACCATCGAACGAGATGTGATGGCGGCGACTCGGCGCGAGGAGCAGACGAAGGCGGCCGCCGAGGTTGGCGTGCGCGACCTAATTTTTCTCGGGCATCCGGATGGCTCGGTCGAGTTCACGCTCGACCTGCGATGCGATCTGACCAGGGTGATTCGACAGGTCCGCCCACAAGTCGTCGTCGCTCACGCTCCGATGGTTGTGATCAGCAGCGTTTACGGCAGCCACGCCGATCATGTAGCGACGGGGCAGGCGACGTGGGCGGCCATCTATCCCGATGCGGGCAATCCGTTCGCGTTCCCTGAGCTATTGGCGGCAGGACACCAGCCGTGGAACGTCAGTGAAATCTGGGTGATGAACATCCCAGAAGCCAACGAGACGGTCGACATCACGAGTCAGATCGACCGCAAGATCCGCGCCCTGCGCTGCCACGCCAGCCAGCATCGCGACCCGGACGGAATGGAAGAACGCGTGCGCGCATGGTACCGATACAACGCCTCAGTCGGCGGTCTGCCGGAGGGTACCTACGCCGAACGCTTCTTCGTGGCCAGCACCAATTGACCTAGCGCGCGGCGATGGCAGCGAGTACTTCGTCGAACGCCGCCAGCGAGTGGCCGCTGGCGAACATGTCGATGTGGGGGAGGGCGGCCGCGATACCTCCGACGAGCGGCTGATAGCGCTCGCTCTTCGCTCTCGGATTGACCCACAAGATTCGGTAGGCGAGTCGCGAGAGACGTGCCATTTGTTCACCGAGCATCGCAGGATCGCCGCTTTCCCAGCCGTCTGACACAATCACGACCACGGCACCCCTGGCAAGGCCGCGACGGCCCCAATCGTCATTGAACGTCTTGAGTGCCTCGCCGATCCGCGTCCCTCCCGACCAATCGCCGACCGAGCCGACGGCATCGCGCAGCGAACCTTCGGGGTCGGAGCCGGTGACCCGCAACGCCCGTGTGAGACGCGTCAGTTGTGTGGCGAACACGAACGTCTCGGCTCGGAGGGCTCTGACGGCGCCATGAAGTAGATACAGGTAGGCCCGCGAGTACGCCTCCATCGAACCGGACACGTCGGCGATCAGCACCACTCGACGACGGCGTTCGGTCGAGCGACGGTGGCTCAACACGAACGGCTCGCCACCCGTTCGCCTCGCATGGCGCATCGTCGCCCGGCGGTGAATCGTGTCGCCACGCGGGTGCCGCCGCCGGCGACGGCTCGGGCGCAGCGGAGGGGAGACCTGCATTGCGGCTACGACTTGTCGAAGTTGGGCGAGTTCGTCAGGGGTGCAATCGGCGAAATCACGGTGGCGAAGCAGTTCGTCCTGGCTGGCGGGAGATGCTTGCGGTGAGTCTCTCGGGTCGTCCGAATCGTCTGAATCGTCTGAATCGTCCTGGTCGGAAGGGTCGGCTGTGATCGGCGATGGTTTCGGTTCGGTGGGCGATGACGTTGATGCGGGAGGTGCATCCGTAGCCGGCGGCTTGGGTTGGCCAGTCTGAAATGCTGGCAGTAGCTGCGGTTGGTTGAGGTCGCCTCGACTGTCGGCGATGTCGGTCAGACCTCGGAACACATCGTCGAAGACGGAGTCGTAGGCGGCGATCTCGTGTGGGTTGGCGGCCAACGTGACGCGGCCGAGCCAGTACAGTTCGCTGGTCGTCACGGGACTGATGAGTTCGATCGACGCTCCGAACCGCCCGGCCCGTTCGGGTGTGACGGCGACACCGACCGATCGCAAGAGTTCAGCGAAACGCGCCGCCACGGCGGCGAGATCGACGGTGTTGGCCGTGCTAGGCATCGGCGCCAACCAGCCAGGCGAGCGAACGCTCGGTGGCCAGCTGAGCGTCTTCTCGATACTTCAGCACGGAACCGATCGTCAGTGCCGCAGCCTGTTCGGTGAGCACACTGAATCCCAGCAGCCGGAGTGCCTCGACCCACCCGATCGCTTCGGCGATCCCCGGTGACTTCTGGACGTCGAGTGTGCGCAGGCGGGCAACCGCTCCGGCGACCTGATCCGCCAGCGACTGCTGTGCGGCGGGTACCCGGGTTCGGATGATTTCGGTCGCCCGCGAGCGCGACGGGTAGTCGATCCAGTGGTACAGGCAGCGACGCTTGAGGGCGTCATGCAGGTCTCGTGTGCGGTTCGACGTCAAGATCACGATCGGTGGATGCGTGGCACGTTGCGTGCCGAGCTCGGGAATCGTGACCGACTGTTCGGCCAGCGCTTCGAGCAGGAACGCCTCGAACTCGTCGTCGGCGCGGTCGATTTCGTCGATCAACAACACGGCGGGGCGCGGACCAGGGTGGCGGAGGGCAGTCAGGACGGGGCGCTCGACGAGGAACTCGTCGGTGAACATGTCGGAATCGGTGAGGTGGTTGCCGCGCGCCTCGGCGAGCCGGATCGACAACAACTGTCGGGTGTAGTTCCACTCGTACAACGCCTCACCGGCGTCGATCCCTTCGTAACATTGAAGGCGGACGATCGGCGTGTCCAGTGCGAGCGCCAGTGACTTCGCCGCTTCCGTCTTGCCAACTCCAGCCTCACCTTCGAGCAAGATCGGCTGTGGGAGCCGGGCGGCGCAGAACAGAGCGGTGGTCAGGCCTTGGTCGGCGAGATAGCCGGTGCCGGCCAGCGCTCTGCCGAGCGACTCGACGTCAGGGACCAGTTGATCGAGCGTGCTCACGTTGGCGGGTACGCCTCGGGGCTCGCCGCGAACGCTCGCAAACATCCACTACCGCAAAACCAGACCCGTGTACCAGCGTGGTCGAGATGCAACGACGAGTCGACCATCACGACCGACATGCCGCACACCGGGTCTGTAGCAGTGTGGGTTGTCGTGGTCGTCTCGCTCACCGGTCGACCCGATGGACGCGGGCGGAGTGACACGATCTCACTCATGATCGAGAGGGCAACCTCGTTTGGTGTGCGAGCGCCGATGTCGAGGCCGGCCGGACTATGAATCCGCGACGTGTGCGAGACGCACACGCCCAGTGAGGCGATCACGGCTTCACCACGCTTTCGGCTGGCGACGAGTCCGATGTACGCCACGTTGGCTTCGAGCGCAGCCGTGAGGGCGGCTTCTTCGTCGCGTCCATGACTCGCAACAACGACTGCCGATGCCCCGCTGAAGTCGTCGTCGAGGACATAGCCGAGTGGGGCTGCCAATGCTTGGAGGGCGAGCGCGACGGGAGCGGTGCCGATCACGACGAGTCGCGGCGCAGGCAGGATCGGCTCCATGAAAATCTCGAGTGTTCCGCCAGAGAGACACGGGTTGTGCACGACGAGCTTGCCAGGCTGATCGGATTCGGGCGTCGGAGTGATCCGAAGCAACAACGACTCGCCGCTGTCGAGCAACGCCAACCCCTGAGCGCGGACCGTTGACTCGGCGCACGAGCCACCGACGAATCCTTCGATCGTTCCGTCGGGAAGCACGATCGCTTCGGCCCCAGGCTTGGCGCTCGTCGGCGCTTCCGCGAGTACGACGAGAGCCCGAACATAGGCCACGCGGGCCTCGCGCAGTTCGTCCGCGCGAGCGATCGAACGTTCCATTAGTCCTCGAAGGCGAGGTCGGTGCGGAGGGTCTTGCCCTGCATCGTCATCCACACCTGGGCCGGAGTCAGCGGCATGTCGGCGTGGCGGATGCCGTATGGCTTGAGGGCATCGATGACGGCGTTGACGACAGCCGGTGGCGAGCCCACGGTCGCCGACTCACCGACACCTTTGACACCGAGCGGATGGTGCGGTGACGGTGTGACGGTCTCACCCAACTCGAATGTTGGAACCTCGACCGGGGTTGGGAGCAGGTAGTCCATGTACGAACCGCCGAGGCAATTGCCTTCCTTGTCGAAGGCGATGACCTCCATCAATGCCATTCCGATCCCGTCGACGAGGCCACCGTGGATTTGGCCCTCGACGATCGTCGGGTTGATTCGTGGGCCACAATCGTCGACGGCGATGAACCTGCGGACCTTGACGTGACCGGTCCCTGGATCGACGTCGACGACACAGATGTAGGCACCGAACGGGTAGGTCAGGTTGGGTGGGTTGTAGACAGCTTGGGCATCGAGATGACCCTCGACACCGTCCGGCAGTTCGAGTGACGAATGGGCGAGCAACGCCAGCTCCTGAATCGTCTTGCCCTGATCAGGATCACCCTTGACGAACCAGCGACCGAGTTCCCATACGAGGTCGTCGACCGAGCATTCGAGTGCTGTTGCGGCGATGATCTTTGCTTTCTCTCGGACCTTCTGAGCGACAACCGAAGCTGCAGCACCTGACACCGGTGTCGAACGCGACCCGTAGGTGCCGAGTCCGAACGGGGTGTTGTCGGTATCGCCGTTGATCACCTGAATGTCTTCGGGTGGGATCCCCAACTCGTGCGACACGATCTGAGCGAATGTCGTCTCGTGACCTTGGCCTTGCGACTGCACCGACAGCCGGATCTGGGCTTTACCCGTCGGATGGATTCGCAAGTCGCAGCCATCGGCCATGCCGAGACCGAGGATGTCCATGTGCTTGCGAGGGCCTGCGCCGACGCCTTCGGTGAAGAACGAGATGCCGATTCCCATCAGCTCACCGCGTGTGCGCTTCTCAGCCTGCTCCGCGCGTAGCTCGTCGTATCCGGCGATCTCCATCGCCAACCGGAGCGCCCGCGGATAGTCGCCGGAGTCGTACTCCCAGCCGGTCGGGGTCGTGTACGGGAACTGCTCGGGGCGGAGCAGGTTTTTCATCCGCAGTTCGGCGGGGTCGATCCCGAGTTCGTCGGCGAGACAGTCGATGATCCGCTCGACCAGGTACACCGCTTCGGTGATCCTGAACGAGCAGGCGTACGCCACGCCACCTGGGGCTTTGTTGGTGTAGACGCCGGTCACTTTGCAGTGCGCCGCTCCATAGTCGTAGGAGCCGGTGAAGATGTGGAAGAAACCAGCCGGATAGTTGGTCGGTTGCGCCGTTGCGTTGAACGCTCCATGATCGGCCAGCACGTCGACTTTGAGGCCGAGGATCTTGCCGTCTTTCGTCGCCGCGATCTCGCCCTTCATGTGATAGTCGCGGGCGAAACCGGTCGACATCAGGTTCTCGGAACGGTCCTCGATCCACTTGACCGGACGTTTGGTGACGATCGACCCGACGATCGAGCACACGTAACCGGGGTAGATCGGGACCTTGTTGCCGAACCCGCCGCCGATGTCGGGGGCGATCACCTGAATCAGGTGCTCTGGCAGGCCGGCGACCATCGCGTACACGGTTCGGTGAGCGTGGGGTGCCTGCGTGTTCGAGTAGAGGGTCAGCTTGCCCGACAGCGGATTCATGTCGGCCACCGTGCCGCACGTCTCCATCGGAGCCGGATGCGAACGCGGGTAGAGCATTGCCTGTTTGACGATCACGTCAGCGCTTGCGAACGCAGCATCGGTAGCGGCGGCATCGCCGGCTTCCCAATCGAAAATGTGGTTGTCCGTCTTGCCCTCCTTCTCGTCACGGATCACTGGCGCGCCGGCATCGAGCGCACGCTGGGCGTCGATCACGGGCTCGAGCACTTCGTATTCGACGTCGATCAGCTCGAGCGCATCTCGCGCCGAATAGCGATCGTCAGCGATCACGAAGGCGACCTCTTGGCCGTGGAATCGCACCTTGTCGGTGGCGAGCACGGCCTGCGTGTCGTACGACATCGTCGGCATCCACGCCAGGCCGAGTGTTTCAAGCACTGCTCCAGTGATCACAGCATGGACTTTGGGATGAGCCTCGGCACGCGACGTGTCGATTGAGATGATCCGTGCGTGGGCGTGCGGGCTGCGCAGGATCGCGGCGTGGAGCATGTTGGGCAGGTTGATGTCGTCGATGTAGCGGCCCTTGCCGCGCACGAACCGAACGTCCTCCTTGCGCTTCATTCGTCCGAACCCGATCGGGTTGCCAGCCGCACTCGTAGGAACCTCGGTAATAGTCATGACTGCACGCTTTCGGGCTGGTGCGCTGCGGCCCACTGGACTGCTTTGATGATGTTGTCGTAGCCCGTGCAGCGGCACAGCTGGCCGGATAGGCCGTCTCGGATCTCTGCCTCGGTCGGGTTCGGGTTGTGGTCGAGCAACGACTTGGCTGCGATCATCATGCCGGGAGTGCAGAAGCCGCATTGCAGCCCGTGGCATTCGATGAAGCCCTGTTGAATCGGGTCGAGACCGTCGGCTGTCTCGAGCCCCTCGATCGTGGTGATCGAACTCCCGTCGGCCATCCCTGCCAGCACGGTGCAACTCTTGACTGGCACGCCATCCATACTGACGACGCAGACGCCGCAGTTCGACGTATCGCATCCCCAGTGTGTGCCGGTCAGACCGAGATCCTCGCGGATGAAATGGACGAGCAGCTTGCGTGCCTCGCACGAGGCCGACCGCTCGGCTCCGTTGATCGTGACACTGACATTGACGGTGGCAGCCATCACTGGCCTCCTGTTGCTCGGGCGACGGCTCGTCGCAATGCACGTGCGGTGAGCTCGCCGGCGAGGTGACGTTTGTATTCGGCAGGTCCGCGTTGATCGGTGGTTGGGTTGCACTCGGCGGCGGCGGCCGCGGCGGCCGCGACAATCACTGCTTCGGTTGCTTGCTGCCCGCGCAGCACGGCCTCGGCGGCAGGGGAGACGTAATGCTCGGCACCGACGGCACAGAGTCCGACCCCAGCATCGACGATCGTGCTGCCATCCATCCATACCGCCGCAGCTGCAGCGGCGATCGCCCAGTCGCCGACCCGGCGTTCGACCTTTTCGTATGCACAGCCGCATCCGTTCCGGATCGGAATTCGGATCTCGGTCAGAATCTCGGCGTCACCGACCACCGTTTGGTATGGACCGACATGGAGCTCACGCACCGGTACCGAGCGTGAGCCCCCGGTACCGCGGATCGTGACGACAGCGTGGAGCGCCGACAACGCAGCCGACAGGTCCTCGGCCGGGTCGGCCTGGCACAGCGAACCGCCGACGGTGCCTCGGTTTCGGACGACCGGGTCGGCGATCACTCGCTCGGCGTCGTGGAGCACCGGGAAGTGTTCGCCGACCAGCGCCGAGTGAAGCACGTCGTTGTGGCGTGCCATCGCCCCAATCACAAGGTCGGTGCCGTCGATTCGGATGCTGCCAAGTTCGGCCGCCAATCCGTTGATATCGACGACGTGCTCCGGTTGCGCCAACCGCAGCTTCATCATCGGCAGCAGGCTGTGACCGCCAGCGACCAACCGGGCTTCGGGGCCAAGTTTTTCGAGCAACTCGATCGCGTGCTCGACGCTCGTTGCCCGTTCATATCCGAACGGAGCCGGTACTTGCATGAGCATCCCCCTCGTGACTTGCGGTGTGGTCCCGAACACTGACCATCCGACTCCCCCGAGTCGATCTGATCAGTTGTCGCTGAGTCTCCCGCACGAAGCACCCCGCGTCAACTTCGGGCGGCGATTGACGCTCCGACTTGAGGGTCTTACAGTGAAACCAAAGAAGGTGGAATCTTGAGACGTTTTTGACCTAGTGTTCCCCTTGCGTGGTGAACGGTGCGGTTGTGCCACGCTCGGTGGTGGATTTGGTGGTGCGGCATTGGACTTGACAAGGCGGGCGGTTGTGCGAAGAAGCGGTGTTGGATTGATGGTGTTTCTTGTCGCGGCCAGCGCCGTGGTGATGATCGGCCGAGACCGTGTCGATGCCGCGACGTCGATCGTTGCCCTGTATCAGATGAATGAACCGGGTGGTGCCACGACACTCGTCGACTCTGGGCCAAATACGCTCAACGGCACGGTCGGGTCGGCGATTCAGACCGGCGTGGTGTACAGCGGCGCCACCGGCTACCAATGGTCGTCGGTGACACCGAACCTACCTCCTGCGATGCCCGAGCGGCTTGCGCTCGTCCCCTCGAACCCATTGCTGAACCCTGGTACCAGTGACTACGCCGTCGAGTTCCGCTACCGGACCACCTCGGACTACGGCAATGTGATTCAGAAGGGGCAGAATCAGACCAGCGGGGGATACTTCAAGTTCGAACAACCATCTGGATTCATGACCTGCCTGTTCAAGGGAAGTCAGGGGGAGCAGCGGGCCGTCATATCTCCGGTTGCTACGAACGACGGCAACTGGCATGTGATCCGATGTGAACGCAGCAGTTGGGGTTTACGGCTGTTCGTCGATGGGATCCAGGTCACCACCCTGGAGGGTCCAACCGGCGCGATCTCGAACACCGCTGCCTTGTCGATCGGCGGCAAGTCGGTGTGCGATCAGATCGAGATTACGTGCGACTACTTCACCGGTTACATCGACTACGTCAGGATCGAGAAACAAGCAGCACCGCCGCCCAATAAGCCGCCAGTGGCTGCGTTTGTTGCCAACTGCGTCGAGTTGACGTGCAGCTTCAATGGGTCGACCTCGAGCGACCCCGACGGTCAGGTCGTCAGTCACAGTTGGACGTTCGGTGACGGTTCGACGGGAACAGGTGCCGTCGTCGGGCACACGTTCGCCGCCGCCGGAACGTTTGCCGTCGGGCTGGTCGTCGTTGACGACGACGGCTCGCCTGGATCAACACAACGCACCGTGACCCCCAGCGCGCCATACGACCATGACGGTGATGGCGTGGCGTCGGTGGTTGAGGGGACGGGTGACGCGGATGGTGATGGGGTTGCGAATTATCTCGACGTCGACGATGACGGTGATGGTGTGGCCACCTTGGTCGAGGGGACGGGTGACGCGGATGGTGATGGGGTTGCGAATTATCGCGATGTCGACGATCACTGTGTAGGCGTAGACACCAGCGGCCACTGTAAGGTAGACGTTGATGGTGATGGGGTTGCGAATTATCGCGACGTCGACGATGACGGTGATGGTGTGCCCACCCTGGTCGAGGGTTTGGTTGACACTGATGGTGATGGGGTGGCGAATTATCGCGACGCCGATGATGACGGTGATGGTGTGCCCACCCTGGTCGAGGGTTTGGTTGAC
>JANMTV010000398.1:0-1879 GCA_031390905.1 Ilumatobacteraceae bacterium | reverse complement strand
GGGATCCCGTCGAGCGAGCTGGCAGTCATTCGTTTCGATCGGCGCTCGCCGTGGAACGTGTTGGCGAATCGGTGAGCCTCGTCGCGGATCCGCTGCAACATGAACAACGCTTCACTCCCGCGCGGCACCTCGACGGGATCGGAGCGACCGGGCAGGTAGACCTCTTCGAAGCGCTTCGCCAAGCTGGCGATCGGAATCTCGTCGGTCAGGCCGAGCGATTCGACGACTCGCTGCGCCACCCCGAGTTGACCCTTGCCGCCGTCGACCACCAGCAGTTGTGGAGGGTAGGCGAACTTGCCTGGCTTGTCACCGCGTTCGCCGATCGGACGGTCACGCTCCGCGACGTATGCGGTCAGCCGCCGAGTCAGCACCTCCTCCATTGCGGCGTAATCGTCGTTGCCGGGGATGTTGACCTTGAATCGGCGATACTCCCGTTTGTTCGGTAGCCCGTCTTCCATGACCACCATCGAACCGACGTAGTCGGTCCCTTGTAGGTGCGCCATGTCGTAGCACTCGATCCTGAGTGGGGCCTCCGGCAATTCGAGCAGGTCCTGCAGCTCGGTGAGCGCACGGGACCGCGAGTTGTGATCCGTAGCCCGACGCATCCGGTGGCGGAGGAACTCCTCGCTGGCATTCCGAGCCACGGTTTCGAGCAGAGTCCGCTTGTCGCCGCGTTGTGGAACCCGAATCTGAACCCGTGATTGGCGAAGGTGCGACAGCCACTCCTCGTACGTCGCCTGGTCGTCAGGGGCGTGGGGGACGAGTACTTCCCTCGGGATCCCAGTCGGTGGTTCGTCGCCATACACGGCTTCCAGGATGCGGTCGATCAATCCGCCTGGAGTGAGTTCTTCGACCTTGTCGAGGATGAAACCCTTACGACCAACAACGCGACCGTGGCGAACAAAAAACATCTGAACCGATGCCTCGAGGTCGTCATCCGCGAGACCGATCACGTCGATGTTCTCGTTCTTGTCGGCGACCATGTGCTGCTTCTCGACCGCTTTGCGTACCGCCGTCAACCGGTCTCGCAGCCGCGCTGCCTTCTCGAACTCCAATTCCGAGGCGGCAGTCTTCATCTCGGCCTCGAGCCGATCGATGATCTCGTCGGTGTCCCCTGCGAGGAACTGGCAGAGCTCGCGCACGAGTTGGCGGTACGCCACCTCATCGATCTCGCCGACACACGGTCCCGAACACTTCTCGATGTGGAACAGGAGACACGGCCTGCCCAACCGCTCGTGTTGATTGAACTTCGACGGGCTGCACGTACGAATCGGGAAGCTGCGCAACAACAAGTCGAGCGTGTCGCGGATTGCGTAGGCGTGCGCGTAGGGGCCGAAGTAACGCGTGTCCTTGCGCCGGTGGCCGCGCATCACCAGCGCACGCGGCCACTGATCATCGACTGTCACGGCCAAGAACGGGTACGACTTGTCGTCACGCAGCCGAACATTGAATCGCGGCTTGTGTTGCTTGATCAACGAGTACTCGAGCATCAACGCCTCGACCTCGTTGCGAACCGTCGTCCACTCGACCGACTCTGCCGTCTCGACCATCTGGCGGGTCCGCGGGTGGAGGTTGTGCGGCGCTTGAAAGTAGTTCGACAGACGCTGCCGAAGATTCGAGGCCTTGCCGACGTAGATCACCCGTCCGAGCGCGTCCTTGAACTGATACGACCCTGGCTGTTCAGGAATAGAGCCTGTGGGTGGACGCCTGACCATGATCTGTTCAGGATACGGTGAGTGCCGATGGCTGGCCGATTCTCCTACTCGCGACCCGACCGAAGGCGGTCGAACGATCCCTGGTTCCGTCTCGGCGAAGTCGATATCGGCTCGTCAGCCCTGCTCGCGCTGGCATGTGCCGCTTCGTTGCTGGTGTACGCCAT
>JANMTV010000393.1:0-1222 GCA_031390905.1 Ilumatobacteraceae bacterium | reverse complement strand
CATTCCCATCGTGAGGAACGACAACACCGAACACACAACTGCGCAGACAACGAACCTGTGTGGCGATCGTACGACGGCGACGCGATCGATGACAGGATCATCGTCGTGACGGACAGAAAGCGTTCGTGAGTTCTGAGATCGCCCGCCGACACCGCTTTGAGGCGGTCGCTGGAGCGGTGTACGAACCGCTCCAACGGTACCTGCTACGACGCGCCCAACCAGCCGACGCCGCCGATGTGCTCAGCGAGACCCTGTTGACGGTGTGGCGCCGGCTTGACGACGTTCCGTCCGACGAGCCGCTCCCCTGGTGCTACGGCGTCGCCCGCCGGTGCCTTGCCAATCAACGCCGAGGAGTCGAACGACACCTCCGGCTCGTTGATCGAGTCAAGACGCTCGACCTGCAGATGTTCGAAACAGACGCCGCTCCCGTTGACAACCACCGGGATCCAGAGCTCGATCGTGCGATCGCGGCACTCACGGATTCCGAGCAAGAGATCGTCCGGCTATGGGCGTGGGAAGGGCTCGAGCCTCGCCAAATCGCGGGAGTCCTCAACCTCACATCCAACGCCGTCAGCGTCGCACTTGCACGAGCGAAGCGAAAGTTGAAAGCCCGACTCGGCAGACAGAATCCGGCCGGCGCAGGACAGGAAGAGGATGGAAGCACTCGACGACAAGCCACCGGAAGGAGCGAGCAATGATCACCGACGACGAACTGCGTGACCGCATCGCACGCGCCAACCCAGTGGCGGCGAGTGCAACCACGCAACCCGTCACGAGCCCGGGCGCGCAGGCGCTCCTGGAGGAAATCATGAACACCCCCCTCACATCTGAACCACGTTCAACCGAGCACAAGCAGACCAGAGCCACTCGACCGTGGTGGGTGACTGCGGGCGCCGCGGCAGCAGTAATTGCGGTTGTCGCCGCGGGCGTCGGGCTTCTCACACGAGGCAACGACGGATCCACCGCCGACGCGCCGCCACCAATCGGATCCACGTTGCCTGCACCAACGGCGGCTCCGGGCAAGCTCAAGGTGATCGAGTTGACAACCGGCGTCGATGACGCGATGGCGTCGTGTGCAGTTCTCGATCCGACGATTGTCGCCACCGCACCAGTTGCGTTCCAAGGCACTGCCAACATGGTCGAAGCCGAGATCGTCACGTTGACCATCGATCACTGGTACGTCGGCGGCGATGCCCAGGTCGCCACGTTGGTCGCCCCCGCC
>JANMTV010000364.1:0-23598 GCA_031390905.1 Ilumatobacteraceae bacterium | reverse complement strand
ACACCGGCGCAACGCAAGGCGTTACGGGTGATGTATCGCACCTGTGCCCATCCAGGATGTCGAACGGTGATTGATGATTGTCGGATGCATCACGTCGAGTTCTTCCGGAACGGCGGCAAAACATCGGTCGACAATTTGTTGCCGTTATGTGAGAAGCATCACCACCTCGTCCACGAAGGCGGCTGGCGATTGACGATGACCGAAGGTCGGATAGCGACCTGGCGGCGACCTGACGGCACGATCTGGCACACCAAACCAACCATCGACCGGCAACCCAGCCGGCTCGCCGAACCAGCAGAACAAGAACACCAACCGACACTCTGTTAGCCAGGGCGTCAACACCAGCAACCACCCCGCAACCCGGGGCGCCTCGGCGCGCCTGCTCGGCGACGGGCCCCCGGCATACGGTCTCAGCCGTCCAGCGAACCACTCGTGAAGGCGTAGCCGAGGGCTCCGAACGAAAGACCATCGGTGATTTGACCCGCCAGGAACATCCGTCGGATCTCGCCGAAACTATGCCACTCGATCTTTGAGGCCTCGTTGCGATCGGACGGTTCGCCGCGATGCACGACGTCGAAGGACGTAAAGATGTGGAATGTTTGATCGAGGATCCCGTTCGCAGGGTGAAACGAACACAGGTGCTGCACGGTCGTCGGCTCCCAACCCGACTCCTCGACAGCTTCACGTCGGGCTGTTTGTTCGATCGTCTCACCGAGATCGACGGCACCAGCCGGAATCTCCCAGCCCCACGTATCGGTGATGAAGCGATGCCGGTACAGCAGCAACACTCGGTCGCCGTCGATCAAGATCGTGCCGGCCGCCTCGCTCGGCATCCGCACCACATGATGATCAACTTGCGTGCCGTCAGGCATCACGACGTCGGCAGTGACGAGTCGAACCCAGGCACTGTCGTAGATCAGTCGATCGCCCCGATTCAGCCAAGTGCCTGGTCGTTCGAGGTCAGCCATGTCCGACGACGATCAACGGGCGGTCAGCCAACTACGGCTGAGGCGGCCTGGATTGCGGCCCAGACCTTGTTCGGGGTGCAGGGCATGTCGATGTGGCGGATGCCGAGATGTGACACGGCGTCGATGACCGCCGAATGAACCGCCGGGGTCGAGCCGATCGTGCCTGACTCGCCGATCCCCTTGGCTCCCAGCGGGTTGACTGGCGTCGGTGTCTCCATCGGAATCCGCTCGATCTGGGGCAACAGGTCGATCGAGACCATCGTGTAGTCGGCCAAGTTCGACGTAATCGGGTTGCCATCGGCGTCGTATCGGACCTCCTCGTGGAGTGCCTGTGCAGTCCCTTGAGCGACACCGCCGTGGACCTGTCCTGCGATCAGCATCGGGTTCAGCATCGTGCCGGCATCGTCGCAGGCGATATGACGGATGTGCTTGACCTGGCCGGTTTCCATATCGACCTCGACAACGGCGACATGTGAACCGAACGGGTAGGTCGGCATGTCGGCTTTGAAGATTCCCTCCTGGATCAGCCCGCCAGAGTCACCCAGCGAAGTGGCGACGTCGGACCAGGTGACGGATACCGCCGGCGTCCCCGCAACGTGGAACGAACCGGTCGTGGTGTCGAGCACCACGTCGGCATCGTCCGCTTCGAGCAGGTTGGCAGCGAGTCGCTTGGCGCGCTCGACGAGGGCGATCGAAACCTCATGCACCGCCGCACCGCCCTGTTGCAACGAGCGCGAGCCCATCGTGCCATCGCCGACCGGAGTCAGGTCGGTGTCGCCCCACACGAGCGTGAACTTGTCGATATCGATACCCGTCTGTGCACTCGCCAGCATCGACCAGGCAGTGTCGTGGCCTTGGCCGTGCGGCGAAGTGCCGGTGTAGATCGTGCCGGTCCCATCGTCATGGATCTCGATCTTGGCGGCCTCGCTGAAGTCGCCGACGGCACCGGTGATCTCGACGTACACGCTGACACCGATCCCAAGCTGCTTCGTATCGCCACGTTCCCGTCGACGCTGCTGTTCCGCCCGCAAGGCGGCATAGTCGGCGTGGGCCAACGCCCGATTGAGGCTCTCCTCGTAGTCACCGCAGTCATACACCTGACCGATCGGTGTGGTGTGGGGCTCCATGAACTTCGGAACGAGGTTGATCCGGCGTACCTCGACCGGATCCATCCCGAGTTCGAGCGCAAACAGGTCCATTGCCCGCTCGGCGGCGGCTGTGGCTTCAGGGCGGCCAGCGCCCCGGTAGGCGACGATCGGCGTGGTGTTGGTGACGACTGAGATGCAATGTGCCTCGACCTGCTCGAAGTCGTAGACCGCAGCAGCCATCACTCGCGTGCAGAAGGTGCCCAGCACGGTGCCGACCTCTGCGAAACCGCCAGAATCCTGAAACAGCTCGAGCCGGAGATGAGTGACCTTGCCGTCGCGTCGACCGCCGACGGTGATCTTTTGCAGTTGGGCGCGACCATGCCCGAGCGACATCATCGACTCGCTGCGGGTCTCCTTGAAGCGAATCGGGCGACCGGTCTCGCGGGCCAGCACTCCGAGCAGCAGTTCCTCCGAGTAGCAGCCGATCTTGGCGCCGAACCCGCCGCCGACATCAGGCGTCATGATCCGCACCTGGCTCTTGGCGATCCCTGTCGAGGCGGCGATCGGGTCGACGGCACCTTGCGCGTGCTGTGTCGACAGCCACACCAACAACCGGTCACCATCCCACGCTGCAGCTCCCGCTCGCGGTTCGAGCGGGCACGGGGCGACGCGCTGGTTGAGGATCGTCTGGCTGAGCACGACTTCGCAGGTCTCGAAGAACTCGGCGCCACTGTTTCGCTTACCGCCGACGAACGCCGAGTCGAACACGGCGTTGCTTCCGGCAGCCTCGTACAGATGGAGATCACTGGCCAGCGACTCCTCGATGTCGACGAGTGCCGGCAGGGGATCGATCTCGACAACGATCGTCTGGACGGCATCGGTTGCCTGCTCGTAGGTGTCGGCGACCACAGCCACGATCGGTTCTCCGACCCAACGGACCTTGGTTGAGGCCAGCAAGGTCCGAGCGACAGCGGGATTGAACGGTGAGGCGGTTGGTTCCAGACCGAGATTCTCAGCTGTGAACACGCCGATCACGCCTGGCATGGAACGAGCCTCGTCGGTGTCGATCGAAACGATCGTGCCGTGAGCGATTGCCGACCTGGCAAACACGACATACCCGGCAGCGGCCAGCCGATCATCGCGCAAGTCGTCGAGGTACACGCCGCCGGTCGTCAAGAATTTCGGGTCCTCCTTTCGGAGAACGACCTCACCAAGCACACTTCCAGCCACGATACGCCCTCTTCCTGATCAGGTCGCCCTCGTCAGAGAACGGGCCGAACGATACCGAATGGGTCTCGCTACGGCGCAATAGTCGGCGCGATAGTCGGCGCGATAGTCGGCGAAGGGGGAGGATTGGTGCGTAGTGCAACGATGCCCTTCACCAGGCTGTATGGCCAACCGTCTGGCAGCGCCGTCGGAACAGGTGGAAAGTCGAGGATCGACTCGCGGTGCTCGCCGGCCTCGACGAATCCGAGTTCCTCTCGAGCTGCTTCCCGCACCCCGTCGTCCGTCTTGAGCCGGTCGACTTCGTTACGAAGGTCGTTATTGACGGTTTGCAACTGTGTGAGCTGATTGTTGCGTTGAGCGAGGCTGTCGTCCTGGCCGAAGTAGGTCTTGACCGGGAGCAGGAAGAGCGCGGCCGCAAGCGCACCGGCAACACCGAGAGCCAGTACGCCGAGCAGTACCGTCGAACGAGGATTTCGGACAACTCGCCGATCGAGCGGGATCGGGCGGGTCAGATCGCCAACACGCGACCGGCCGCGAGCTGACGGGCGCGGAGGATCTGCGCGCTTGACCTTGGTCTGCTTGTCGCCCACCGGCTTGCCCGCCCGGTCACTCACCCTGTTGCTCACTGGATGAAGTGTGTCAGGTGGCCGCCACGGATTCGGGTCAACTCGATCGACGGGCGAGCGCGGCGCGCCCTCGGAAAGCTGCTGTCTCACCGAGTTCGGACTCGATCCGGAGCAACTGGTTGTACTTGGCGACACGATCCGAGCGAGCCGGTGCACCGGTCTTGATCTGTCCGCAGTTGGTCGCAACAGCGAGATCGGCGATCGTGGAGTCTTCGGTTTCGCCGCTGCGATGACTCATCACTGCGGTGTAGGCGTGACGGTGCGCCAACTCGACGGTGTCGAGCGTCTCGGTGAGTGTCCCGATCTGGTTGACCTTGACGAGGATCGAGTTGGCAGTGGCTTTGTCGATACCCATCTGGAGACGACGCGTGTTGGTGACGAACAGGTCGTCGCCGACGAGTTGGCAACGGTTGCCGATCGCATCGGTCAACGACTTCCAACCGGTCCAGTCGTCCTCGGCCATACCGTCTTCGATCGAGATCACCGGATACGTGTCGACGATACGAGTCCAGTAGGCGCTGAGTTCGGCGGACGAGAGCACCTTGCCTTCACCTTCGAGGTGATACGCACCGTCTCGATACAGCTCGCTCACGGCCGGATCGAGAGCGATCGCGATGTCCTCGCCCGGCTTGAACCCGGCGGCCTCGATCGCCTCCATCAACAAGATGATGGCGTCCTCATTGGAGGCCAGGTTCGGGGCGAAGCCGCCCTCGTCTCCAACCGCAGTTGCCAGCTTCTTGTCGTGTAAGACCTTCTTGAGCACGTGATAGGTCTGAGTGCCCCAGCGGACGGCCTCGCTGAACGAAGGCGCTCCGACCGGCATGATCATGAACTCTTGAAAGTCGACACTGTTATCGGCGTGCACACCACCATTCAGCACGTTCATCATCGGCACGGGCAGCACATGAGCATTCGCCCCGCCAACGTATCGATACAGCGGAATCTCGAGGTGGTCGGCAGCTGCTTTGGCGACGGCCAAGCTGGTACCGAGGATCGCGTTGGCACCGATCCGACTCTTGTTGTCGGTGCCGTCGAGGTCGAGTAGTTCGCGGTCGATCCCGCGCTGATCGAGCGCTTCGAAACCTTCCAGTACACCGGCGATCTCGCTGTTCACAAATCCGACTGCGGTCAGGACACCCCTGCCCATGTAGCGGTCGCCTCCGTCGCGGAGTTCGACGGCCTCGTGCTCGCCGGTCGAAGCACCGCTCGGGACAGCGGCACGACCGCGTGCGCCCGACGACAGTACGACTTCGACTTCGACCGTGGGATTACCGCGTGAATCGAGGATCTCGCGGCCGGCTACGTGGATGATTTCGCTCATACGGGCATACAAGGTATCGGCCAGCTACAGATTTGGTAGGGGGATCTCACCTGTTGGGTCACCGCCCTCGGCGGCAAGTTTGTCGTCGAGGTGTAACCGTTCGTTCGGGGCGTGCTCGAGTAGTTGCAAGTAATCGGCGAGGGCAACGTGCAAGGGAACGGAGTGTCCGGCTTGCTCGGCCATGTACCAGCGGTGCTCCAAGAGTTGATGGAATACTTCGGCGTCTTCCAGCCGGCCCCGAAGGTCCTCAGGAATCGCCGCCACGACCGGTTCGAACCGCTGGTCGAGCCAGCGAACCGCGACCACGTTCTCGGGCAGCGAGCGCCCAGTCCTGCGCTGGATCTCGGCACCGAACTTGCAGATGTCGTTGAGCATGCGGCGGGCCTGATTCTCGCCGGTCGAGAGTCCCGTGAGAGCGGCCAGCCGGTCGGCGTGAAAGCCATGCTCCACGACGCGTGGCACATACCGCATCGAGGATCCATCATCGGTGGTGACGATCTCCATTTCCTCGACGTCGAACCCCAACTCATGGAGGCGGTCGAGTCGGCGTCGCACGGCCATCACATCACCCACGGCAACCGTCGACTCGTCGGTCAACTCAGACCACAACCCGTTGTAGCGATCCTCGATCGCCAGGGCGACGGCGATCGGGTCGATTCCCTCGGCCAGCATTCCGCCGGCTTGCAGATCGAGCAGGCCGCCGGCGACGTTGTCGGTGGCGATCATCAAGTCAAACGAGCGCTGACCTGCCGACAGCTCAGGGTGGCGTTCGGCGGTCTCGACATCGATGATGTACGCCTGCAGCGCACCGGCATCGCGTCGAAACAGTGTGTTCGACAACGAGCAGTCGCCCCAGAAGAACCCGGCCAGGTGGATTCGCACGAGCAGCGCCACGAGCGCATCGAGCATCCGGTCGCCGAGGTACGGAATCTTCAATCCGCGCCCCATCAGCAACGAGCGGTAGGGGAGTGAGTAGTCGAGATGGCGGGTGACGATCATTCCGTCACCGAGCGGTCGCTCGGTGACGACGGCGACCATTTCGACAGTCGGTAACCCGGCATCGGCGATTTCGCGGAGTAGCCGATACTCACGCTCGGCGAGATCGTCGGGTAGCTCTTTGACGACGTAGGAGGCCTCGGGGAACTCGATCAGCTTGACGACGTGTCGATGCAACCCGAGCACATCTTGGACGTTGTCCATCGCCCAGCTGGCAAGTGGCTCACCAAACGGTAACTGGGCGATCGCCCCGTGAGCGGCCGGATGCGCGATATGCACTCGCATCGCGCCAGTCTGGCAGTCCGCCGGCCTCGTGCTCGTGGACTGACCGGAAATCCCGAAAGAAACCACTTCAGCCGATCCGGACGCGCGACGATAGGGACTCGTGGGAGTGGACTCGTTGACTGGTTTGGGCGCGGTCGCCCCGATCGAAGCGAGCACGCCGCCGCCTGGGCCGACGCGTGCCAAGCCGACGATCACGCGCACGACAATCACCCCGGCACCCGGCACTCAGGCTGGCGCTGACACCGAGGAATCGAAACGAGCGGGGCGCGACCGCACGAAACGCCAACGTGACGAGTTGACGGTGGCGCGGCCGCCGTATCCCGGTTGCAACGTAATTCGCCTCGTGATGACGACGTTGTTGGGTGCGCTCTGCCTACTGACGGTCGGAGGGGCAATCCTGATGTTGCTGCTCTGGCAGCAGGATCGTGATGTCGGTGTACTCACGAGCCAGCTCGATCGAACCTGGGACTTGTTCGACACGCTCCGAAAGATTGAACGGATCCTGGCCTTCGCCGTCGTTCCCGTTGCGATTGCCTGGATTGCCGTGGCGACGGTCAATGTTCGCCGAGCGACCGGACTCAGGCGCAACCCGATCGTCGCTGCTGCCAGCTTGCCGATCGGCCTGTTTGCGATCTGGATGGTCGGTTCGAGAATCGTCGATCAATCAGACGACTGGGTCGGCAAGACCGCCGGGATCGTGTTGCAGGTGGTACTTGCGGTGATTCCGCTATTGGCGATCGAACGCGTGGCGGAGGCAGCGGACTCGCGGCATCGCCCCCTTCGGGCCACCTACTTGATCGGCGTGGTTTACCTCATCCACCTGCAGACGCTGGGTGGACTGTCGACGATCAATGCGACAAGTGACCACGAGCGATGGGTCCGATTGGGGGCGTATCTGGTGATCGCCGCTCTCATTCAATTGCTTGGCACGCTTGCCGCCAACGAAGCCGCTCGAGCACTCGAGGTCGGCACCGAACACCGCTTCATGCTTCGCCACAAGTTTGGTGAAGCGATGCTCGCCCAAGCCGCCCGCCGCTAACCGACCACCACCCCCGTTCATGTCGCGATGAGACGGTAATACGGGGGTTCAGCGCGACATGAACGCGGGAATTATTTGATTTCGTTCCAGAGTGTGTCGAGGTTTGCGTGCAGGTCGATCCCACGCTCGATCGCGAGTGCTTCGACCCGTTCGAATCGAACCCGGAACTTGTTCGTCGCCGCCCGTAGGGCTGATTCGGGATCGACCCCGAGGTGGCGCGCCACGTTGACGACCGAGAACAACAGATCGCCCATCTCGTCGGCCACTGCGCCAGCATCATCAGCGGCGACGGCGACGATCAACTCGCCGGCTTCTTCGGCAATCTTTGGAAGTGCACCGTGAACGTCTGGCCAATCGAAACCGACTTTGGAGGCCTTTTTCTGCACCTTGTGGGCATAAGCCAGTGACGGCAGCGAACCCGGGATCCCGTCGAAGATCGATGTGCGGCCCTTCTCGTCGCGTTTGATCGCCTCCCAGTTCGCGAGCACATCGTCGGTTCCAGAAACCTCGACGCGATGATCGCCCTCGCCGAACACATGAGGATGGCGGCGGACGAGCTTGTCGTGCACTCCCCGCGTGACATCGGCGATCGTGAAGCGCCCCTCCTGTTCGGCAATCGTGGCGTGAAATTCGATCTGGTACAGCAGGTCGCCAAGTTCTTCGATCAACAACTCGTCCGAGGATGGATCGTCCGGGTCGAGCGCCTGGATCGCATCGACGACCTCGTACGTCTCCTCGATCACGTACGGGATCAAACTTTGGTGAGTCTGCTCGATGTCCCATGGGCATTGCTCACGAAGCGTGCGGGCAAGTTGGTGGAAACGTATATACCCGTCACCGACCGAGGTGCCCAGACTTGGGATGTAGAGCGAGGTGAGATGATCGGCTTCGATCGTACGGTCCATTTCGGCCCAGGTCGTGTGGATGATCTGCTCGGCATCGGTTCCGAGTGCGTGCAGCAGCACGACTGGCGTGCGATCGAAATTCCCGTCAGGGTCGTCGATCGCCAGTTTGATCTCGGAAAGCACCCAGTTGGCATGCGCGTGTGCAACAAGCACCGCACCGGTCGCCGATGCTGCCGCGACAGCGAACTCGTGGCCGTCGATGAGGGTCACGCAAGCCTCAATGGGGTCGACGCCGAGCCGAGCCCATACGACATCAAGAAACGACAGTGCCGGGAGCAGCTCGCATTCGATTCGTTCGTCGGCGCGCAGCGTGCGAACCGACCGCTCGAGAATCAGAGGTGACCCCGGAACTGCGTAGAGGATTTCGCCATGCTCGAAGGCCGCAGCAACGAGCTGCTCGACGACTGCGGCGTACACATCAGCGAACGTTTCGGCCTGCTCGTAGATGTGATCGAAAGTGGCAGCGTCAGGGACGAGATGCGCCGACGGGTGCTCTGACGTGCGCAGGTACCGACGTGGAATCCGATCGATCGCCGCCAAGGTCTCAGCAGTGACGTGATGGTCGCCACCGGGCCCCAACCCAACGATCACGATCCCAGGCCGTCGAGTGTCCATCCGATCATCCGAGCCGATCATCCAAGCCGCTCAGCCGAGCGGAACGACACTGCCTGCATCAACATCGAAGGAACCAAACCGGGGATCGACATAGACGTCGGCAGTTTGGATCGTGTCGATGACTCCCTGAATTGCGTCCGGATCGACAGTACTGACGAGTGTCAGCAACGCAGCGGCATCGATTTGATCCTCGGTTTGAAGACTCAGCACGAACGTGCTGCCATTGACCGTGACGATCCGATGTGGGTCGTCGCTCGACATCCCAGCCATCTGGAGCAGTGCCTCCTCCCCGTAGTCGATTGCTTGGTTGCAGCCGAGAGCGCCAGATCTGACTTGATCCGACTCGAGCTCAGCGGCAACTACTTCAGGGCGTTCACCGTTTTGAAGGCGATCGAGAATCGCCTCGGCCGCCAGTTGGTCTGCGGCCGGGATCAGGTTGAGGCACGCGAAACCGCTCGTCTCTGGACCCTGCTCGAACACTGTCATGAGCCCCGATGTCCGTGCGGCTGACAGATAGATCCAGTTCGTGATCACCTGGCGGGCGGCGTCGCCAGAAACGATCGGGGAATCCGGGGCTGCGGCGATTCGCGCGCGAACCGAAAACTCCTCTTGGGTCAGTTCGTAGTCGTCGACCTTGGCGGCCAAATTGTCGTCGGAAAAGGTGGCACAGGCGCTCAGACCTGTGAGCGCCACGGCCGAGATTGCGAGACGTACGACTGAACGGTGGATCACGGTCTCAAGCTACCGGTACGGGTTCGGCTGGGATCAGTTCATCGAGGAAGCTCACGAGGAACGTGGCGGCGTCCTTGCCCCGCGGGATTGGAACAACGAGCTGGCGAAAGTCTTCCTTGTGGAGCGCACCCTTCGAGAGCCGTTTGAGCCGCGTCGCCCCTGACAGTTTGAGGTCGATCGGCGCAATCCGGGCCTGGTCGTTGGTGATCTGCATGTCGGTGATCCCCAGCCGATGGCATTCGGCGCGTAGCCGACCCACCATCAGCAGGGCTTCGGCCGGGTCGGGGAGCGGACCGTAGCGGTCCTCCCATTCGACCCTGATGTCATCGACCTCCGGATTGGATGTGACCGCCGCCAGTCGGCGATAGGCCTCGAGTCGCAGCTCCTCCTTGGCGACGTAGTCGGTCGGAAGGTAAGCGTCGGTCGGCACGTCGAGTTTGATTTCCGCCGGCGGCTTGATCGGCTTGCCCTTCATCTCTGTGACCGCCTCCGTCACCATCTGGCAGTACAGGTCGTACCCGACGGCGGCGATATGGCCTGACTGCGCCGGACCGAGCAGGTTCCCAGCTCCCCGGATTTCGAGGTCGCGCATCGCGATCTTGAATCCTGACCCGAGCTCAGTCGTCTCGCCGATCGTCTTCAGGCGCTCGTACGCCTCCTCCGAAAGGACTCGATCGACGGGATGAAATAGATATGCGTAGGCGCGCGAGCCGGAGCGTCCGACGCGTCCACGGAGCTGATGCATTTGACCGAGGCCGAGCAGGTCGGCGCGTTCAACGACCAGTGTGTTGACGGTTGGCATGTCGATGCCCGATTCGATGATCGTGGTGCACACCAGCACGTCGTAGCGGCCTTCCCAGAAGTCAACCACGACCTGTTCGAGGGTGCCCTCATCCATCCGACCGTGAGCGACAGCAATTTTTGCTTCGGGCACGAGTTGGCGAAGCCGTGCTGCTGCGGTGTCGATCGATTGCACCCGATTGTGGACCCAGAAGACTTGGCCTTCGCGCAGGAGTTCGCGCCGAATCGCCTCGACGGCGACACGCTCGTCGTACTCGCCGACAAACGTCAGGATCGGTTGCCGATCGGCGGGTGGGGTTTGCAGCAACGAGAGGTCACGGATCCCCACCAGTGACATTTCCAGTGTTCTTGGGATCGGCGTGGCCGACAGGGTGAGGATGTCGACATTGTGTTTGAGCTTCTTGATCTGCTCCTTGTGTTGCACACCGAATCGCTGTTCCTCGTCGACCACCAGCAATCCGAGATCCTTGAACTTGATGTCCGCTGCCAGCAGTCGGTGGGTACCGATTACGCAATCAACCTCTCCGGACCGGAGCCCTGCCATCACCTGTTTGGCCTGGGCGTTCGTGAGAAACCGTGAGAGAACCTCGACGCGGATCGGGTAGCCGGCGAACCGGTCGGCGAACGTGTTTCCATGTTGACTCGCAAGCAACGTGGTCGGGGCTAGTACTGCCACCTGCTTGCCGTCTTGGATCGCTTTGAATGCAGCTCGGATGGCGATCTCTGTCTTGCCGAATCCGACATCGCCGCAGATCAACCGATCCATAGGGAATGGTCGCTCCATGTCCGACTTGGTCTCGTCGATCGCTGTCCGCTGATCGGGAGTTTCCACGTACGGGAAGGCGTCTTCCATTTCGTGCTGCCAGGGGGTGTCTTGGCCGAAGGCATATCCCTCGGCATTGACCCGCTTCTGGTACAGCACCACGAGTTCCTGGGCGATCTCGCGGACGGCCGACTTGACCTTACCTTTGGCCTTGGCGAAATCGCTGCCACCCAGTCGGTGCAACACGGGTGCATCGCCGCCGACGAATTGGCGGAGCGTGTCGATCTGATCGGACGGCACGTACAGCCTGTCACCGCCCTTGTACGCCACCAGCAGGTAGTCGCGTTCTACGCCGCCGATCGTGCGCTTGACCATTCCTTCGTACTTGCCGACACCGTGCTGGTGGTGCACGACGTAGTTACCGGGCTTGAGGTCCTCGAATGTCGTGGTGCCTTCGCGTTTGCGCGTGCGCGCCTTGCGATGGGCTCGACGGCGACCGGTCAGATCTGATTCGGCGACGATCGCCACTTTTGCGTTCGGAAGCGCGCAGCCGCGATGGAGTGGAGCGATCGCGATCCGGCCCCCGGATCGAGTGAAATCGGGGGCGATCTCACCGATCGCTTCGACCACCGGAAAGTCGAGACCCTGATCGAGCAGCAGCTCGTGCATGCGGGTGGCGGAACCCGGCCCGTCGGCCGCAACGACGACACTGAACCCCTGGCCGATGATGTCGATCAGTCGATTCACGAGTCCCGATCCGTCGCCTCCAACCGGCCCCCAACCGGACGCCGAAACCACGGGCGTGCTCGGTGTTTCGGGTGCTGAATCGATCGTCCAGAAGGTGCCGATGTCGGCAAGCAGATGATCAGGGTTGGCATGCAGGCGCGGGAACTGTTTGTCAGGATCGCGGGCCCATGTGGATGCCAGCGCCTTGGCGAGGTCGTCTTCTTCGGCGAGCAACTCGGACGCCCGATCGCGCATCCGGCGAGGCTCGATCAGAATAACTTTGGCTGTGGCGGGAAGCACATCGGTGATCAGGAGGTCCTGGTCGACAAGCCATGGAACCCACGATTCCATGCCGTCGAAGTGGGTTCCCTCAGCGAGTCGTTCCCACTGTTCGCGACCCCACGGTTCGGCGGCGACGAGCGCCGCAGCACGATTTCTCACATCCTCCGTCGGCGTCAGCTCGCGGGCTGGGAAGATGATGACCTCGGTCAGGTCGGCGAGCGAACGTTGATCGTTGACCCCGAACAACGTCAGTCGGTCGACCTCGTCACCCCACAGATCGATGCGAATCGGAGCATCTGCGGTTGACGGATACACGTCGACGATCGCACCTCGCCGGGAGAACTCGCCTCGATGTTCGACCAACTCTTCGCGTCGATAACCGAACTGGACGAGTTGTGCGCCGAGTCGGTCAGGGTCGATGATCGCGTTGGGACGGACAATGATTGGTTCGACATCGACGGCCCCTGGTCCCAGCTTCTGAAGCAACGCCCGTACGCCGGCAACGATCACCTGTGGGCAACGATCACTGTCGCGCAGCCGCCACAGCACTTCGAGTCGTTGCCCCATCGTGTCGACCGCTGGACTCACACGTTCGAACGGCAATGTCTCCCACGCTGGGAAATGGGCGACGGCCCCGGCAGGCAGGAATTGGGTGAGGTCATCGTACAGCTGACCCGCCATTGCCCCCGTTGGACAGGCGACAACCAACGGCCGCTTGCTCGATAACTGAGCGAGGGCGGCGATTGAGATCGCCCGCGCCACCTCGACGATTGCCAGTCGAGCGTCAGGTTCCCCCAACGCTCGCATGACACCTGGCTCATCGCGCAGCAACGGCGGCAACGACGAAAGATTCACAGAGCCCACCCGGACGGAACGGGTTGGGGGGTGTGGTCAGCGCGCATTGAAGTGGCGCATAGCGGCGTCGGCGCCTTCGGCGATGATCATCTCAACAGCATCGGCTGCTTCGACAATCGAGATGTCGAGCTGTTGACGCTCGTCGGCCGGGACCTTGTTGAGTACGTGCCCGATGCCGTGGTCCTTGCTGGGGGGCTTGCCGACACCGATCCGAACACGGACAAAATCCTGCGACTTGAGGTGCTGTGTGATGCTGCGCAAACCATTGTGGCCAGCCAGCCCACCACCCGTCTTGACCTTGAGCGCACCTGGTTCCAAATCAAGTTCGTCTTGGACGACGATGATTTGATCCGGTGTTTCGATCCGATAACGCCTGACCAATGCCGACACGGCTTGCCCGGATTCGTTCATGAACGTGATCGGGAATGCCAGGACGACGCGTTGATCGCCGAATCGCGTCTCGCTCACGAGGGCGTTGTCACGGCCAGACTTGAGCGGCGCCTGGTGGCGTTCGGCAAGCAGGCGAACAGATTCCTCGCCGACGTTGTGGCGGGTCCGCGCGTATTTGCTGCCCGGATTCCCGAGCCCAACGACCAGCCAGTCGAACGGAGCGCCTTTGCCGGCTCGCCGGTCGAACAGGCCCATGAAGTCGTCGAATGGATGTCAGTGACTGGGCGTTACTCGGCGGCGGCGGAGGAGTCGTCGCCGGCGGAGGCATCGTCGGCAACTTCAGCAGCCTCGTCGGCAACTTCAGCGTCGTCGGCTACCTCGACGGGCTCCTCGTGCATGATGATCACGGTGGCGACAGGGAGCGACGGATCGCCGGTCGGAACGACACCGGCCGGGAACGTCAGATCGCCGAGTGTGATGGTCGAGTCGATGGTCATCTCGGAGATGTCGATCACGATTTCGTCGGGGATCAACCGCGGTGTGGTTCGGACTTCAATCGTGTCGACGGCCGGGTCGACCATGCCATTGGCTGCGAGCACAGCCTTCGCTTCGCCTTCCAGACGAAGCGGGACCGAAACGGTGATGTCTTCGTTCAGGTTGATCGACAGAAAGTCGATGTGCTGGACGTTTCGGCGAACTGGATGGCGTTGCAACGCCTTCACGATTGCCGGGTACACCTTGCCATCGACGGTGAGGTCGAGCACGGTGTTCATGCCGGCGGAGCCTGACAAAGCGAGACGCAGGTCGCGGCGAACGACGGTAACGCTGACGGGAGTCATCCCCTGGCCGTAGACGACAGCGGGGATCAGATCCTCGGTGCGCAGACGGCGTGAGTTGGGGCTGCCAGTGGCGCGGCCGGTGTTGGCGGTAAGAACAGTTGCAGACATGTGCGATCAGCCTCGATGGTGAGTTACGAGCAGCTAGCCATGCTAGCGGGCTCAGGGCAAGAGCGGATAGGTCAACGACTTTCGCGCCCAAGTTTGATTTCGCCTGCTGCGCAGTCGAAATAGCGCACCGTAACAATTGGTCGACTCGACTTTCGGTTCGTCTCCTCAAGCCAGGTTTTCGCCGCCGAAGATCTCGCTGACGCTGGTGTCGTCGAACACCGCTGACAGTGCCTCGGCAATGATTTCGGCCACGGAAAGCACTTCGATCTGAGGAATCTGCTTCTCCGGCGGGAGCGGCAACGTATTCGTCAGCACGATCCGGGACAGCCGCGAGTTCTTGAGTCGGTCAACTGCCGGTCCAGACAGCACGCCGTGCGTTGCCATCGCCCACACCTCGGTGGCGCCGCGCTCGAGCAGGATGTCTGCCGCCGAGATGATCGTTCCACCGGTGTCGATCATGTCGTCGGTGAGCACGCACAGCCGGCCCTTGACTTCGCCGATCACCTCCTTCGCCTCGACTACGTTTGCCTGGCCTTTTGGGCGGCGCTTGTAGATGAAGGCGATGTCGGCGTCGCAGTCGTGGAGATGTTGCGCCATCCGCTCAGCGACCTTGATCCGGCCGGAGTCGGGCGACACGATCACCGGTGAGTCGGGAGCATGCTTGCGGATGTAGTCCTCGAGCACCGGAGCGGCGGTGAGGTGATCAACGGGGCCCTCGAAGAAGCCTTGGATCTGGCCTGAGTGGAGATCGATCGAGATCATCCGCTTGGCACCGGCGGCCTTGAACATGTCGGCCACGAGCCGCGCCGTGATCGGTTCACGGCCTTCGGCCTTGCGGTCCTGGCGGGCGTACCCGTAGAACGGGCACACGGCCGTGATTCGTTTGGCAGAGGCCCGATAGGCGGCGTCGATCATGATCAACTGCTCCATGATCGAGTCGTTGACGGAGCGCCCGTCAACGCCGAAATGGCTCTGCATGATGAACACGTCACTGCCGCGGACGCTTTCGGCGAAGCGCGGGCGGATCTCGCCGTTCGCAAATTCGACGATGTTGGGATCACCGAGCCCTTGACCCAGGTAGGAAGCAACCTCCTCGGCGAGGGCCATATGCGTGCGCCCCGAATAGATGGCGAGCTTTTTGGTGGTGACCTTCTCCATGAATTGTTGCCCCTCCCGGGCAGAGCGCTTGGCCGATGCAGTCAGTCAGCCGCGGGTGCAGTGTAGAACGGTCCGGTCACGGCACCTGAAATGACCGAGGAACCGGCAGGTAGATGTGCGAACGGGCCGACGTCTGCACCGTTGCCGACTTCGGCGTCGACCCCGACCGTGTGTCGCACAGCGCAGTCACTTCCGACGGCGCAGTTCTCGAGCTGCGTGTGTGGTCCCAGGTCGGTGCGGTCGCCGACGACCGTATCGCCCTGCAAGATCGTGCCTGGGTAGATCGTGACGTCGCGTCCGAGTTTGACCGTGACGTCGATGAATGTTTGCCGAGGGTCGAGCATCGTGACGCCGTTGATCAGCCAGTGCCGGTTCGTTCGGTTGCGAAGCTCGCGCTCGGCCAATGCCAGCTGCCACCGATCGTTGACGCCCTGAGTCTCGGCGACGGGTGCCTGTACACATCCGACCCGATGACCCATCGAGGCAAGCCCTTCGATGACGTCGGTGAGGTAGAACTCGCCCTGCGAATTGTTGGTGTTGAGATTGCGCAGCGCCGGGCCGAGCAGGTCGCGGCGAAACGCGTAGATGCTGGTGCAGACCTCACGGATGTCGAGTTCGTCAGGGGATCCGTCGCGTTGTTCGACGATTCGCAACACTCGGCCATCGGTTGCTCTGATCACTCGGCCGTACCCGGTCGGGTCCTGCATCACGCTCGTCAACATTGTCGCCGCGTTCGAATTGGCGACGTGCGTTGCGACCAACTCGTCGAGCGTTTCGGCCGTGAGTAAGGGCGTATCGCCTGGGAGCACGACGACGATTGCGTCATCGTCGTAATCGTCGCCCATCAGGGCGGTCATTCCCGTCGCCGCTGCATCTCCGGTTCCGCGTTGCTGAACTTGCTCGACGAAGGCGACGTTGGCCCAGGCTGGAGCCAGTTCCTGAACCTTCTTGATCACTGTCTCGGCACCGTGTCCGACGACGACAGCGGTACGCGCCGGCCGCAGTTTCTCGAGCGCATGGATTACATGCAGTACCATCGGTCGCCCGCAGATCCGATGAAGCGGCTTCGGCCGATCGGATCGCATACGGGTGCCAACACCCGCTGCCAGCACAATTGCAGACACAGTCATCGGACGGCACTCGATTCCGGACACGCCGCGACCACAGTGCCGACCACAGTGCCGACCACAGTGCCGACCACAGTGCCGACCACAGTGCCGACCGAAGTGCCGACCGAAGTGCCGACCACGAACAGCGCTGCTGCGCGAAGAGGAAGTGGGGCGGACGACGAACCCGCGATCACGTGCGTCATGGTTCCGGGGAGAGGGCTCGAACCTCTATAGGCGGCTCCAAAAACCGCTGTCCTACCATTGAACGACCCCGGAAAGGGTGACCGACAGCGAACCGGCCGTGACGCATAGCTGTCGCGTTGATTTCGTGGCCCAAGTTAGCGCCCTGCTCCTCAGTCGCGGACGTTTGTTGCTGTTTGCGGTGATCTTGCGTTCCTGCTAGCGAAATCGCCGGTAGCGTTGCCCGCCTTATGGGTTCGCTAGTCAAGAAGCGTCGCAAGCGCATGCGGAAGAAGAAGCACAAGAAGATGCTCCGCCGTACGCGCCATCAGCGTCGCAAGTAGTTCAGTCAAAACGTCCGGCTGCCGGCGACCCGTTCCGACCCCGTCGATTGGTTCTAATCAATCTGCGGGAGCAGGCACGGTTCGCGCGGCGATAATTTCGGCGCCCTCGTTGCAGATTGCAGCGAGGGCGTTGTCGTGTTCGCCGTGAACGAACCAGCTAGCGCCGCTCCCCGCCAGTATCGGTGTGCAACCAGACGCGTCCCCGATCAGATCACGCCAACGGGCTAACTCAGGCACGACGCGGATAGCCGCCGGTTCGAGGTCGTTGTAGCCATGTGCGGTTGGCCCTCCGAGCGCATCCCACGCCCGATATACCGCCGGGGTGCTGACTGACAGCGGGGGGATCACGAGCGTGATCGCCTGTTCTACGAAGGGCAACCGGGTCACAATCTCCCCGATTCCTTGGACTCTGGCGCGGCCGCCGATCAAGCAGAATGGAATGTCGGCACCGAGTCTGCCTGCTTCTTCGAGTTCGTCGAATCCGGCCCAACGAAGGATTGCAGCAGCGTCACTTGAGCCTCCGCCGAGCCCTCCGCCATGCGGAATTTGCTTGTCGATCGACACGTGCGCCGCGCGGCCGACAATTCGAAGTGCTCGAGCGACGAGATTCGAGTCATCGAGCGGCATTCCAGACGCATACGGCCCTGTTGCGGCGAGGCCAGATCGAGCGGGGTCGATCGTGAGCGTGTCGGACAATGACAGGCTGACCATTTCGGCGTCGATCAGGTGGTACCCGTCGGAGCGAACGCCGACGATCCGCAGACTCAGAGTGAGCTTTGCGGGTGCAACTAGGCGATCAATCACGACTGACGGCTCTTCACGGCGTCGGCCAGCCCGCACCATTGCTCGAGACTGAGTTCCTCCGGCCGTGCTTCAGGTGACACTCCGGCGGCTTCGAACTGTGCGGCGGTGACGGCTGCGGCTAGGGAGCGTCGCAGCATTTTGCGGCGTTGACCAAATCCCGTCCTGACGAGTTCGAACAACGCCACACGGTCGGTGGCTGGTGGCTGGCGACGCGTAATCCGCACCAGCGCCGATTCGACGTTCGGTTTCGGCACGAACACTGATGCGGGAACAATCCCGACAACTCGAGCGACGCCCCAATAGGCGATCTTGACGCTCACCGCGCCGTACTGCTTCGAACCAGGCGAGGCGGCGAATCGCTCGGCGACTTCACGTTGCACCATCACGAGCATCTCGGTGATCGCCGGCACCTCATCGAGAATGTCGCAGACCAGTGGTGTGGCGACGTTGTAGGGGAGGTTGGCGACCAATGTCCAGTTGTCGTGGCCGGCAAGCAGCGCACTCCAGTCGGTCGTCATCGCGTCGGCCTCGACGACCTCGACATTGGTGAGATCGGCAACGACGTCGCGCAGCATTGCCACGATGCCCCGATCGATCTCGACCGCGATCACCCGGGCGCCGGTTTCTGCGAGCGCGATCGTGAGTGACCCGAGCCCGGCACCGATCTCGATGACGCAACTGTTCGGCCCGACCTCGGCGAGGGCGGCAATCTTGCGAACCGTGTTCGGGTCGGCAACAAAGTTCTGCCCCAACTCTCGTCGCGGGGCGAGACCCCCGTCACCGAGCAGTTCGTGGATGCGGGTCCGAGAGTGAGTCACCAGGTGATCGAAACCGGAACAGGAGCGTCGGTCAAGTCGGCGATCAACAGGTAGGCGTCGTTGTGCAACACGACGTCATCGGTGGGTTCAACTCCACCAACCGACGCGATGCACTGCACACTGCGACTGTTGTCGAGGTTGGTCACGGTGATCTTCGAGTCGAACGGCACACCTTTGGCCTGGCATCTGGTGACGTCCGGAAGGTCACGTCGAAAGGACGCAGTGCCGTTGATCGCACGCGGCAAACGCGGGATCGCGATCGTGGCGGGGTCTCCACTGTTGATCGCTTCGTCACCTTCGAGGTAGGCGACCGGCGTCGAACCCATCACATCGGTCGCCGCCGGTGTGATCGATGAATCGTCCGCCGCCGTCGGGGCAAATGTTCCGACGAGCGTGACCGGCGCAGTTCCCGAGGGCAGATCCACGGTGGCTTCGGTCTTGAAGAGGAACACGGCAGGTACGGCAATCACGGTGATCGCCGCTGCCAGTGCGACCCGGCGGCGCTGGGCGTAGTCGTAGTTCATGGTGATTTGGTGTTTGCGTCGACCGACTGGTGACGCAACCAGGCTATGAAGCGATCCGGGGGAACGCCAACATAGCGTTCGTTCGGGTAGCGGTGGCGATCGTCGACAGGGGAACGCTTCGCAGGTCGGCGATGAACTGGGCAACCGCTGGCACCCAGGCTGGTTGATTGGTTCTGCCTCGGTGAGGGATCGGCGCCAGGTACGGCGCGTCAGTTTCGATCAGGAGCCGATCGATCGGCACGAGTTGGGCGGCGGCCTGCACGTCGGCGGCTGTCCTGAACGTCACGATCCCTGAAAAGCTGACGAACGCTCCAACATCGAGGCAACGCCTGGCTTCGTCAGGACCGCCGGTGAAGCAGTGGAAGACGGTCTGCGGCGGCGTGCCCTCGGCGGCCAGCAGGTCAAACGTGTCTTCCCAGGCGTCGCGGGTGTGGATCACGAGTGGGAGTCGATGTTGGTGGGCAAGTTGGATCTGGGACGCGAAGGCCCGTTTCTGCAGGTCACGTGGGGAGTGGTCGTAGTAATAATCGAGTCCCGTCTCGCCGATCGCCACAACGTTCGGGTGCTCGATCAGGTCGACGATCGTTTCGACGCCATTGATCGCATCGTGAGGATGCAGGCCGACGGTTGCCCAGACGCCATCGTGATCATGCGCGACCGCAATCGCTGCGATCGAGGTTTGGCGATCGCACCCGACGCTGATCATCGTGTCGACGCCGGCGTCACGGGCGGCCTGGATCGCAGCCGTCGAACCGCCCGGCATCCGCGCATCATGGACGTGACAATGAGAATCGGTGAAGCGATCGGTCATAGCGTGATGCGGGGGAACAGTGACTCACCCTTGGTGACGTCGAGACCGCCCGGATATCCGCCCCATGTGGCGGCTCCGGGAAGCCGTTGGTCGGCAATGTTCGACGTGAAGCCGATTCGCTCCCAGGTCGCTTGGGCCGTCTGCGGGATAGCAGGGAACGCCAACACTGACACGATGCGCAATGCTTCGAGGGCGTCGCCCATCACGGCCTCGACTTCCGGCCCGGGTTCAAGCTTCCACGGCTCGTTGGCTTCGAGATAGGCGTTCGTGGCGCGGATCAGCGACCAGGTCGAGTCGAGTGCTTTCGATGGAGCGACGTTGTCCCATCCGGCTTTGGCGCCTTCGTATGCGGCGGCGGCTGCCTCGGCGAGCGGACTGTCGGGGCGTGGTGCCGGGCCGACACCCGCACACTTCTTGGCGACCACCGTGGCTACGCGGGCGACGAGGTTTCCGAGATTGTTGGCGAGGTCGGCGTTGTACCGTCCGACGAGGCCTTCGTACGAGAAGTCTCCATCAGACCCGTACGCGGTTTCGGCGAGCACGTAGTAACGAAATCCGTCAACGCCGACACTGTCGATCAAATCGAGCGGATTGACGACGTTGCCGGTCGATTTGGCCATTTTTTCGCCATCAACCAGCAGCCAACCGCCCACGGCCCAGCCCTTTGGCGGCTCGACGCCGGCGCTCATCAGCATCGCCGGCCAGTAGACGCAGTGATGGCGAATGATGTCTTTGCCGATCAGGTGATAGTCGACCGGCCACCAGTCCTTGTAGTCGTCACTGTGATTGCCGTAGCCGACCGCCGCAAGGTAGTTGGTGAGGGCATCGAACCAGACGTACGCGACGTGAGCCGGGTCCCAGGGCAGCGGGATTCCCCACGTCACGCTGGTGCGGCTGACCGAGAAGTCACGCAGGCCGCCACGGATCAAACCGAGCGCTTCGTTGCCCCGGAAGTCGGGTTTGATCGCGCCCGGATGGGCCGCGTACCAGTCGAGCAGGCGGTCCTGGAAGCGACTGAGTCGGAAGAAGTAGTTCTCCTCCTCGTAGGTGTCGACCGGCCGTTTGTGGATCGGACACAGATCGCCTGGGAGTAGCTCGTCGTCGGTGTAGTACTCCTCGCAGGCGACGCAGTATTTACCGCTATAGGTGCCGAGTTCGATGTCGCCAGCGTCGTAGCAGCGTTGCAGTAGTTCGAGGACAGCGGCCTTGTGACGTGGTTCTGTGGTGCGGATGAAGTCGTCGTTGGCGATGTTGAGTCGGTCCCAGGCGTGAGCGAACTTCGGTGCGATCGAATCGGTGAACGCTTGTGGCCCGAGTCCAGCGGAATCGGCCGCCTCCTGGATCTTCTGGCCGTGCTCGTCGGTTCCGGTCAAGAACTTGACATCGTGTCCCAACAGTCGGCTCCACCGCGTCAAAGCGTCGCCGACGATCGTCGTGTAGGCATGGCCAAGGTGGGGCTCGGCATTCACGTAGTAGATGGGTGTTGTGACGTAGACCCTGCTCACGCCAGCACGCTACCCAACCGCCACAAAGATCCAGCCCGCGGTTCCACAACCGCGATGAGCGATGAGGGGTCCTGGGCCGCACAATGCTCATCGCCTTGGAACCGCGGTTGGAGCCAGCGGCCGCGGTGAGCGATCTGCGGTACAGGACCCCTCATCGCTCCTCGCGAGTGGGTTGCGGGGTGAGGCGGCGGGGCGGCGCAGGGCGCGGCGGGTGCCGAGTTCGAGGCCGGCAGCGAACGTACCTGCTGCGATTGCGGTGGAGGCAACACCGGCGGCAGTCCGGCGAATCACGGTTTTGGTGCGTTGACTGAAGATCACGACGGGCCAGCCGTTCGATCGGGCGTGTCGTTCCAGCGCACCATCCGGGTTCACAGCGACTGGATGGCCGACGGCGCCCAGCATCGGTAGATCGCTGGCAGAGTCGCTGTAGGCGTAGCACTGGGAGAGGTCGAGACCCTCCCAGCGGGCGAGTTCTTTGATTGCTTCGACTTTGCCCTCGCCGTAGCAAAACGGACCGTCGAGGGCGCCGGTGTAGACGCCGTCCTTCACCGTTCCGGTGGTACCGATCCCAGCCGTCATCCCGAGTGAGATCGCCAATGGTTCGACGATCTCTTTCGGGGCCGCCGAAACGATGTAGGTGGCCCGCCCGGCGTGGCGGTGGATATCGACCAGGCGGCGTGCCTCCGGTCGGATCTTGCCGAGCAACGTAGGCAGTACGCGTTCGTTGAGCGCCAGTAGATCGTCCTGCCGCTGGCCGGTGACGAACGACAGGATTCGATCGCGGGCAGCGTCGGTGGTTCCGTCGTCGGCACCCCAGAACTTGAATGCGGCGGCGGCAGCAGCGTCGCGTAGGAGTTCGTGGGTCGGCATCATCTTCATAGACCGAGCCGCGATCGCCAGGGTGAATGCCGACGATCCAGCGATCAGGGTTCGGTCGAGATCGAAAAATGCCGCGCTCGGACCCGTGCTGGCCACCGACACGTACTCGCTCATAGTCCCGAGGGTACCCAATCCATCGCACCACTATTCGTCGACATCCACTGTTCACCCAGCGGACATGAATCAGCCGAGGGCGAGCGCGTACACCGTTTTCTTGGGGACGCCAAGCCGGACTGCGACGGCCGCGATGGCGTCCTTCTTGTCTGCACCTGCTGCAATCGCAGCGTCGAGAGCAGCGCGAATCGCATCATCGTCGGCCGGCGTTGCATCCACTGTGGCGGCACCGAGCACGATCACGTATTCCCCACGCGGTTCGCCGATCTCGATCGTGGCAAGCGTGCCCCGTACCACTTCTTCGTAGATCTTGGTCAGCTCGCGACATACAGCGACCGGTCGGTCGTCCCCGCATGCCGCTCGTAAGTCGGCGAGCGTCCGTTTGATCCGGTGTGGGGCTTCGTAGAGAACGACCGTGCGGCTTTCCGTGACGATCTCGGCGATCCGACTCGTTCGGTCCCGACCACTACGCGGAATGAACCCCTCGAACACGTAGCGGCTTGTCGGCAACCCACTCAGCACGAGCGCCATCACTGCCGCCGCCGGGCCGGGCACGGCAGAAACGGTGTAACCACTCGCCACAGCAGCACCGACGAGTCGTTCGCCAGGATCCGAAATTCCGGGCGTGCCCGCATCGGTGACGACGGCGACATCGCGCCCGTCCCCCAGTACTGCGAGCACTTCGTCGATCCGGCTGAACTCGGTGTGATCGTTCGTCACGGTCAACCGCTCGGCGCGAATACCGACGTGTTGCAACAGCCGGCCAGTTCGTCGAGTGTCTTCGCA
>JANMTV010000358.1:0-12589 GCA_031390905.1 Ilumatobacteraceae bacterium | reverse complement strand
AGGTTGAAGTGTTCACCGACCTCCTCCAACGTGCGTGGCTCACCACGATCGAGCCCGAAGCGCAGTTTGAGGATTTCACGCTCGCGCTCGTCGAGTGGGGCGAGTAGGCGACCGATCTCTTCTGGCAGTAGCGCTGTGGCGGCGACCTCGAACGGTGACTCGGCCGAACGGTCCTCGACAACATCGCCGAGTTCGGCGTCGCCGTCTTCGCGTAATGGCTCGGACAGCGAGAGCGGCTCGGCGGCGAAGCGAAGTGCTTCGGTCACCTTGTCTTCCGGCATCTCGACTTCTTTTGCCAGCTCAGCGAGTGTGGCCGGGCGACCGTACTTCAATTCGAGCCGCGAACGTGCCTTCTGGAGACGCGCCAATGTGTCGCCAGCATGGACTGGTAGCCGGATTGTGCGACCGGTGTTGGCAATCCCTCGCGTGATCGCCTGACGAATCCACCAGGTTGCGTAGGTCGAGAACTTGAAACCCTTGCGCCAGTCGAACTTCTCGACGGCGTGCATCAGGCCGAGGTTGCCTTCCTGGATCAGGTCGAGCAACGGGAGCCCGGAGGCTTGGTACTTCTTGGCGATCGACACCACCAGCCGAAGGTTCGACTGCACGAACTGGCGCTCGGCCTCTTCACCCTGTCGGGCGAGCCGCCGCAACTCTCGCTTCTTGGCCGGCGTGACTTCCTTGCCGCCTCCATCGAGGGCGGTGATCGCTTCCTTGCCGGATTCGATCGCTTTTGCGAGCCGGACCTCGTCATCCTTGGTCAGCAGTGCGTACTGCCCAATGTCGGACAAATACAGGCGGACGAGGTCTTCATCGTCACGGTCCACGCGATCTTTGGCCACGTTTGGCTTCCTTTTGGTCCGGCTACTGGGTCACGCCCGAAGGCGATCGTTGAGTCCCTAAGACTTCGTGAACTGGTGGTTGAAGATCTGGAAAACACCAGCTATATCGCTTGCGAGGTCCGAGGGGTTGTGGTAACGATACCGAGCCGCTGAACGCCACCAACCGGTTGGAAGCGCTTCCAACCCAGATAACTGCGTTCCGCATGGACGAACGTTGTCGATCGCAAAAACAGATGGACCGCGAAGTGCGTCAGTGATGGGTCGCGTCACGCTTCGCCCCTCCGGCGGTAACGTAGGCGACACCGCACACGGGACATGAGCCGTGTCCTGGTTCCCAAGGAGGACCCCATGCCGAATCCGGTCTTGAACGAGCAGGCTCTCCGCGCCGCCGCAAACAACTGGGCACCGCCGAACCCGGCGACCGATCGCTTCCCTCCGATCAACGACGGCCCCGTCAGTTCGTGGAAGTCGAAGTCAGCGATGACGATCAACGGCACGATCAGTGCAACGGCGACGCTGTTCGTGATCTTGCTGGCGAGCGCCGTCGTCGGTTGGATGATGGTCGGCAAACCGGAGATCGTCGAGATCGACGGACTGCTCTACGAGCAATCGAAGATCCCGATGCTGGCGTGGGGAGGCCTGATCGTCGGATTCGGATTGACGATCCTGCTCCGATTCAAACCGCTCCTGGCAAAGTTCATCGCCCCCGTTTACGCAGTCGCCGAGGGCATCTTCGTCGGTGCCATCTCTCGCGGATACGAGAACTATCAAGATGGGATCGTCGTCCAAGCTGTCGGCGTCACACTCGCCGTCGTTGCAGTCATGCTCGTGCTGTACCGGACCGGCGTGATCAAGGTGACCAACCGTTTCCGCAAGATCGTCACTGCGGCAACAATGGGTGTGATGGTGTTCTACGGGATCAGTTTCCTGGTCCGTTTGTTCGCCGGGGCCGGTTCCGTGAGCTTCCTGTCGAGCCCGAGCTTGCTCGGGATCGGGTTCAGCGTGCTCGTGGCCGGGCTCGCCGCGTTCAACCTGGCGCTCGACTTCGACTTCATCGAGCGCGGTGCCAAAGCCCGACTCGATAAGAACTTCGAGTGGTATGCAGCATTCGGATTGCTCGTCACCGTGATCTGGCTGTACCTCGAAATCCTGCGGCTGCTCTCCAAGCTCAATCGTCGGTGACCGACGACCGAAGGGTTGAAGCGGCAGCGGCCGCCATCGCTGGGGCTGCGCTCGGCACCGTTGCCGGTTCGCTCGTTGGTCTCGCTGTGCCGGGTGCGATCGTCGCCGGCCTGAATGGCGCAGTCTCTGGTCGGCGCGGTATATACGAGTGGAGAACTCGGAACGGGTTGACCGCTTTCACGCTCGACTCGACGTGGGCGTTGGCCACGACGGCAGCGGCGCTTGCGTCGCACGCGATCGGAACGATCCGGGGCGACTCTGGCTACTCGCGAGAACTCAGCGAGGGCAAGAATCGTCACGTCTACGAGCGTGGCTTCGAACCTCGGAAAGGATTCGCGGTCACGCTCGGCAACGTGATCTCTGGTGCTGGCGACGTATCGAAGGTGCGACGCGCCAAGCTCGTCACCGACCACGAGGATGTACACGCATGGCAGGCCCGCGGGTTCGGACCGCTGTATCCCGTCCTGTATGCAGGATGGATGGCAGGCGGGGCGGCGATGGGCACGATCGTGTGGGCGATCAGGAAACGTGACGAACCGTTTGGCAAGGTGGTCGAATCGTGTGCGTATTACCTCAACCCGTTCGAGTGGTGGGCCTACAGCCGCGACGACAACTGGCCTCCGCCGGGACTGATCGGCAAACTCGGCTGGAAGAAACCGGCCGTCAGCAGCTTCGCCAGCTTTCGTCAAAACCCATGTTGATGTCGCGATCAGCGCTGTATGTAGGGGGTCAACGCGACATGAATGCGGGTTAGATCTGACTTGACGAGTTCGATCGTGCGGGTCGTACTGGGATCGAGACACTGATCGATACGGCGTGTCAGACCGGTCAGTTCGTCGAGTAGTTGATCGAGACTCAGGCAGTACACAGCGAGTCGTTCTGAGTCGGCGACCTGGTGGATCGATTTGCGGTACGACGCGGTCGCTTGTTCGAGGTCGATGACCGGGATATTCGGGCAACGATCGGACCACAGCTCGGCGTGCCATGCATGCTGGTGGCAGGCCTGCCCCAACAACCGCTGAAGCGCGCCGTCGGCGGTCGTGGTAACCCAACTCCCTACCAGTTCGAACAGGTCGAGACCGAGGGCACGCATCCGGGCGCACACGTCAGCTAGCTCGACAATATCCAAATGCTGAACGACTAGCTGATGAACGACAGGGTGATCGGTCACGACTTTGCTCCGGCCCGCCACGCTGCCTCTGCGGCTCCGAGGTCAGTTGCAGGTTCGCCGTCGGCGACGTACTCGAGCAGCATCGCCCTGAACGGTCCTGTCGCTTCCAACTTGCCGAGAATTGCGTTTGTTCCCCACACGACGCGGTCGAGGATCACGAAACTTGGCGGCATGTTGAGTTGGGCGATCACGTCGGCATGCGGGCCTTGCACGTCGAAGATCCGGCTGATCGTGTCGATCATCCACTGCCGCGTGTACGTGAAGTGATCGGTGAGGTATGGCGTGTAGGGGCTGCTGACGTAGTCGTAGACATGCTGCGGGTCGAGGGCGTGATCGGCACGTAGGAACCCACTCGTCGCCATCGCCGCCACGAGTTGTTCGGGGTCGCGATTGATGATGATTGCGTCGAGGCTTGGTTTGAGCAGATCCCACTCGCCGGGCGACCAGCGCTTGACCAGACCGAAGTCAAGGAAGGTGACGCTGCCGTCACGATGGAACTTGTAGTTACCGGGGTGCGGGTCGCCGTTGAAGGCGCCGAAGCGGTTGACGGCCTGCTGTGCGAAACGCCACAACACCTCGCTAGCTCGTTGCTTGGTGTCGTAGCTCGCCGTGCGACGAAACTCGTCGAACGTCAAACCCTCGACCCATTCCGTCGTGAGCACCTTGACAGTCGAATATTCGGGCACCACGCGAGGGATCCGAACCCAAGGGTGGCCGGCAAACAGATTCGCAAACTCCTCGGAGTTCTGGGCTTCGAGTCGATAGTCGAGTTCCTCGCGCATCCGGTCCCGCAACTCATCGACGAGACCCTTGGCGTCGAGCCCTTTGAGCATCATCGATGAGAACATGGCGTACATCACCTGGGCAGCGTCGAGGTCTGACTCGATTGCTTCGTGCACGCCTGGGTATTGCACTTTGACGGCCACATCGCGACCGTCCGGTGTGACGGCTTTGTGGACCTGACCGATGCTCGCCGCAGCGACCGGCAGGTCAGTCCAGTCGAGGAACACCTGCTCGGGCGGGGCGCCCAACTCCGACTCGACGACGCTGGCGGCCAACGACGGTGCCATCGGTGTTGCGTCGGCCTGCAGTGTGGCGAGCGCCGCCTGCGCTTCCTCCGGCAGTGTTTCGAAGATGAAGCTGACCAGTTGGCCAGCTTTCATCAGCACGCCCTTCATCTCGCCGAGTTCCTTGGCGACATCCTCGGCGGTGCGGATCGTGAACTGTTGGTCGAGTTGGGCGCGTCGTTCGGCTGGCGATCCGACGCCGCGGACCTTCGAGACTGCGAATCTGGCCGTGTTACGCGCCGAGAGTTTCCAGACGCGGGCGGAGCGACTGAAGCGGCTCGTCAACGGAGATGCGGCGGTGGCCTGCTGGGCCTTGGTTGCGACAGCGGCGATGCCGGCGGTTAACGCTGCCGCACCAGCCAGCGCCGTGACCCTCGACCGTTTCATGTCGCTCGGCGAGCAACCGGGTTCGAGGCCAGCAACTCGTCGGACAGCGCTGCCCCAGTCACCTCGTCGGTCCAGTAACTGCCATCGTCGAGTCGCCGCAAAGCTGATTCAACTCCGGCCAGGTCCCGGCCGATCGCGTCGAGATCAGCGAGCTCCTGTTGGGCTTCGGCGTCATTGCTCACCGCATTGACGCTAGCGCTCCAGCGCCGGTTGATCGCCGGTTGATCACCCCGTTGACCTAGGGGAGGCTGACCGAAGGCACCCACCACGGACCACCGAGCGACAGATCCCAACCCTGATAGATGCTGGCACCTTGAACGATGTGGGTCCAGATGCTCCAAAAAATCAGCCGAGTGAATCCGTAGAACATGCCGGCGCGGTACAGCGCCAGAACAGCGCGATCTGGGAGCACATTGCCAATTCGGGTCCAGACGCGAACGTCGGCCTGCACCACGACGTCCCAGAAATACTTCTCGCGGAACACGTTGAAATGAAGTAGGGCGATGACGAGCCACGCCGCATCCATCACAAAGCCGAGGCTGCTGTAGTACGCGGCAGCGTCGTCATACCGACCGACCGTTGCTGCATATGCCCAGAGTCCGGTCGAGATGTTCTCGTTGTAAAAGGGCCAGAACAACAAGGTGCCAACGGTGTCACTGGTGTCGGTGAGGATGTGCGCCAAACCTCCCACGAGCACACCGATTCCCCATGGTTTGCTCTTCGTGAACTGAAAGATCAGGCCTGCCAGCGCAACAATGAAAATGATCGAGTGCGTGAAGCCCGCACCTGGCCAACCTCGATGAAACTGGGCGGGATTGTCGGAGCCGAACTTGATCGGACCCTTGTTCACGCCGTACACCCACCATTTGGTCAACGCGTCAGGTAGGTAGGTACCCACGACAACTGCGAGAAAACTGACCCTCGTGCCGAGATGCTTCTGGATGACGTATGTCTCGAAATCGTGTGCCGCCCAACTCACGCGCTATCACTCAATGTCAGATCTGATTGGTCGGCGCGATGTGGTCGGATTCGATCGGCTGCGGCGGGAACCAGCCAGACAAACAACACGAACCAGGCCGCTCCGAACCACCACCAGGCGAAGATTTGCTTGACCGCGAATCCGCAGATGATGTAGCTAAGGGCTGCCCAGAAGTACAGCCAGAGTTCGTGGCGAGGGGTTGCCGCGCGTCGACGCGGGTCGTCGCTATCGACACCTGATTCCGGTGTTCGCTTCAACGACTGACCTCGCTCGGCTCGTCGGCCTCGACCCGCTCAGTCAAGGAGTCGAGTTCGTCGTCGTGTCGACTCGGGTGTAGCCATCGATGGACTCGATTCCGGGTTGAAACCGCGGCGACTGCCAGGAACGGCGCGCTCGTTCCCGCCGTTTCGATCAATCCGGGATAACACGCACTGCACATGGCAAAGTCCTCACTTTCAGACATTCCGACGCCGGTACTGTAAACCGTGAGCGACCCGGCGAAAGGACAACGATGCAGCAACTGGTGATCGCCCATCGGACGTGTCCACGAAATGCCCCGGAGAATAGCCTGGCGGGAATTGTTCAGGCGCGTCAGCTCGGTGCCGACGCGGTCGAGATGGACGTTCGTAGGACTGCCGACGGCGAGCCACTGTTGCTCCACGATCGGTGGTTGTTGCGCACGACCGGATGTCCGATGCGCCTGAATGCCTTGGATAGCCGTCGTGCACGCCGCATCGCCCTGATAGGGGGAGGAACGGTGCCCACGCTTGCCGAAGGTCTCGCAGCACTCGGCCCGACAATGATGGCTGCTCTCGACGTGAAGGACGCCGGTGCGGGCGCGGCTGTGATTTCGGAAGTCAGAAATCAGGGTCTCGAGGGCCGAGTGCTGTTTTGGTCGAAGTACGAATCCGCTATCCGGGTGGCCGCGGCGACGGCACCCGAACTTGAGATCGCCCTGTTGCGAGACACCCAAGGTCCTGCCGAACTCCGAGAGCTACTCACTGATGTCGAGGGTTTTGGGGCGCGAGCAATCTCTGCCCACTGGTCGCAAGTCACCGTCGAACTGGCCGAGACGTGCAACCGAACTGGCATCCGCTTGTACTCATGGTGCAAACGTCGAACGATCGATAGCAGCAAGTTGGTGCTGATCGACGGGTTGGTGACCGACTGGCCAGCGGAGGCACGAGTTGCGATCGACGCCCTGCGCTAAATCGATCGGTGCGGCGGCGGCACTGATCCTGTTCGTCGGCTTGGCGGCCTCAGAGAAGTTGTTCGGAGTAGCAGACTGGGAGGTGATTGTCACCCGCTGGATTCATGACCGCTCGGATGGATGGCGATGGTTGTTGCGTCCGGCGATGGAGTTCGGCAACCGAGCGTTGGCGGTAATCATTGCTGGCGCGATTGGAATCTTCGTCGGTCGAGCGGCTGGGCTTCAGCTTCTCGTAACCGGATCACTCGCCTGGCTCGCTGCGATCGGTACGAAGGCGATTGTTCGTCGGCCACGAATCACCTCGGTTCAGCTCGGCGGTGAGCCCCGGTCGGTCGTTGACGGCTGGTCATTCCCATCCGGTCACACGTCGATTGCGTGGGCGGTCGCGGTTGCGTTCGTGTTGATCATTCGGCCGGGGAAGGCGGTGTCAACGCTGCTCTTGCTGCTCGCCCTGCTGGCTGGTGTGGCGCGCATGTATATGGGCGTTCATATGCCGATGGACGTTGCCGCTGGGATCGTGCTTGGAGCTGGCATTGCGCTTGCCGTTGACGTTGCGACGCAACGGCGACTGGGCAGTCGGCGTACTGTGTGACGCGTGGCGACCCGGGTGAGTAAGCGACCTACCTGGAGGCAGTTTCCGGCCGCGATTGCGATGTTGCTACCGTCGCTCGTGATCCTCGGGACGTTCGTGCTCTACCCGCTTGGTAAGGCAATCTTGCTCGGTCGGCAACGCTGTGATGCGCAGGGCAGGACCTGTACCTCGAACGGGTGGGATCAGTATTTGGACGCGTTCCGATCGACCGAGTTTCAAAACGCGCTGTGGATCACATTCAAGTTTGCGTTGATTACGGTGCCGCTCGGACTTGTTTTGGGTATCGGGCTGGCCGTGCTCGCCAACAAAGCGCTGAGCGGAATCGGAGTCTTTCGGGCAGTCTTCTCGTCCACCGTTGCCACATCGGTGGCGGTGGCCAGTTTGATGTGGCTGTTCCTGTTACAACCCGAAGTCGGGGTGCTGTCGAACATCGGCTGGCTGAGTGACATGTTTCCGATCCTGAGGACCCCTGGCTTGCTGCGCAGCCCAACGACCGCGCTGTGGTCGGTCGCTCTGTCCAGCGTGTGGGCCAGTCTGGGGTTCACCTTCATCCTCGTCTCCGCTGGTTTGCAGGGAATCCCTGAGGAGGTTCACGAAGCTGCGGCGATCGACGGAGCCACCGGCACACGCCGCTTCTGGGCGATCACGTTGCCGCTGTTGGGTCCGACGCTTCTGTTCGTCGTGATCGTCCTCACGGCCCGGGCGTTCCAGATATACGGCGAGGTCGACCTTCTGACCGAAGGTGGCCCCCGACCCGATGCAACGACGACGATTACGTACCTGACGTATGGCGAGGAGTCGATTATCAACAACAACGCAGGCCTTCAGGCGACGACGGCTGTGCTGTTGTTCCTTGTGCTGCTGGTGCTTTCGATGGCGCAACTTCGCGGGATCGGAAGACGGGTTCACTATGGCAGCTGAGAAGGCACCCACCGGGGCGCGGCTCGTCGGGCGATACGCGCTGCTTGGGATCGTGACGTTCGTCGTGTTGTTTCCGGTGTACACCACGGTAATCGCAGCGTTGAAGCCCGGCAGCGAGGTGCTCAAGAAACCGCTTGTTCCGAACGCGTTCACGCTCGACGTGCTCAGCGATGCATGGACAAACGGTCGATTGGGCCGCTATCTCGTCAACTCCTTGATCGTTGCCGTGATCATCACCGTTGGACAGCTGGTGACATCGGTCATGTCGGCCTACGCATTTGCGATGCTCGACTTTCCCGGTCGTGAAGCGTTGTTCGTGCTCTTCCTCGCCACGTTGCTCGTTCCGCTTGAGGCAACATTGGTGGTCAACCGGCGAACCGTCGACAGCTTCGGTTGGCTGAACTCGTATCAGGGTCTGGCGATCCCGTTCGTGGCGACCGCGTTCGGCACGTTCCTGATGCGGCAGACATTCTTGAGCATGCCGAGGGAGCTGATCGAGGCGGCCAGGATCGATGGGGCTGGACATGTCAAGTTTCTTCGCCTGATCGCCCTGCCGCTCGTCAAACCGGCGCTCGGTGCGTTGGCGCTGTTCAGTTTCCTGTCCAGCTGGAACCAGTACCTGTGGCCGAACCTGATCACCACCGAGCCGGAGATGAACACGGTCCAAAGTGGGCTTCGGCTGCTCCGCTTCGGCTCGCTGAACCAACCTAACCTGGTGATGGCCGGGACCGTCATCGCCGCCGTCCCGATTTTCATTGCTTTGCTGATCTTTCAACGATCGCTGGTGCGCGGTCTCACGAGTGGTGCGGTGAAGGGGTGACTCGGGGCGTCCGCGGCCTGATTGCGTGTAGCTTGCTCGCTGCCGCGTGTGGCTCCGACAAGTCGATCTTGGTCGCCGGCAATGACGAGGCGTCGCCGACTGTGCCCACGAGCGCGACGACGATCGTGACCGTGCCGACGGTCGAAGGTGAAGAGCCGCTGATCGGAACACCCACCACAACACCGACCGGAACACCGACCGGAACACCGGCGATCAGCGTGACGACAACGACTACACCGCTCGAAACGTTGGCTTCCTGTCCTACCGATGCGCTCACCGGCGCCGACGACGTGGTTGAAGTCACGTTCTGGCATGGCCTCAACGCCGACAACGAAGACTCGCTGAACCTCATTGTGGACAGTTACAACGCCAGCCAATCAGGCGTTCGCGTTATGGCTCAGAATCAGGGTGGCTACGGCGAGACCATCGACAAGTACATTCAGTCGGGACAGGACAGCCGACCCGACATCGTGATGTTCCCTGACTATGCAATTCAGACGATCATCGATACCGATTCGGTGATTCCGGTCGGGGCGTGCATCCAAACGGCGGAGTACGACACGGCGGTATTCCAACAGTCGACGCTGAACACATACAGCTCGCAAGGTGTGCAGTGGGCGATGCCGTTCAACGTTTCGACCCCCGTTCTGTACTACAACAAGGCACGCTTTCGGGCAGCCGGTTTGGATCCCGAACGCTCACCGCAAACCCTGCAGGAACTCCGCGACTTTTCGCAGCAGATCGTCGATTCGGAGGCTGCGGCATACGGGATTTCACTTGATTCGGGTACGGATTCCGGCGGTGGCTGGTTCATCGAGCAATGGTTGGCCAACGGAGGTGACCTCTACGCCGATAACGGCAACGGACGACTCGCACCGGCCACTCGGGTCTTGTTCGATGAGCCGAGGGGTGTCGAGTTGCTGACGTATGTTCAGGCGTTGATCGCCGATGGGTTGGCTTACAACGTCGGCGAAAATCCGGGCGGATTGGATCAGTTTTTCAAGATGGCGGATAAGACCGAGCCGGCGGCGATGACGATCGGTACGTCGTCCGGATTGGGAATCGTGCTCAACGCAGTCGACGGCGGGCTGGTCGAGGGAATTACTGCTGAAGATATTGGCATTGGTCCGTTCCCTGGGCCGGGCGCGGTCCCGTCAGCGCTCGTCGGAGGGGCAGCTCTCTACGTCGTTGCTGGCCACGGTGATGAGAAGGCTGCCGCAGCTTGGGATTTCATCAGCTATCTGGTGAGTACGGAGGTTCAGTCGCAATGGACGGCGCTCACGGGGTTCGTGCCGGTCCGACCCGACGCACTGCTAGTCGAACCGGCGGCCACGGTGTATCGAGACGACCCGCGGTTTCGTGTGGCCTATGACCAGTTGGTCAACGCACCAGACGACCCTGCTCAACTCGGCCCGATCTTTGGGCCTAGAAGTGAGGTCCGCGCGGTCACGGCACGGGCGGTCGCCGACATCTTCTCCGGAGCCGATGTCCAGGCGTCGCTCACGGCGGCCGCCCAACAGGCGAATGCGTTGATCGCCGATTACAACGCCCGCAACTGACACGTTTGTGCGTCAAACACGAACGAGGCCGGCACCGGCCAACGTGTGGTTGCGGTGTCGACCTCGACGTGTCGTCGTCATTGTCACGGGGCGGCGGAAGCCCAGTGACTGTCCGCGAGGGCGTTGCTCTCGAGCGGGCGACGGCGACGATCCTGGCTGGCGGCGGTGTGTGGGTGAAAGCGAGGTGACTCTGTGTCTGGTCCTTGTGCCGAGCAACTGGAATGTACGAGGCAGATTATGACGTGGTTATTCCGTTTTGCACAATCTGAGGCGAATCAAGCCGATCGTCAATTGCCAGGCGCGCACGAATGAAGTCGCAGGTGCACTCGCCAACGTGGCCCAGGCAATGGCCAAGGCCGGATACGCGGCGACCGGCTACAAGATCATCGTCCAGGCATGGCAATGCGCAACTGCATGCGCCAGGCCTACAACGGAGGTGCAGTGCGTGGCGGCGTGTGTACCAGTTCGGTCGGCCTCAACGTCAACGGTGAACCCAACACGGTGCTCACCTAGCACTCACCTAACTCGCACCGATGTTACAGATGGTGTCAGACACGATCTGTAACATGAGCCAGGTTGCGAAGGGAGCGTTCGCGTCGTCGGCGTTTGCGGCGGCGGGCGATCGCCACGAATGTGATGAATGCCGTAGCGACGACGAGCCACGCGATCAAGGCGATCAACGAAATCGTCGACAGTGGGCCTGCCCAGTTCGTCGTGTCAGCTGGGCGCTGCACGGTCTGGGTGAGGATGTCCTGCGACGATCCGTCGAGCGGAGCGGTCCAGGTAAACACGCCGTTGTCGGTTTCGGTGCCTGTTGACGTAATCAGTTCGCCTGGCAACGAGACGGTGAATGTCACCGCCATCGCCTGTTCCGGGGTGAGCCCGCTTGCCGTGATTTGCTCGCCGAATGGCAAGCCCCCGACGGCTTGGATCAGGTCGGCGTCGGCAAACGATTCGAACCCGTCTGGCAGCACGAGATCGCCGTCGATTGCGTTCACGGTCTGATCGTCGGCTGTGGTTCGAGCGGCCGCCATGTTGGTGAACGGTGGCCCGATGCTGGTGAGCACGTTGGCAAGGTCGGCGTCGGAGTGGAAGTCGTGGGTCAACGTGATCATGAGTCCGCCGCTGTCGGTGGCTACAGGACCATCAATCACCCAACCATTGGCGGTGGCATCATCGAGCCGCAGATCGTCGACCAACTCAGGCACCTGTTGGATCAACTCGGCATCGGCGATGGCCGTCACGACCACGCTGCCGGTCCCGTCTGGTTGCATCGTCACGGCAACATCGACGTCGAGCCGACAGGCGGTCAATCCGAGCAGGCAGGTGACGAGGAGGGCGAGACGGCGAGTCACGGTTTCCGGCCGAGCGCAATCACCGAGAGACCGAACGGCAGATTGACCCGGGCAAGCAATGCCCGTTCGGCACGGGCGAGTGTCGGCAGCAGGCCGTGAAGTCCGGATTGATTGCGTCCGACATCGCTCTTCGGCTGGCCCCGCTCGATCAGACCGAGGATCGCCGCCGGTGGGACCAGAAACGAATAGGCACCCGTCGCTCGCACGAGTACGAGTCCTGCCCCCTCGATCAGGGACACGAGGTCTGACCGGCTGAAGCGGCGTCCTGTGTGGGTCATTTCGTCGTGACCGCGCCAGAGCCGCCGGCCACCCGGTTCCATCAGGACGACGAGGCCCCCCGGTTTGGTGACCCGGGCCAGCTCGTCGACGACGAGTTGTGGGACAGGGTTGAGCTTGTGGCACAGCGCAGTCACGCACAGTACGGCGTCGAAACTGGCCTCGGGATGAGGAAGTTGTTTCAGATCGGCAACCGCAGGCAGGTACCCGGGCGTGACGCCTCTGGCA
>JANMTV010000259.1:0-12646 GCA_031390905.1 Ilumatobacteraceae bacterium | reverse complement strand
GCTTTCGCATAAAAGCGGTATCTGCCATCAGGGGTAACCCTAGCAGCCCGTGGTGAAACGGCGGAATTGGATTGAGGTCATGAGCGCAGCAAGTTGAGCGGTGTGAAGAGGTGAAGAGAGAGCAGATGGTGCGGTTGCGATGTTCTGAGGCCGAGAAGGCGCGCGAGAGGCGCCAAGACGGCGGCAGAGAGGTCGCGAAGTGCCGAAAACAGCTGCCGCGGCTTGCTGAGCATCGCGCTGTTCGCTCCAGTGCCGGCGACCGCGGCGCAACGGTTCCGGGATGTAGGTGCGAATGCCGTTGGCTTCGTGATGCGTCAGAACCGCTCCGCTGTGGTACCCGCGATCCGCTACCAGCTCGGCGCTGTGCTGCGCGGACGGCCAAGCAAGAGCATGTTGCTGATCGGTCTCCGAGGCGTCGGCAAGACCGTTCTGCTCGACAGGATCCGGGAAGTCGCGGAGCAGAGACGGATCGTGGCGATCCGTATCGAAGCACCGGAGAACCGGTCGCTTCCGGCATTACTCGCTCCCCAACTCCGCTTGGCCTTACTGCAAATGAGTCGCCAAGCGAATGCTCGCGACATGGCGATTCGAGCCTTGCGTGCGTTGACCGGCTTCGCCCGAGCGTTGAAAGTCAAGTACGGCGACATCGAAGTCGGTGTCGACTACGAGCCGGAGCCTGGATTAGCCGACAACGGAGACCTCGAACAGGATCTAATGACGCTGATGGAGACCGCAGGAACAGCGGCACTTCAGGCCGGGACGGCACTCGTCCTCTTCATCGATGAGTTGCAGTACGTGGAGGAAGAACAGTTGGCGGCGCTGATCATGGCGCTGCACCGGTGTGCGCAACGTTCACTTCCCGTGTCGATGTTCGGCGCCGGACTCCCGCAACTGCCAGGGCAAATGGGTCGGGCAAAGTCGTATGCCGAGCGACTGTTCTCGTTTCCCGTCGTCGGCCCACTGCCACACGACGACGCCCGCGACGCAATTCGCAAACCGATCCAATCGGAATCGACTCGGATCGACGACGATGCCGTCGACGAGATCATCACGCTGACCCACGGTTACCCGTACTTCCTGCAGCAATGGGGGCAACAGACCTGGAACGCCGCCGCCGGATCACCGATCACGCGTCACGACGTACTGACCGCCACACCCCTCGCAATTGCAAGCCTTGACGAGAGCTTTTTCCGTGTGCGGTTCGATCGACTTACGCCATCGGAACGGCGCTACCTGCGAGCAATGTCACAGCTCGGACCTGGGCCGCACCGCTCGGGTGACATAGCCGACATCCTCGACCGCAAGGTGTCAACCCTGGCTCCGCTGCGGGCCAAGCTGATCTCGAAAGGCATGGTGTGGAGTCCAAATCACGGCGACACCGCCTTCACCGTGCCGCTGTTCGACGAGTTCATGATCCGGATGATGCCCGGCACGGACTGGCTCACAGATGAATGACATAACGGGTCCGATCGCCGTGCAGGAAGACGGTCGGGCCATGACCGTGTCGTTGGCTTGGGCGACCTGGGCGCTGTTCGTCGGGTTGGCTCTGATGCTCGCCGGTGCCGGCCTGTTCGCCACTTTGCTCGGCGTTCGCTCAGAGTTGGAGAACTTTTCGACAGGCGTGATCGGCGTGATCAGCGCCGCCTACTACGCCGGGTTCCTGATCGGCTCGCGGCTGGCACTCAAGGCACTCAACAAGGTCGGCCACATCCGCGTATACACCGCCTTGGCGGCAACGTTGTCGGCTGCAATCCTCGGAATCGGATTGGTGGTCACGCCGGCGTCATGGATCGCGCTCCGATTCGTCACCGGGCTCTGTCTCGCCGGTCAATATGTCGTCGCCGAATCCTGGCTCAACCAACTCACTGGCAGCCGCCACCGCGGTCGGTTGCTGGCGATCTACGGACTGGTGACGACAGGCGGCTATGCAGCCGGGCAACTGTTGTTCAGCACCGTCGACACCAGGTCGATCACCGGCTTCGCGATCGGGGCGATCCTGATTTCGCTCGCCGTCGCCCCCGTCGCCCTCTCCGAAGATGCGGCCCCGCCGTTGATGGAAGAACCGGAGCATCTCTCGACTCGCGAACTGATCAGGATCGTCCCGACTGGCGTCGGAACGAGCTTGCTCGTCGGTCTCGCCCACGGTGGGTTCCTCGCCCTCGGCGCGATATACGCCACCCGAGCCGGTTTCAGCACGGGCGAGATCGCCCGATTTGTCGCCGCCCCTGAAATCGGTGCACTGCTCCTGCATTGGCCGATCGCTGCCGCATCCGACGACGTCGATCGGCGTCAGGTCGGGGCGATGGCTGCCTTCGGCACGATCGCCGGCTGTGTGGCGTTGCTGTCGGCGGGACCGGAAGGTTGGACGGGTTTGGCGTTGATGGCGTTGATCGGCGGGTCGAGCTTCCCCTTGTACTCGATCGCCGGCGCCTACACAGCCGATTGGGTGCCGCCGGAGAAGATCCCGGCGGCGGCGTCGAAATTGGTGATGCTCTATGGGGCCGGTGCGTTGCTCGGCCCGCTCGTGACGTCAGCCGTGATGAGCAGCCCAGTCGGGCTCGACGGGTTCATCTGGACCATGATCGGTCTACACGTGTTGATCATGGTGTTCCTGATCTACCGCTTCTTCGCCTACCGAGTCGCCGTGCTCAAACGGCCCCTCAGTGAGGTTTCATTGTCGGCTCGAGCGTTTTACATCCCGGTCACCGTCGTCTCGCTGGGCCGCAGATTCAAATCCCGTAGCGACCCGGAACCCGAGTAAGCGCGCCCTAAGCGCGGCATCGCGAGCAGGATTGCGGCGATTCGTTCGCCAATCATGACCGTCGGGAGATTCGTGTTGGCTCTTGGAACTTGGGGCATCAGCGAGGCGTCGGCGACAACCACATTGTCCATTCCGATCACGCCACCGCGTTCGTCGCACACGGCTAGTGGGTCGTCCTGACGGCCGATTCGACAGGTCCCGACCGGGTGGTAGTAGTGAGCGACCTGTGAGCGGATTGCGTCGTCGGTCGAGCCATCGGTGAGCGGATCGCCGACAAGACCGGCGACAAGCGGTTGATCGAGCAACTCGTTGGCGATCCGCAAGCCATCGCGAATTACCGCTATGTCGTGACCATCGGCGTCGGTCAGGTATCCGTGATCGATCAGCGGATGCGCCCCAGGATCCCGGCTCGCGATTCGGAGCACACCGCGGCTGCGCGGCGTCATGCACGCCACCTCGACCGTCGCCCGCCCGTACAGCATGCTCGTCTGATTGCTGCCGATGACCGGGAACACGTGCAGGTCGTAGAGTCCGTCGGGCGATTGACCCGAGATCGCCTTGCCAAGCGTTTGCTCCTCTGGCAGGAAGCCGGTTGCAGCGACCCCGTCGAGCCATCGCTGCAACTGCGAGCCGACCGCTCGATCGGCGTGGAACATCGGGTGATCGTGAAGGTTGGCACCGACCCCTGGCCGATCGGCGATCACAGCGATTCCGAGGTCACCCAACAACGCCGCTGCGCCGATGCCCGAACGTTGCAGGATCGCCGGCGTGGCATACACACCGGCGCTGAGCACCACGGTGCCGCCCCGAACCACGATCGGCTCACCGCCTCGCATGGCGATCACGGTCGCCCCATCGAGCGAATCGAACACTCGGTCGACGAGTACGTCATCGACGATCCGTAGGTTCGGTCGCTCTCGCACCGGGTCGAGGTAGGCGAAGGCAGCGTTCCAACGCGTCGTCCCGACGACGTTGACCGACTCCATGCCAAACGCATCGTTGGCGTCGAGATCACAGAGATCACTGGCTATCCGCCAGCCGATTGCCTCGGCGGCATCGACGCACTGTGCGTGGAATGGCACGGCCTCACTGCGATCGTAGGAACGTACCCGCATTCGACGGATCACCTCGTCGAACAGCGGCGCGACGTCAACGCCAGACCAACCGGGTAACTGCCACGCGTCGTAGTCGGAGCGATGCCCGATCGCCGCAATCGCACCGTTGTGTGACGAGCACCCGCCCATCACTCGCGCCCGTTCGAACGTCCATCGGTCGTGCCGATACCCCCAATCGTGGGAGGTTGCCAGCATTCTGGCATCGAGCAGTTCCGCCGGCCAATGTCCGGAATCGACGGCTCCGTAGTCGGGACCGGCCTCCAGCAACACGACGTCCCGGCCGGCTTCGACGAGACGACCAGCGAGCGCCGCCCCAGCCGAACCCGACCCGACAACAACAAACTCGGCTTCCACGTCGATCACGATAGGGATTGGTGATTCCGCCAGACGTGTTGGGCTGCCATCAGGTCGAGGTGGCCCCCTCCGCCGTTCTCGAAGATCGTGATCGCATCGGCGTTGGATCGACCGAGATGCTTGCCCTGGCATAGCTCGTACAGATCGGCTCGGATGTCCGACTCGGAAATCACCCCGTTGGCGAGCGGGATCACGAGGTCGCCCGATTCGGTCAGGGGTGCAAGCCGAGTGTCGACGAAGATCTCTGCCCGTCTCACGACGTCGTCATCAATCTCGCGATGATCCGGCAGGTATGCGCCAACGCAGTCGACATGCGTTCCAGGCTTTAGCCACTCACCACGGATCAAGGGTGCCTTCGTCATCGTCGCTGTGCAGATGATGTCGGCTTGTTGAACCGCTCGTCGGAGGTCGTCAACAACCTCGTCGGCAACACCAAGTCTGACCAGTTGATCGGCCTTCGCCGGCGTTCGGTTCCAGATCAACACACGTTCGATTGACGGCCGAACTGCCCGGTGGGCGGCGATCAAGTGCGCGGCAAGCGCCCCAGCGCCGACCATCAGCAACGTATGCGAATCTGGCCGGGACACATGCCGCGAGCCGAGCGCCGAATCGCAGGCGGTCTTGCGATAGGTCAATTCCGTTCCGTCGATCAACGCCACGACCTCTCCAGTCAACCCGTCGAACAACAGCACGACACCCTGCACCGACGGGAGCCCGCGACCGGGATTGTCTGGAAAGACCGTGACGAGTTTGATCCCGATCGCTTCGCCCGCCTGCCACGCCGGCAACGCCATGAAATGCTGATCACCCCCAAGGGGACCATACGCAATCCGGCGCACATCGGCGGGCGCTGAACGGTGTCCCACCTCGAACGCCTCGACCAGTTCGGTGTACGGCGCCAACCGCGCTACATCGGCAGCGTTCAGAATTGCAATATCTCGGATGTCCGGCACCGCTCAACGATGTCACCTCGCTCGATCGCTCCGAGCATCCTGTCCACCGCCGGTACCGCGCTGATCGATTCAAGGCACTAGATGGCGTTCAGCATCCTTGCGGCAACGAGCGTATTTTCGAGCAGGCAGCCGATCGTCATCGGACCTGTACCACCAGGCATCGGAGTGATCGCGCCGGCGACGCGTTGCACCGCATCGAAGTCGACATCGCCGACAATCCCTGACTCCGACCGGGACACGCCGACGTCGATCACGGCGGCACCAGGCTTGACGTGATCCGCCGTGATCATCCGAGCCTGACCGGCGGCGGCGACGATGATGTCCGCCTCCCGGCACACACCAACAAGATCGACCGTGCGCGAATGCGCCAATGTCACCGTCGCGTCGCAGCCCTTGCGACCGAGCAGGAGGACCTGCGGGAGTCCGACAAGCGTCGAACGTCCGACCACGACGGCTCGCTTGCCCCTGGTCTCGACGCCGTAGCGCTCGAGCAACCGCATCACGCCGAGTGGCGTGCAGGGCACGTGTCCGGGCAGACCGCGGACGAGGCGTCCCATTGATCGCTCGGTCAGGCCGTCGACATCCTTCTCGGGCGGCAAGAGTGCCAACACCGGTTCTGGATCGAGGTGCGGCGGCAACGGAAGTTGCACGAGGATTCCGTGGACCGTCGGATCGGCGGCCAGTTCGGCCACGGCGACTTCGACCTCGGCTTGCGTGGACTGTTCGTGCAGTTCGACGCTCTTCGAAACCATCCCGGCCTCTTGAGCCTTCTTGTGCTTCATGCGTACATAGATCTGGCTCGGCTTGTCACCGCCGACAAGCACGGTCGCCAAACAGACATGTGGATTGCCGAGCGCCTCGATCTCAGCCCGAAGACGAACGACGGTCTCGTCACGAAGCCGACTCCCGTCCATCAAAATCGCCCCACCAGCGGTCAGTTCGTCCTCACTCATGACAAACCTTTGATTTCGCCGTTTTCGTCGAAGTCGATGATACTGGCGGCCGGGGAGGTGCCGAGGCCTGGCATCGTGCTCATGTCGCCGCAGATCGGGTACACGAAACCGGCGCCAACGGATGCACGCGCCTCCCGGACAGTCAATGTGTGACCGGTCGGTGCTCCCCGCAATGTCGGGTCGCCTGAGATCGACAGGTGCGTCTTGGCGATGCAGACCGGCAGGTTGCCGAAGCCGTTGGCTTCGTAGTTGGCTAGTTGCTTGCTGGCACCAGTCGTGTACTCGACTTTGGCTGCTCCGTAGATCGTGGTGGCGACCTTCTCGATCTTGGTCTTCAACGAATCCTCATCCGCATACAGGAACTTGAAGTTCGAGGGTTCCTCGCACGCTTCAATCACCGCACGAGCAAGGTCGGTTGCTCCAGCGCCGCCGTCGGAGAAGTGGGTACACACAGCGACTCGGGCACCGGCACCTTCCGCAACGCGTCGGATCGCCTCGTGTTCGGATGCGTGATCGGTCGGGAAGGCGTTGATCGCCACAACCGGCGATACGCCGTGCGCCTTGACGTTGTCGATCTGCTTCACCAAATTGGCGGCTCCGGCGAGCACATCATCGGGATTTTCAGCCAGCAGGTCGGCTGGCAGCGGCTTGCCGGCAACGATCTTGTACTTGCCGGAGTGGGCCTTGAGCGCCCGCACTGTGGCGACGAGAACTGCCGCATCTGGAACGAGACCGGAGGCCCGGCATTTGATGTTGAAGAACCGCTCAGCACCCATGTCGGCACCGAATCCGGCTTCGGTAATCAGGTAGTCACCGGCATGGATGCCGACCAGGTCACCGACGACCGACGAGTTGCCGTGTGCGATGTTGCCGAACGGGCCGGCGTGCACGATCACCGGCGTGTTCTCGATCGTCTGCAACAGGTTTGGCTTGATCGCGTCACGCATGATCACGGCCATCGAGCCGGCTGCGCTGAGTTCCTCGGCCGTCACCGGCGACCCGGAGCCGGTATACCCCACGACGATCCGACCCAGGCGAGCGCGCATATCGGTCGTATCTGTCGAGAGCGCGAGGATCGCCATCACTTCGGAAGCGGCCGTGATGTCGAAACCGGTCTGCCGCGTGACGCCGTCCATCTTGCCGCCGAGCCCGACGATGATATTGCGAAGTGAACGATCGTTGACATCCATCACGCGACGCCACGTGATGTTGTTGAGGTCGAGCCCGGCGGCGTTGCCGTGGTGGAGGTGGTTGTCGACCATTGCCGAGAGCAGGTTGTGTGCAGCCGTGACGGCGTGGAAGTCGCCGGTCAGGTGCAGGTTGAGGAGCTCCATCGGAATCACCTGGCTGTAGCCGCCTCCGGCTGCACCACCTTTGATCCCGAAGGTCGGCCCCATTGACGGCTGACGCAGCGAAATCACGGCGTTCTTGCCGACGTGCTGCATTGCTTGGCCGAGTCCGACCGTTGTGGTGGTCTTGCCTTCGCCGAGCGGCGTCGGCGTAATCGCCGTGACGACGACGTACTTCGCCTTCGGTCGGCCCGAGGCGGCCAACTCCGCAATGGCGTCGAGACTGATCTTGGCGAGTTCGCGGCCGTACGGCTCGAGCAGGTGTTCGCCGATCCCCATCTTGGCGGCGATCTCCGGCAACGGTTTGGCCGACGCCTGACGAGCGATTTCGAGATCTGATGGAAACGACATGAAACTGGACCCCCGGAGACGAACTATGTCAGTATGACATTACATGAAAGATCGGCAGATTAGATGTAGTAACACGGGCTGCCGCTGACTTCGATTCCACCATGCGGACTCGTTCCGTCTAGTGGAATCCAAACCGTACCTCATCAACTAAGGTTGTGTCTATGCCACCACAACAGGCACGCAACAAGAAACATCACGAGTACCGGCCGCTGGAGCGGCTCACCGAACCGTTGGTCCGCGAGAACGGAATCCTTCGCCCAACCACCTGGGAACACGCACTCAGCCGTGCGGCCGAAGGATTCCGGCGCAGCCGCGACGAGTTTGGCGGCGCTTCGATCGGGCTTTTTTCGTGCTCGAAGTCGACCAACGAGATGAACTTCATCGCCCAGAAACTCGCACGAGTCGTGATGGGTACCAACAACATCGATTCCTGCAACCGGACTTGACACGCTCCCTCGGTGGTCGGTCTGGCCACAGTGTTCGGAGCCGGTGGCGGCACGTCGTCGTATCAGGAAGCTGCAGCCGCGGACGTGATCGTCATGTGGGGTTCAAACGCGCGTAACGCGCACCCGATCTTCTTCCACCATGTCATGAAAGCCGTGAACAACGGATCCAAGCTATTTGTTGTCGACCCGCGCCGCTCAGAGACGGCCCAGTTCGCCGACCGTTGGCTGGGCCTGCACGTCGGAACCGATATCGCACTCTCGAACACCATCGCTCGCGAGATCATCCATGCCGGCCTGGCACACACGGCGTTCGTCGAGCGCGCCACCTCGAACTTCGATGCATACGCGGCGTCGGTCGAGGATTGGACACTCGAACGTGGCGAACAGGTCACCGGAGTACCTGCAGATGCAATCCGCCAACTGGCACACACGTACGCCCAGGCGGACGCGGCACAGATGTGTTGGACACTTGGGATCACCGAACATCACAACGGCGTCGACAATGTGCTGGCACTGATCAACCTCGCCCTGTTGACCGGTCAGGTCGGCCGTTACGGTGCCGGACTCAGCCCGCTGCGCGGCCAAAACAACGTCCAGGGCGGTGGCGACATGGGTGCCCTGCCGAACAAGCTGCCCGGCTTCCAAGACGTCGTCGACGATCTCGCCCGCAAAAAGTTCGAGACTGCGTGGCATGCCACGATTCCGGCCGAAAATGGCTGGCACCTGACCGAGATGTTCGAAGCGATGGAGCGCGGTGATCTCAAGTCGGTCATGGTGATCGGAGAAAATCCGGCTCAGTCAGAGGCCGACGGCCCACATGCCGTTGATCTGCTGGAGGGGCTCGATCATTTGGTCGTGCAAGACATCTTCCTCACCAAGACCGCCCAGCTGGCCGACGTCGTGCTTCCTGGATCCACATCGTGGTGCGAGTCCGAGGGCACCGTCACCAACTCCGAACGTCGCGTTCAGCGTGTCCGCAAGGCACTCAACCCACCCGGCAACGCCCGCCAGGACATCCAGATCCTGTTGGCGTTGGCCGCCGAGTTCGGGCATCACTGGCACTACGAGACCAACGAAGACATCTGGGACGAGTTGCGCAGCCTCTCGCCGATGCATGCCGGCATGTCATGGGCGCGACTCGAAGAGCTCGGCGGAATCCAGTGGCCATGCTTCTCAGAAGATCGACTTGAACCGTCGTATCTTCACGGTCGGTTGTGGGCCGACGACCCCACCGACCGCGGCCGTCTCGCCCCGTTCAGCGTCGTCATTGATGATCCGCCTGTCGAAGCCGTGAGTGACGAGTTTCCGCTGCGACTCACGACCGGCCGTCGCCTCGACTCGTACAACACCGGGGTGCAATCCGCCGGGTATCGCAGCCCCAATCGGCGCGGCGAAACGATCGACGTGTCGCCAGAGGACGCCGAACGGATGGGCATTGCCGACGGCGAAATCGTCTACGTCACGTCGCCACGCGGCAGCGTCGAAGCGCCGGTTCTGATCGACCCGGGCTTACGCCCGGGCCTCGTGTTCATGACGTTCCACTTCCCCGACGAGATCGACGTCAACGTGTTGACGATCGACGCCACCGACCCCAAGTCGGGCACCGCAGAGTTCAAAGCCTGCGCCGTCCGAATCGACAAGATCGCTACCCAATACGCGGCAGCCGGCCAATGACCGTTGCGGTCGTACCACGAATGGATCACGAATGGATCTGAAGACTCGCAGCGCCCCTCCGACTGACGATGAGCAGAGAGCGGTCGATTCGGTGCTCGGCGCGGCACCGGAACGCAACGTGCATGACGTCAGCGGTGGACACGCGTACCGGGCGAAGCGACACCTCCTGCTGCCAACCCTGCACGCCGTCAACGACCGAGTCGGCTGGATCAGCGAGACTTCGATCGACTACATCGCGACACGGCTCGACGTCTCCCCAGCCGAGATCTACGGCGTTGCCTCGTTCTACGCGCTGTTCTCGATGAAGCAGCGACCAAGCCATCAGGTCCATGTGTGCGTCGACCTGGCGTGCCGTGCATATGGCGGCATGACTGAGCACGAGCTGCCAGCGGGTGCCCACCCCACGCCGTGCCTCGGCCTCTGCGAGCAGGCGCCTGCCGCGTTCGTGACCGATGCTGGGTCACCGAATCGACAGACCGTAGCCGGGCATGTCACCCCAGTCGAGGTGCGGGCGTGGGCTGGCGGGACGACTCCAGACCGAGAAGCCGAGCGGGTCGCAACCGTACCGCAAGCGGGTGACCCGTCGCTGGTGTTGCTCAAGCGAGCAGGTCGGATCGACCCACTCGACATCGATGCGTACATCGCCGACGGAGGCTTCCTCGCTCTCGCCAAAGCACGTCAACTCGGTCCGGAGGGCGTGATCGCCGAGGTCAACGACTCAGGTCTCGTGGGCCGCGGCGGGGCGGCCTTCCCAACCGGCCGCAAGTGGGAGGCAGTCCGAACGCAACCGATATTTCCGCACTATCTGATCTGCAACGCCGACGAATCGGAACCGGGCACCTTCAAGGACCGAGCCCTGATCGAGAACGACCCGTTTGCGCTGGTCGAGTCGATGGCGATTGCGGCGTTCGCAACAAACTGCCAGCACGGTTACATCTACTTGCGCGGCGAGTACCCGCGAGCACACGCCACGTTGCAGCACGCGATAACCGAGTCACGGCGTGGCGGCTACATCGGCTCGAATTCGGGATCGGATTTCGACATCACGATCGTCAAGGGTGCCGGGGCGTACATCTGCGGCGAGGAGACGGCGATCTTCAACTCGATCGAGGGCTATCGCGGCGAGCCGCGTAACAAGCCACCGTTCCCGGTCGAAGTTGGTGTCTTCGGTAAACCGACGGTGGTCAACAATGTCGAGACGTTGATGAACATCCCCTCGATCGTGTTGGATGGCGGTCAAGCACACGCCAGCCTCGGTTCGCACGGATCGAAAGGCCGTCGCCTGTTCTGTGTGTCTGGAGCGGTCAAGGTGCCTGGTGTGTACGAGGTCGTGTATGGCATCACGCTCGGCGGTCTGATCGAGTTGGCCGGCGGGCTTCGAGACGGCTCGGAGTTGCAGGCAGTGTTGCTCGGCGGCGCCGCAGGTGGTTTCGCCGGGCCAGGCGACCTCGACCTCGAACTCACGATGGAGGTCACCCGTAACGTCGGACTGTCACTCGGGTCCGGCGTCGTGAAGGTGCTCGATCAGACGGTCGACTTGGTCGATCAACTGCAGCGGCTAGCGGCGTTCTTTCGTGACGAGTCTTGTGGACAGTGCGTGCCGTGCCGGGTTGGCACCGTTCGCCAGGAGGAGGCAATCAGTCGGCTTGCGAGTGGTGCCCGCGACGGTGACCTCGATCTCCTGCGTGACATCGGCCAGGCAATGAAAGACGCTTCGATTTGCGGGCTCGGCCAAACTGCCTACAACGCAATCGAAACCGCCATCGTCCGGCTCGGAGTGTTCAGCAATGCGTGAGGACCGGGCGGCGTGTCGACTGACGTAGTCGGGAACTTGCAGATCATTCGGCGAATTTCGTTGACGATCGATGATCGTCAAATCACCGTCCCCGAGGGCACCACGCTCCTCCAGGCGTGCCGAGGTGAAGGCACGGAAATCCCGACGTTGTGCTTCGGCGACACGATCACTCCCAAAAACGCGTGTCGCGTATGCATGGTCGAGGTAGAGGGCTCACGCGTACTCGTGCCGTCGTGTTCGCGTCCGGTCGAGGATGGGATGGTCGTTCGCACGCAGACCGACCGCACCGACCATGCCCGAAAGATGGTGCTCGAGTTCCTCGGGTCGTCGGTTGATTTATCGCTGACCGACAATGTTGCTCGGTGGAACGCACAGTACGGTGCCGATCCGACGCGCTACGGCACCGACGCTCGTACCGTCGCCCAGCCGGTCAAGATCGACAACGACCTGTACATCCGTGACTACGCCAAATGCATCCTCTGCTACCAATGCGTCGATGCGTGCGGAGAGCAGTGGCAGAACAGTTTCGTGATCGAGGTCGCTGGCCGCGGTTTCGACGCACACATCGCGACCGAGTTCGAAGTACCGCTCACCGAGTCGGCGTGCGTGTACTGCGGCAACTGCATCCAGGTTTGTCCGACCGGGGCGTTGATGTTCAAATCCGAGTACGACATGCGCCAGGCCGGCACGTGGGACGAGTCACGCCAGACACAGACCGAGACGATCTGTCCGTACTGCGGGGTCGGTTGCAACCTGACGCTGCACGTGCAAGACAACGAGATCGTCAAGGTGATCTCGCCGCCAGACAGCGCCGTCACGCACGGCAACTTGTGCATCAAAGGACGTTTCGGTGTGCAGCACGTACAAAATCGTCCCGCCGGGACCTGAACTTGCC
>JANMTV010000338.1:0-3468 GCA_031390905.1 Ilumatobacteraceae bacterium | reverse complement strand
GTGGCGGGGGCAGGATTTGAACCTGCGACCTTCGGGTTATGAGCCCGACGAGCTACCGGACTGCTCCACCCCGCGGTGAAGGTGTGTCACTCTACGGCGATTTCGAGCGGACGACAACCGGTCAGTTACTCGGGCGTATGGCAGACGGCTTCGACGTTGTTGCCATCCGGGTCACGGACGAACGCGCCGTGGTAGTGCTCGTGATACTCGGGCCAGACGCGCGGTTCGTGCAACACGTCAGCACCGGCGCCGAGGGCGGCGGCGAAGAACGCCCGCACCGCCTCACGATTGGGAGCACTGAAAGCGATATGGGACTCCCGAAACCCGTCGCCGTGTTGCAGCGGTCCGAGCCAGAAGTCGGGGAACGGTGGCACGCCGTAACCAATCACAGGGCCGAACTCCATGATCCGGGAACCGCCGAGCGGGGCGAGTACTGCGTCGTAGAACGAAGCGCTGGCAGCAATGTCAGCGCACTGGATGGACAGATGGTCGAGCACCCGCAAATCCTCGCGCGGAATCGAACCGGGACGGCTACCCGACCAACGTCATCCGATCGGTGAGTTCGAGGCCGACGTCGGTCGCCAACTCGATGAAGCGTTCGGCCGCCGGCGACAACGTGCGGCCCTTCCTCCAGGCAAGCGCGATCCGTCGGTCTGGCAACGGCGGGTCGAGCGGATGCAGCGAGACCCGAGGATCCTCAGGGTCGGTACACAGCAGTGGAAGCACGGCGACTCCCATCCCAGCCCGCACCATCGCCGCCACCGTGCCGTTGTCGTTACTTCGAAACACATAAGCCGGTTCGACACCGGCGCGGCGCAACCCGACTTCCATCATTGCCTGGCACGAGTTGGCATGTTGACCGACCATCGGCTCCTTGTCGAGCACCCCGATCGGAACCGGACCCGGCGCGAACTGGCCGGGCCGAGCGACGAGCACCATGGGATCGGTCATCAACTCTCGATACTCGAACGTCGCTGGAATCTCTCCGACAATGAACGTGAGATCGAGTTCGCCATTTGAGAGTCGCTCGATCAGATCAGAATCGATATCGCACTCGAAAACCTTGATCTCAAGATCCGGATGACTCTCGCGCAGTCGACCGACCAGCATCGGCAACATCGTCGACGAGATGCTCTGGAATGTGCCGACGCTCAGTCGACCGAGGCCACCGCCACGGAACCGCTCGAGATCCTTACTGACGTCGTCGAGATGACACAACAACCGTCGCCCATGCGCCAGGAGGTGCTCCCCGAGCGGTGTCAGTTCCACCGGCCTCGGCCCACCCGGACGGTCGAAAACTCGTTCGCCGACGATCCGCTCAAGCGCCGCAATCTGTTGGCTGACGGCCGACTGGGTGTAGCCAAGCCGCTCGGCTGCACGCGCAAACGTGCCTTCTTGAGCGACCGCGTCAAAAGCCACGAGATGACGAATATCGAGTTCTCGGAGGTCCATCACAAGCATTAGTTTAACTGATGATCAGCAGCAAAGACAATCGCTAGTCTTTATCATCAAGGCGGCGTACCGTAAGAAACATGATCAACGGTTTACTCCCCACCGACATCGAATTCGACCGATTGGCGTGGACGATCGCAGAGCGAGGCATTCACGCAATCCCGCCGGCGGTGCTCCGTGACCTCGGCTTTCAAGCCCGCAGCGCAGGCGTGCAACCGATCCTCACCGAGATCCTCCTCGACGGGTCGGCACCCCCGGTTGCCCGGCAGCGGGCGTTCGGGCACATCGCATCAGCGATTGCCCACTGGCACCGCAACGACACCCCAGGCTGCTCCGATTCGTACGCAGCCTGAATCTGCCGAGCGACGCAGAGACCGGCACGGAGCTCGAGAGCGGGCCCGACTCGAAGCCCGATTCGACCATAAATAGCGAGGCCGGAACGAACCCACCACCCAGCGAAGGCGGTGTCGACAACGGGCCGTGTGACCTCACCGGTTATTGGCTGATCACGCAACACGGGGTCCACCAGGCCCTGGGCGTGAGGCAGACTGCCATGTCTTGGTACTACTATGAGCTCGAACAAAACGGCGGCGACCTGAAGGTGAAGAAGGGGATCTCGTGCGGTGGCAAAGTCGTTCCCTTGGATCTGTTCGGAGCGGGGGTGGAGTGGGAGGCGGCCTGGCCGGCGATCCTCGCGAAGAACTCCCACGCGGACAGACTCGGGAAGGTCAGCGCGAGTGGTACGAACTGCAGTGTCTCCTTCGACCCCGCTTTCACTGTACTAGGCGCCACCACGCCATACTACGCGGACCCCAGTCACGCGCTCCCCACTGTCGGCGAACAAGCTTCCGGCGACACGCCTGGCTGGGAGGATTGGGACGACGATGGCCAACCGGGGATATCGTTCAACGTCAGCGGCTTTGCCACGGGCACGCGTTACAGCATCCAGCGCGTCTTCAATGACTGGACCAACGGCAACTACTCCCCTGGCGCCACGGCTATCAAGCTCAATGCGGTCACGCAACAGGACGAATCCGTGCTCGGCGCCACGTCTGACATCATCAAGACGTTGAGCGTGCCCGACACCGATGAATCCCTCCAGTTCACTCAGTTCGCCAGGCTCGGCGCAGACCAGGTGCAAGGCGATGACGCTGCCTTGTGCGCCACCGTCCGTGAACTGGCGCCGACGCTGACCCCCGAAGCAAATCAGTGAGCCAATGACCTATAGGTCGTGGACGGTCTTGACTCTCTGTGTTGCTTGGCTCGTCGGCCAGCCCGTCGCCCGGGCCTCTCCGCTCCTGGAGCAGATGGGTGGCTTCGGCGACAGTGGCGGGCAGCAGGCACGCCACCTCGCGACCGGCCCCAGCGCGGCGTACTTCAACCCCGCGCTGCTTGCCGAGGCGCCGACTAGCTTGACGTTCGGCGTGGTGGTGCTCGGCACCCGCATCGTCGTGTCGCTCCTCGGGCGCGGGGACGCTAGCGTCAACGTGCCCAGCGGGCTCGAAAGCGCGATGCACCCCGACCGCTCTCGGTTCGACCACTATCCTCTCGCGACAGATGTCCTGCAGAACGGTCGCGAGGCGAGCCCCAGTCAAGGCGGCACAGCCGCCCGCCCGCGACAAGGGCAAGGCTCCGGAAAACAGACGCTTAGTTATGAAGCGATCGGGCTCGTCGCACACTTCTTTGACCAGCGACTCGCCGTCGGATTCTGCGGTCTGATTCCCAACGGCAACTTCATGACGTTTCGTAGCTTCTACGTCGACGAGCGCGAGCAATTCTCGTCCAACAGCCTGCACCCCGAGATGTACGGCGACCGCTTGACGTCGCTTGGCTTTGGCTTCGGCGCTGGCTACCTTCTCCACAAGAAATTCTCGCTAGGCCTCGGTGCGACCATAACGGCGCTCGCGGACGCGGGCGCGCCCGCTTACGTGGCAGATGCCGGGAAGCTAGATACTCTGATCCTGAACGTCGACGTCAAAGCCAAAGCCGGACTCGCGCCCCACGGTCGCCCGCGAG
>JANMTV010000336.1:0-55264 GCA_031390905.1 Ilumatobacteraceae bacterium | reverse complement strand
CGCCGTTGTTGTTCGAGTAGAGGTGGACGTAGCCCCATCCGTCGAAGAACGACCGTAGGTCGACGGAGTCGCCTGTCGCCCCGAGCGCAACGCCGGGTAGTTCGCTGGCTACCCCGGCGAGACATGCCGCCTCGTCGTAGCCGAGGAGGTCGAACAGGTCGTATCCGACCCCTCGATCCACCGAGACAGCCGGGATGCCCCCTACGACCGACATGCCGAACGCCGTGCAACCGTCGGCCCCCTCTCGGTTGACCACGATTGCGCCGCGGTAGCCGCCGGCAGCTTCAACGTTGGCGATCTTCTCGGTGAAGGTACATAGGCCGCGAGTCACGACGGCGATTTGCGTGCCATCACCGGCTGGAACGAGGGTGTCGCCGAGGCAGGCCCGCCCGCCGTAGACCGTTTGACCGGACAACGTGCCACCGACCTGGATCGCTGGGGTGGCGTCTCCCGGCACGGCGAAGAACTGTCCACCGTCGTCGCTGGTTGCATCAAAGCCGGTCGGCGAGAAATCCTCGTCGGCGGCGATGATGTAGTTGTTGTCGAGCGTGAACTCCGACTGGTGCGCGTTGCCTTCCGGTGCCTCGCTCAGACCCCTCTGTTCAAGCAACTCGGGATCGACCAGGCCGAAGTCGGAATCGGCAAGATAGACCGCGTTGCGTGGGTCCGTGACGTCGAGCTTGACGTAGCCACCATCCCAGTACGACAGGAGCATGATCTGGCGACTGCCGATCTGCTTCACGACCATGTCGTGGAGGAAGATCTGGACGAGGTTTGACGGAGCCGCCTGCACGATCTGCGGGAAGTCCTCGTCGAGGTCATACTCACGGATCAATTTCGGCTTCTTCGGATTCGTGATATCGATGATGTCGACATCGGAACCCTCCTCGTTGTCGACGATCACCGCATACGCCTTGTCGCCGGCATCCCACGCAAACACACTGTGGATCTCGTTGGCGGCCTTCTTGCCCTGGCCGTTGACCGTGAAGTCGCCGTAGCCCTCGGTCAATGGCGTCGGGTGACCAGGGTTCGTGATGTCATAGATATTGAGACCACCGAAACCGGTCTTCGGATTGCACTTCTCGTTGTTGGTCACCAGGATGTCGCCGGTAAACGACGGCGTGGAAATCGACAGCGCTTGCACACCCTCGCCCGGGTAGCTGCCTTCCTTCGAACCGATGAAGGCAACTTCTTTGGGTGTTGCCGGGTTGCGAATGTCGACGACGTGGACACCGTTGTTCTTGCACGTCACCACGCCCCAGGCGGCGAGGTAGGCGTAGCCATTGTGGACACCGACGTCGGCGATCTTCTCCGGCACGACATTCTTCAGAGCGAGCTTCGAAACGAGCTCAACGTTGCTCGTAGACCCTGGTGGCAGGTGGCCTTCGTCGCCGCCGTGCTGAGCATCGTGGTGGGCGTGGGTGATCTTGGCGTTGTCGATCGTACCGTCGTCGCTGCTGGCGCCATCATGCGCCCAGACGGTGATCGATCCAGCGGACAAACTGCCGATTGCAACGAACGCTGCAAAGTGCCGTTTGGTCATCTTCATGGGAAGCCCCCTTGGGGTGGCGGTCATATGTGGGAACGAGCGCTGGTCGCTCGGCCGTACATCTGGTACGGCTGTTCCGAACCGTAGCCCGGCTGGAACGTCTGTGCAAGGCCCGCCAGTCCGACTACAAGCCGTAGAGAGCGGCGGCGTTGTCGCGCAGCAAACGTCGACGGACATCGGCCGCGAGGTGTCCGGTCAATCGCTCGACCACGGCCACCGACTCGGGAAACGTGCTGTCGGGGTGCGGGTAATCGCAGGCCCACATCACTTTGTCGTCGCCGTAGTGGGCGAGCATCTCGAGCCCGATTTGGTCGTCCTGGAATGTAACCCACACCTGATCGCGGAAGATCTCGCTCGGTTTGCGCGTCAACCCGATCCCGCCCCGCGACTCCCAGTAATTACCCATCGACTGCAGCCGACCGTACCGGTAGTCCATTTCCTGCATCACCCAGGGCGGCCATCCGAGGCCACTCTCGGCGAGCACCAGCCGCGCATTCGGTCGACGGTCGAGGACACCCTCGCCAATCATCCCCACCAACGGATCGAGGAACTGCAGGATGAACTCCTTGCTGGCGGCGTAGATCCGAGACGCCTTGTCGTCGAGTCCGGTCAACATTGCCTTCGTCAACACCAGGTGGAACGAGGCGATGATTCCCGACTCGTTGATGATGTCCCAGAATCGCTCCCATTCGGGCCCATAGATCGGAGCCTCGACTCGCGCAATATGCATGCTCACCTGACGGATCTCGCCACGGTCGGCCAACCGGCGCAGTTCAGCCGTCGCTCCTACGACGTCTTCGCCCGGCAGCATGGCAACACCGATCAATCGCTTCGGATTATCGGCGCAGAACTCTGCCAGCCAATCGTTGTAGGCGGCGTACACTGCCAGCCGCAGATCGGGATCAGTGATTTCGAGGGCGGCGACCGGGCCGTACATCACGGTGGCTTGGATGTTGTCGCTATCCATATCAACCAATCGAAGTGTCGGATCAGTCGGTCGCAACTCGCCTTCGATGTCGAGGCCGGCACGTTCGAGTGCCGTGCGGTACGAACGCTGAACCCCGTCACATTTTCCACCGACCCAGCGGCCCCAGTTGACGCCGTCACACATCCAAGAACCGACGCCCTCGTGATCGATCAAGACGTGTGGTCCACGGGTGACGAGGTGTGCCGGTAACCGCGACACCCACAGGTCGGCCGGGACATACGGGAGATCGATATGGTCGTCGACTGAGATCATCTGGTAGTCCACGACTGGTCCCTCCCGTATCACATTTCTCAAGAATCTCTGCTGAAACTCTTGCACATTGTCGCCGGTTCCGCTGAACTGTGTCTCACGGGGCGCACATGATGTCCGCATTGTGGACATCCCGGGGGATCGGAACCACCGGTCTTCGAACGTCAATAGGGGGAGAATCACGATGGATCGCATCCGATCACGCCGAGCCACCCAGGCTTTGGCTGCAATAACCGTCAGCTTGGCATTCGTCGCAGCAGCATGCGGTGGCGATGACGAGGAGGCATCCGATACAGCCGCCGACACCGCCGCAGAGACAGCCGCAGAGACAGCCGCCGAATCGGCGACCGAAGTATCCGCCGAGCCAACCGCCGCAGCGGAACCGTTCGAGATCGCCCACTTCGTTGCCATCCAGGCCAACCCGGTCGAGGAAGCGATCATCAAGTCGGCGCAAGACACCGCCGACGCGGCGGGCGGCATCAATGTCACGTTGTTCGATGCGAACAACGACCCGCAGGCTCAGATCGCCCAATGCGAAGACGCCATCGCACTCGGCAAGTTTGACGGATTCCTGCTCAAGGCAGTCGCCGGCGCAACCATGATCGACTGCGCAGAGAAAGCAGTTGCCGCCGGAATCACCGTGGTCGCCCAGGGCAATGCGATCGGTGCCGATTCGGCCAGCGTCGAATTGCAGGTACCAGGCCTCGCCGGTTCGGTGATCCACTCCGCCGTCACCAATGGCAATGGCATCGTCAGTTTGATCGAAGCCGCCTGCGCCGATCTGGCCGCCGACCCGTGTGAAGTGATTTACCTGTTCGGGCCGCTGGCGTTCGACTGGTCGTCAATCGGTCGCGAAACCGTGACGACGGCCTTCGCCGACAACACGAAGATCAAGATCGTCGCCGAGCAGACACACAACTTCAGCCCTGACGAAGCACTGACCGCGGCGCAACAGTTGCTGCCAGCCAACGAAGGTGTCGACGTGCTGGCACTCGACTGCTCGTTCTGCGTCGCACCAATCCTGCCGGTGATGGACGAACTCGGGTTGACCGGCACGGTCCACATCGTGTCGGCAGGTACCGACGCCGGGACCGTGCAGGAGATCAAGGATGGCAAGCAGTTCGGCAGCGTGTTGCTGATCCCGGCAACCGAAGCCCGACTCGGCATGCAGATGTTGATCGACGCACTCAACGGCACCCCGATCGCCGACAACACGATCGACGTCGCCCAAGATGGCACCCCGTTCGCCGACGGCAGCATGGTCGCCAACGCCGGCAACATCGGCGACTTCGTCGCAGAATGGCCGCTGATCGCCGGCTGATCGGTTTCGATGCTGAGGTAGTTGGGCCGGCTGACCTACGGTCGGCCCGACAAACCGAGTTCTGACATCGCCTATGACAACAGTCGACGAGGCCGTAGCCGGCACCACTCACATCGTTCGCGGCGCCCGGGTCGAAGCGCGCCATATCGTCAAGCGGTACGGAGCGGCAGCGGCCCTCAACGACGTATCGGTCGTCATCGAACCCGGCACGATTCACGCCCTCGTCGGCGAGAACGGTGCAGGTAAGTCAACGCTCGGCAAGATCCTTGCCGGGGCGGTGATCCCCAACTCCGGCGAGATCATCGTCGACGGCGAACTCGTCAGGTACCGCTCGCCCCGCGATGCGATCCGGCTCGGGATCGCGATCATCGACCAGGAGTTGGCGATGGTGCCGACGATGTCGGTACTCGACAACGTGTTCCTCGGTTCCGAGTTGGGCGAACACGGTGTGCTCGACCGGGCCACCCAGCGTCACCAGTTCGCCGATCTGGCGCAACGCCTGGGCTTCGCGCCGACGGCTGACATCAAGGTCGCCGAACTCCGAGTCGCCGACCAGCAGAAGATCGAGATCATGCGGGCCCTCGTGCGCAACGCCCGGATGATCGTGATGGACGAACCGACCGCAGCACTCACCCGAGAGGAGGCGCAACGTCTGCTCGACCTCACCCGACAACTCAGCGCAACAGGCGTCACAATTGTGTACGTCTCTCATTTTCTCGATGACGTGCTCGCACTATGCGACACCATCACCGTGCTGAAAGACGGTAGGCACGTCAAGACCGTGGCAGCCAGCGACGAGACCAAAGATTCGCTCGTCACATCGATGATCGGGCGCTCGCTCGATCTGCAGTTCCCGGCTCGCACCCCGCCTCCTGACGACGCGACCATCGTGCTCTCGGTCCGCAACCTGCGACGCGATCGAGCCTTCGAGGAGATCAGCTTCGACATACGGGCTGGAGAGATCGTCGGGTTGGCCGGACTTGTGGGAAGTGGTCGGACCGAGATCGCTCGGGCGATCTTCGGCGCAGACCCGAGCGGCGGCGAGGTCTCGGTGGAGGGCCAACTGTTGCGGGCACGCTCACCGCAAGGACGGATCCGACGTGGCCTGGCGATGCTCCCGGAAAGTCGCAAGGACCAGGGACTCGTGATGATGCGCCCTGTCAACGAGAACACCACGATGGCACACATGCGCTCGATCACGCGGCGCTTCGGATTGCACCGCGGGTTGGAGCGTCAAGTCGTCGGCGAAGCGATGGTCCGAGTCGATGTGCGTGCTGCCAGCCAGACGATGCCGATTCGGTCGCTGTCAGGCGGCAACCAACAGAAGGTCTCGCTCGCCAAGTGGTTGGTCGAGACACCGAAAGTGCTGATCGCGGATGAGCCGACCCGAGGTATCGATGTCGGTGCCAAGCTCGGGATCTACGAGATGCTCCACGCCCTGGCAGCGGGGGGAATGGCTGTGCTGCTGATCTCGAGTGAGATCGAAGAAGTGCTTGGGCTTGCCCACCGAGTGTTGGTGCTCCGTGAAGGACGGATCGTTGCCGAATTCGATGGTGGCGCCGACCAAGACCGTGTGATGCGGGCCGCCTTCGGCAGCACTGTCAACCTTGGAACTGGCTCCCAACCTGCACCTGACCATGAATCTGATCTGAGAGGCCAATAGCTGTGACCGACACCCTCGTGACTGATGGGCCGAATGCGACAGATAGGCGACGAAGCTGGCTGACACCGAGCTTCTTTCGGGAGTACGCCATCATCGGTGCCTTCGTGGTGCTGTTCATCCTGCTGTCGGCAACCAGCGATGTGTTCCTCACACAACGCAACCTGCTCAACCTGGCCGGTCAACAAGCCCCGGTTGCGATCCTCGCGTTTGCGTTCACATGGCTGTTGATCAACGGGGAATTCGACCTGTCGGCGGGCGCGCTGGTGGTGTTGTCGGGCGTGCTCGCCGCCAACCTCCACGATGACTTCGGGAGCTGGCCAGGGTTCTTTATCGGGATCGGCGCCGCCACCGCCTGCGGGGTCTTCAACGGCTGGTTGGTCGCTTACGTGCGGGTCAACTCGTTCGTCTCAACGCTCGCCACGGGGATCATTTTCTACGGGATCCAACTCGTCATCACCAAAGGTCGGCTAGTCACGATTACCGGCGACGAGTCGTTCAAGACCCTCGGACAGCACGAGTTCCTGGGCATCTACTGGTCGGTATGGATCATGCTGCTTTCCGGCATCGCCGTCTCGTTCGTGCTCTCACGTACGAAGCTTGGACGTCGCGTGTTCGCGGTCGGCGGCAATCCCGTCGCCGCACGGCTGTCAGGGATCAACGTCCAAGCCGTGAAGCTGTTGTCGTTCACCGTGATCGGACTCGCCGCGGGTATCGCCGGGGCGATCCTGACCTCACGAACCAACACCGGCCAACCCGATCAAGGAACGACGCATGTGTTCAGTGCGTTCTCGGCGGTCGTGGTCGGGGGGACCAGCATCGGAGGGGGCCGCGGTGCCGTCTGGCGCACCGTGCTCGGCGTGTTCTTCCTGGCCATGATCACCAACGGTTTCAACCTGCTCAACATCAGTATTTACTACCAACAGGTGATCCAGGGACTGATCATCCTGCTGGCCGTCGCAGTCGACGCCCTGAGTACGTCGAAGGAGTAGGCAGGTCACGATGGCACACCCCGCACCGCCCACGACCGTCGACACTGCCGCCGTGTGGATGGCGGCTGATTTGCAGGCATCAGACGACTGGCTGCACACGTTCACCGGCAACGAGTTGGCCGAACTAGACGCCGCACTGCATGCCGCCAGAACCCACAGCTCCGACCTCGATCTCTCGGTCCTGTTGCCCGAACACTTCCCGCTGCCCACCCTGACGGTCCTCGTCGAGCGGGTCAGAGACCAGCTGATCGATCGTCACGGTGTGATGCTGATCGAGGGATTTGACGTCACTCCCTACTCCGTCGACGAGCTGCGGGCGATCTGGTTTCTGCTTGGGCGCCACATCGGCACACCGGTGTCACAGAGTTGGCGCGGCGACGTGATGGGTGATGTCCGCGACCTCGGGACCGGGATCGGAGGCGCATCCGGACGCGGCTACACCTCGAACCAAGAACTCAGCCTGCATTCCGACGCCGCCGATTCGACCTGCCTGTTCTTCCTGCAGGGCTCCAAGTCAGGCGGGCTGACACGACTGGCGAGTTCCGTTGCAGTTCACAACGAGATCATTCGACGGCGACCAGACCGGATGCAACTGCTGTATGAACCGATGGCCGTCAGCTGGCAGTCGAACCAGCCACCAGGCGAGCAAGGCTGGTACATGCAACCCGTGTACGGCCGTGCGGGTGATGACGTGTGTTGTGCGTACGTGCCGACCAACGTCACACTCGCAGCACAAAACGTCGGGGCGCCGCCGTTGACAGGCGAACAGATCGATGCGGTCAACTACGTCAGAGAAGTGGCCTCAGAACCGCAGTTCTGGGTCGAACGCCAACTCGAGGCCGGAGCGATGTTGTTCTGCAACAACCACACCGCATTCCACATGCGCACCGAGTTCGAGGATTGGGATGACCCAGCCCGCAAGCGGCACCTGCTGCGGCTCTGGCTGAGCCTCCCGAACGGTCGTAGGCTGCCCGACACATTCGAGGAGTTCTTCGGCGACATCTCGGCCGGCGCGGTGCGAGGCGGATACGTCAGCCGCGACGGACAACTGCGATATCAGACCGCCTGATCGAGATTCACGAATCGAGTCACAGACCGTAGACAGCAGCGATGTTCGGTACACCACGTGACGCCGACAGCGAGTCGGGATTCGGGCACGGCGATTCGGGTGTATCACCGATTGTCCACGGCTGCACACACGGCTTGCCGTCGTACGCCGCAACGTGACGCGAGATCCAGTCGGCGACACCCCACGCACCAAGCCTTGTCTCGTGTACTCCATCGGACGTGAACCAGCCGGGCGCAACGCGGGCGAAGGTGTCGAAGTCCCATATTCGGACATCGGGATGGGCCCCTGACGCGACCTTTTCGGCAAGGACCCGATTCATCTCGCCGTAGTTCGACCTCCCAGCCGTGCCTGGGAGCGAATAACCGACATTCGACCGATAGGTCATCCAGGCGATGTGCCGGAAGCCTTTTGCACGACCAGCCGCGACCACACGTTCGAAATCGCTCGAGAAGCCGGCATGCCAGTCGTCATAGCCGGTGGCGATCACCAGGAGATCGTTCGGCCCTGGCGCCGCAAGCACGTTGATCTCGTTCACCACGGTTCGTGGCGCATAACCCTCGCGGCCGCGACACGACGGCTGAACGAGTCGTCGGCACGACTCGAGCCGAGTATCGAACGGGAAACCCTGAAGCCCACCGAGGGCACCATTCCAGCGAATCCCTGCCACAGCAGAATCGCTGATGATCGTCACGAACCGAACCGGAGGATCATTCGACGGAACCGCGTCGGTGGTCGTCGGCATCGGGGTGCCGGTGAACCACCCGGTGATATCGATGATCAAGTGTGTGCCCTGCAGTGCCTGGACGGCGACACCGCGGCTCGTTACCGCCGTAATCGCACTGTTTGCGATGGTTTGGTTGGCGCGGTCGGCATTCAACGTCGACGTCGTTCCGAACGCTGTGCCGGCGGGGTAACCCAACCACCATCCGGCGTCCTCCGTCTCGGTCACCGTCCAGTTAGCGGCGATCGCGGCAACCGGCACACCGGTGACTCCAGTCGTTGCGAATTGGCGCCCACCGGAATCGTGTAGCCGTGGTCCTCCACTCGGTCCGACGGCGGCACGCGTGTCGACCAATCGGACTGGGACGGTCGCCACGAACAGGCCATCAGTCGACCGAGCCCACGACGGTCCCGTGAAGTACCCGGTGATGTCGACGATCACGTGGTTCCCGAAACGCGTCGAAACCTCAAAGCCACCATCATCCAGACCGACAATCGTCGAGGCGGCGCGGGTCTGCTGTGCCGCATCGACGTTGAGCATGGATGCCAGCGGTGGTTCGGCGCCGGACGGGTACGCCACGAGCACGTCGGGGCCAAGCGTTTCTGTAGTGGTGACGTTGATCGCCACCGCAATCGCGCCAGGGGGAACATCGGGTTCGACGTGTACCACGCCGTTCTGGCCCGGTCGCCCGATTTGACGAGTGTCGACCAAACGATGTGGAGTCACCTGCACGAAGCGACCGGACGTGACCGCTCCAGCGGCCGCAACGAAGTACCCCGACACGTCGATGACGATGTCGGTGGCGGCCGGCGACACGACCGAGATCGCGCCCCCGGCGCCGATCTGTACGAGCGCCGAGTTGGCTCGAACTTCTCCCGAGCGATAGTTCAAGGCCGAAGCGAGAGGCATCGCGGCACCAGCCGGCCAGACGGTCACGAAACCCACCTGGCTGGGGTACACCGCTGTCACGGTGAGTGCGACGGCGGTGGCCCCCATAGGAACCTCGCATCGGCCAATCACCTGCACATCCGCCGACACACTGGGGGCCAGTCGACCGGTGGTGTTGGTTCGAGTGTCGAGCAACCGACACGGTTGTAGCGGCCGGAACGCCGACGGCGCGGATACGGGAATCGTCGGCCCGTCGGCCTGTGCCGTGGTGCCTGAGAACGGAGCAAGACCGGCAATCGTCAGCCCGACGACGAGGCCGAATCGGAGCCGCGTCTGCATTCGGTCCAGCGTGTACGCCCGTCGCCGTCGAGGTAACGCGGCACGGGGATCTTGACGAAACGTTGGGAACGACGACACGTTGCTATATCGGAGCGTTGCGACCTGATCTGAAGCGATCAGACCGGGCGGTGGTTCGTTCACTCGCTGCCCACGGAAACGTGCCTACCCAGCCTCACCGCCAGTCAAACAGTCTCGTCGCCCTTGTCGACGAAGTTCCACGCAAGTGGTGTGATCGCTCCGACGAATAACAGTTTGACGAGGTCACCAATCAGGAACGGGGTCAAGCCATAGGCGATTGCATTCGCACCGTCAACTCCGCCTTCGACCGGAATATTCAGCTTGTAGGCCAGCCACAACACACCGAACAGGTAGATCACAGCGGTGCCGGCCAGCATCGCCGGTATCGATGTAGCCAGGTTGCGGTCCTGGCGTCGCTCGGCCAGATAGCCAACGAGCGCAGCGGCGACAACAAACCCGAGGAAGTAACCCGCAGTCGTGCCAGTGGCGACGTCCCAGCCCGCCTCCCGGCCGGGAGTGTCGTCCTGGGCATACCAGGCGACCGGCATGAACAGACCAGCAATCCAGTACAGGGCCTGGCTGGCGGCGCCACGCTGCCACCCCAACGTCGTGCCTGCGAGCAGGACGGCAAACGTCTGACCTGTGATCGGCACCGGCGTGAATCCGAGATTGAACTTGATCTGGGCGAGGATTGCCGTCAGCGCAGCAAATCCGACGATAAGCGCTGCGTCGCGGACGATCGACATCGTCCGATCGGTTGGGCGCGGCAGCAGATCAGCGAGTGTTCGTGGCTGGGCAACGGCGGCTGTCGTCATGGCGGCAGATCGTAGTTGGCGAGGCGTCTCGGAACCCAACTCGTCATCACGGCATTATCAGCTCGACGCCTGGACGAATCCGATCACGGCGTGGTTGAACGCATCGTTCTTATCGCCAGCCACCATGTGACCGGCCCCGGCAACGTCGACAACTTCGGCATGCGGGATCAGCTCACGAAGCTCACTCACGCTTTGATCACTGACGATGTCACTCATCTTGCCGCGCACGAGCAGCGTCGGAATCGTGATCTTGCGGGCTGCGGCGCAAAGCCGCTCGTGGTGCACCAGTCCCGCCTGGCCGTCGAGACCCTCCTGATTCGTGATGAAACGGGGGTCCCAGTGCCAATACCAACGGCCGTCACCGCGCTGGCGGAGATTCTTCTGAAGCCCGGACAGATCGTTCGGGCGCGGCCGATGCGGGATGTACTCGGCAATCGAATCGGCGGCGTCCTCCAGCGTGTCGAACCCGCGCATCCCGGCCCGCATGAAACCACCGATCTTCTGGCTGCCGACCTTTTCGACCCGCGGAGCGACGTCGACGAGCACCAGCGAAGTGGCGATCGGATCGGTTGTCTCGCCGACGGCAACCATCGACGAGAGCCCGCCCAGCGAAGCCCCGACGAGCGCTGGTTTGGTCGCCATATTCGAGGCGATCACGCGAATGTCACCAGAAAATCGCGTCATTCCGTAGATTCCGTCTGGTGACCAATCGCTGTGACCGTGACCGCGCAAGTCGATCGAATATGCGCAGCGGCCGACCGCAGCAAACGTCGCCGCCGCGCTCCCCCACGCATGCCGCGTCTGTCCACCACCGTGCAGCAGTAAGACCGGCGGATGTGACTCATCGCCATACACGTCGGCTGCCAGTTCGACTCCGTCGGCTTGCAGTCGAATCGTGCGCGGTGCGATGTCGTTAGCCATGCCTCATGATGGCGCGCGGTGGACGCTGACGGCGTAGTCGCCGTGTTCGAACGGCTCACAGGCCCACGTCGAGAATCTCGCTTCCAGCGTCAGCGCACTCGCTGCGCAGTCGGCGTCGTAGCGATCGAGCGTGTAGTCGTGATCAAGCTGAAAACCCGCAATCAGCAACCCGCCAGACCGGATGTGGCGAGTCAGGTTGGCGACAATCAACTGTTCGCTGCCGGGTCGCACGAAGATCATCACGTTGCCTGCCATGGCGACGACGTCGAACTGGCGGTCGAGTGACACCTCGAGCAGATCGGCCTCGATCCACTCGAGTTGAGGTGCTTTCGTTCGTGCCTCGGCGAGCATCGGTGGATCGAGATCGACACCGACGACTTCGATGCCGCGTGCCGCCAGTTCGATCGCGACCCGCCCGGTCCCGCAGCCGGCATCGAGCACCGAGGCGGGTTCGAACCGACTGATCAAATCGGCTTCGCCGTGGATCGATTTGCCTGCGGCCGCCAGTTCAGCCCAACGCCGGTCATAGTCCGCTCCGCGCGGCACGCTGTCGTGGGCTGACCAGCGCGAACTCACAGGTACGAACTCACAAGTACTGGGGGATCGCCTCGGCGACTTGCTCGGGTGACGTCGCCGGTGAGAACCGTTCGACCACGTTGCCCTGCTTGTCGACGAGAAACTTCTCGAAGTTCCAGGTGATGTCAGCGCTCTCGGCTTCCGACGGTTGTGCCGCTTTGAGGAGCGAGTACAGGGGAGACTGATCGTCACCGTTGACCTCGATCTTGGCGAACATCGGGAAATCGACGTCGAACTTCGAGGTCACGAACTCGAGAATCTCGGCCTCGGTCCCTGGCTCCTGCTTGCCGAACTGATTGCACGGGAACCCGAGCACCTGAAGATCTTCGAACTGGTGGTGGAGCGCACGCAGACCTGCGTACTGAGGGGTCAGCCCTCAAGCACTGGCGACGTTGACAATGAGGAGCACCTTGCCGCGGAACTGGCTGAAGTCAACCTGCTCGCCGGTGATGCTCGCCATCTGGAGGTCATAGATGGAAGTCATGCGGGCGACTGTATCCCGACGCGAGCATGCCGACGCGGGCAATGCTGGTGTCGTGCCAACGACTCGTCGCATCATCGGAATTGCTGGCTGCCCGGGTGCCGGCAAGTCGACACTCGCCGCACAACTCGTCACCGACGATTCCGCTCACACAGTCGTCGTGCCACTTGACGGATTTCATTTCGCACAGCAAGAACTGGTTCGTCTAGGTCGCTCCGACCGCAAGGGCGCACCTGACACCTTCGACGTCGGCGGCTATGTGGCGTTGTTGAAGCGGCTTCGTAACGACCCGGACTGCACGGTGTACGCACCGTCGTTCAATCGTCAGATCGAAGAACCGATCGCCAACGCCATCCCCATCGAACCTCAACACACGACAGTGATCACCGAGGGCAACTATCTGCTGCTGGCGGATGGAGGATGGCAGCACGTGCGCCCGCTACTCGACGAGGTCTGGTTCGTTGACGTCGACGAAGACGTGCGGCGTTCGTGGCTTGTCGCACGTCACATCGCCCACGGTCGATCACCCGACGAAGCAACCGCCTGGGTCGAAGCGGTCGACGAACCGAACGCAACGCTGATTCGGGCGACACAGCACCTTGCAACTCGAGCGGTACGGTCGGTGCCGTGAACCTCGCCGAGTTGCAGGATGTAATTGAGCGGACATACGGCGAACGCGACCGCGATCGTGGCGTTGCGCCGACCGTTGCCTGGTTAGCAGAAGAATTCGGCGAGTTGGCGCAAGCGGTTCGCAAGGGAACTCGTGCGCAAGTCGAGCACGAGTTCTCCGACGTGCTCGCCTGGGTCGCCACGCTCGCCAACCAGGTCGGCGTCGATCTCACATCAGTCGTCGACCGCTACCAACAAGGCTGCCCGAAATGCAGTTCGATCCCATGTGAATGTGCTTGACGATGATCGAACGGGAACGGCGGTATCTAGTGGATCGGTTGCCTGACGATTTTGCGGTTGGCAGCGCGATCGTTCAGGGGTATCTCATGACTCGACCAGCGTCGGTGAGGGTGAGGCGGCGCGACGACACCCACACGCTCACGATCAAGACAGGGTCGGGACGCACCCGCACGGAGATCGAGCGGGCAATTGACGCCGACGAGTTCGAGGCGCTTTGGAACGTCGCCACCAAACTGCGAATCGCCAAGCGGCGAGTGCTCGTCCCGCTCGATGACGGCCATATGGCAGAACTCGACCTTTTCGAAGGAGCGCTGGCCGGGAGACGGATGGTCGAGGTCGAGTTCGACACCGACGAAGCCGCAGACGCGTTCTCGGCGCCAGACTGGTTTGGTCGAGAGGTAACCGAAGACCGCCGCTTCACGAATGCATCACTGGCTCGCAACGGCTGGCCGAGCGACGAGCCACCTCTCGTCCGGTCTTCCGGTTCGGCGTGAGGGCTACAGGAACAGTTCTGCGATCTGGATGGCGTTGAGCGCGGCACCCTTGCGAAGGTTGTCGTTGCTCACGAACAGTGCCAAACCGCGCCCCTCTGGGGCACCATGGTCCTGTCGGATACGGCCCACGAAGCTCGGGTCTTTGCCAGCTGCTTCCAGAGGCGTCGGCACATCGCTGATCTCGACGCCTGGTGCCATGGCGAGCAGCTCGTAGGCCCGTGCGACCGAGATCGGACGTTCGAACTCGACGTTGATCGACAACGAGTGGCCGGTGAACACCGGCACTCTCACGCAGGTTCCCGACACTGCAAGATCGGGAATGTTGAGGATCTTGCGACTCTCGTTGCGGAGCTTCTGCTCCTCGTCGGTCTCGAACTCGCCGTCGTCCACCAGCGAGCCGGCCAGCGGCAACACGTTGAACGCAATCGGCTTGGCGAACTTTTGCGGTGTCGGGAACTGCACCGCATCCCCAGCGTGGGTCAACTCGGTAGCACGGTCAACGACTTGGCGGGCTTGCTTATCGAGTTCGTCGACCCCGGCCAGCCCACCACCTGACACCGCCTGGTAGGTGCTGGCGATCATGCGCGTCAGCCCGGCTTCGTCGTGCAACGGCTTCAGCACCGGCATTGCTGCCATCGTGGTGCAGTTCGGGTTGGCGATGATCCGCTTCGGTGCATTGTGGATCTCGTGTCCGTTGACTTCGCTGACGATCAGCGGAACATCAGGGTCCATCCGGAACGCAGACGAGTTGTCGATCACGATCACACCGGCGGCGGCAAACTTCGGCGCAAGCGCCTTCGAGGACGTCGCACCGGCAGAGAACAGGGCGATATCGAGACCCGACGGGTCAGCCGTTGCGGCGTCCTCGACGGTGATCTCTCGGCCCTTCCACGGCAACGTCGTTCCGGCGGAGCGCGATGAAGCGAAGTACCGAATCTCCGTCACCGGAAAATTCCGCTCGTCGAGCAGCCGACGGATCACACTGCCGACTTGACCAGTTGCACCAACCACACCAATCCGCATGGCATCCAAGGCTAACGCCGATCGATCACCGAGACGGCGCAGGTTTCAGGTCGTCGACTTGCAGGATTTCGATTCGGGCTTCGGGAGCTCAAGACTACGAAATCGTGGCGACGAGCCACCAGTGGTTCTTGTTGATGCCTTCGAACGTGCGCATCGAGGCTCCGGTGGCCGTCAGTTTGCTCTTCGGGTTGGTCCAGACTTCGATGTCGGAAATTCGACCAGCCAGCTGCCCCGTCACCTGGTCGGGATGGATGCGCGACGCCTGCCAGGCGAGACGGGTAACAAATCTCTTGCGTGTGAGCGCACTGCCCAACTTCGGCACTCGGTACAGCGCCCGCACCAACACGCCGACCGGAAGCACCACGACGTCGGACGAGGCTGGGCCGCGGAAGTTGAGCACCAGCTTGCCGCCCGAGCGAACGACTCGTGCCGACTCGGAAGCGAGTTCGAGTGCATCTTCGGGCTCGCAGTGCTGCAACGTGATGTAGCTGAAGGCGACGTCGGTGCTGTCGGAGGCAACCTCCAGCGTGCGGCCATCGGCGACTTCGACCGTGCGTAACCGTTCGACCTTGCCGAACTTTGCGACCGTCTCATAACAGCGTTCCAAGAATCCCTGGTCGAGATCGCAGGCAACCACGGAACCAAACTCGCGAGTGAATGCACACGTCATGCGACCGATCCCAGCGCCGATTTCGACGAGTGTGCGCTCCTGATTCTCGGGCACCCGCAACCCGAACTGTTCGAGATAGGCCGGAACTTCGTGGTCACCCGTGTCGACGAACTCGGCAAGCGTCAGCGTGTCACCGGTTTCGTTGTTGAACACCCACCCGGTCTGGCGAACGACCTCGTCGCCGCTCAACATTTGTTCGGAAACGCGCCCAGCCGCCTTCCACGGAATCAGTTGGCTGCGGCGGCGCATCAGGTGGTCACTTACGTTCCGGCAGCGGCGCAGAGTACGCCTGACCCGAATCGAGGCCGAAGGCGGTGTGCAATGTACGTGCCGCCCGCTCCAGATCGGATGAGGCAATCACAACCGAGATCCGGATCGTCGAAGTCGAAATCATCTCGATGTTGACGCCCTCGTCCGCCAACGTGCGAAACATCTTTGCGGCGATGCCAGGCGAGGTCTTCATCCCGGCACCGACCAGCGACACCTTGGCGATGTCGCTGTCGTGAGTGACGCCCTTAGCCCCAACTTCCACGGCGACACGCGCCACGATCGTTTCCGACACCTGCATGTCAGCCATCGGCACGGTGAAGCTGATGTCGGTGTGGCCTTCCGTCGAAGTGTTCTGAACGATCATGTCGACGTTGACGTTGGCGGCCGCCAATGGCTCGAACAGGGCGGCCGAAATGCCGGGTTGGTCAGGCACGCCGAGCACCGTGACCTTGGCCTCGCTGCTGTCGGTGACGACACCTGAAATGATCGGATCTTCCATGGAGGGCTCCTCGATGGTGATCCACGTGCCGTGTTCCCAGGTGAAGCTGGAACGGACGTGGAGCGGAACGTTGTGGTTGCGGGCGAATTCGACAGACCGGAGGGCCAACACTTTGGAGCCGGCACCTGCCATTTCGAGCATCTCGTCGAAGTTGACCTTGGGCAGCTTGCGAGCCTGCGGGACGATCCGCGGGTCGGCCGAGAACACGCCGGTCACGTCGGTGTAGATCTCACACGCATCAGCGCCGAGCGTCGCCGCTAGCGCAACTGCGGTCGTGTCGGAACCACCGCGGCCAAGGGTGGTGATTTCTTTCTCTGTCGAGACGCCCTGGAAACCGGCCACGACACAGACCTTGCCTGCTGCCAGTGCGGCACGGACACGGTCGCCTTTGACCTCGAGAATCTTGGCTTTGCCATGCGATGAGTCGGTAATGATCCCGACCTGGCTGCCGGTGAAACTGACAGCGTCGACCCCTCGATCGGCGAGCGCCATACAGACCAACGCCATCGACACCCGCTCGCCCGTGGTGAGCAGCATGTCCATCTCGCGGCCCGGCTGTTGTGATGAAACGTCGTTGGCCAGTTTGATCAGGTTGTCGGTTGCCTTGCCCATCGCCGAGACGACAACAACGACATCGTTTCCGTGACGCCTCGTGAACACGATGTGGTCGGCGACGGCCTTGATCCGATCCGGGTCTGCGACGGACGTGCCGCCGTACTTCTGAACAATCAGTGCCACGGGTTGGGAATCCTACGCCGGTCGCCTCGCTGAACCGACCTCGTTGTGGCGAACTGCGCACTGCCCGATCGGTTGTCCTGGCGGGAAGCCAAACACGCCGACGCTGTGTCACGGTGGACGAACACCACCTCACGATCTGACGGAGCGATCACCATGACGCGACCCACTGTTCACGAAGGCGACAACGACAATCGCGACGTTCGGCTGCTGCAACAGCTCTTGCGCGATATGAATTACGACGTTGGCGGCATCGACGGAGACTTCGGTCCGAGAACCGCTCGCGCCGTCACTGCCTACCAGGTCGACCATGCGATCGGAGACACGCCTGGCGAGTGTGGTCCCAACACATGGGCTGCGCTCGAGGCCCAATTCGGTGACCTCGAAGGGCTTCGAGCGGAAGAAAGCGTCCGCGAGTACGTCGATGAAACCTATGGGACCGCCCATTCTTCGATGGATCCCGACGAACAGTTGGCGGCGCTGGCTGCGGCAGCGAACACGCAACTTGCCAACGCCGGAGTGCCGTATGTTCCGATCTCGTTCGGGAGTACCGCACCGAACTGGGCCGAGTTCGACTGGCGCACCTGGGAGGTGACCGTCGACAGGCCGATGTACGAACAGGCTCAGTCGGACGGGCACGCGGAAGAGAACATGGACAGCATCTACCACGAGTCACGCCATGGCGAACAGTGGTGGACGATCGGCAGAGTCTTGGCTGGCCTCTACGACATGGATGGCGCCGCAATCAACGCCCACACAGGGCTCAATATCGACGTCGCCACCGCCGCCGCGCTCGATCCGATCCTGCAGTCCACGGCGCACTCTGATGCGGCGATGGCCTGGTACGAGCAGAACTTCGGCAGCTCACCGATCCCCGCAGGAACGGACAAACCTCGCGAGGCTGACGCCGGTGGGGCCGGCGGAAGTGTCAAGCGAGCCGTGCGCCAGTACGTCAGCGGCGGGTCCGCCGAGGGTCGGATCATCTTGCGTCGCGACTCAGAGGAAGCGAGCGAGATTCGATACCTCCAGGAACTCCTCACGTGGCGAAACTTCTCACCTGGCAACGTCGATGGCGACTTCCGGGATAACACCGAACGCGCCGTGAAGGCGTTCCAGTCTGCGAACGGCCTCGATGACGATGGCGTCGTCGGCAGGCAAACGTGGGAGGCCCTGATTCCGTGAGGCATCGGCAACTGACCTGCTGAGATTCGGCGGTCACAGGTCGACGAGATCCGACCACAGCTCGTCGGGGATGTCGGCCGAGAAGTTGGCGCCTTGAGCGGTTCGATCACACCGGCCCAGGCATGTTCGGTCCGCATCGAGTCGGCAAGACTGTGACGATGACGCGGATCGTGAGGGTGGGAGCGGCGCAACTTGGCCCGATTCAGCGCGACGACACTCGGGAGCAGGTCGTCCATCGACTGTTGGCGATGCTTGTCGACGCAGGTGACGCTGGCTGCGACCTGGTCGTGTATCCGGAGTTGGCGCTGACGACATTCTTTCCGAGATGGTTCATCGACGACATCGCCGGAGCAGAACACTGGTACGAGCGGTCGATGCCCAGCGATGCGACGCAGCCGCTGTTCGATGAAGCGAAACGTCGCGGTATCGGATTCTGTCTCGGCTACGCCCTGATCGAGAATCAACATCGTTGGAATGTGCAAACGCTCGTCGAGCGCGACGGGACGATCGTGGCTACGTTCAAGAAGGTCCACATCCCAGGGCACGAGCAGTACGAGCCTGACCGACCGTTCCAACACGCCGAGCGGTATTACTTCGAGCCGTCACCCGACGGGTTCGGCGTGTGGGATGCATTTGGGGGGCGGATCGGGATGATGATCTGCAACGACCGTCGGTGGCCCGAGTCGTATCGCGAAATGGGCTTGCAAGGTGTCGAGATGATCCTGTGCGGCTACAACACCCCGCTGCACTACGCGCCTGACCCAAGCCAGGACGCGCTCCAAGGTTTCCACAACGGGCTCGTGATGCAGTCAGGCGCCTATCAGAATGGAACGTTCGTCATCGGCGTCGCCAAGGGTGGTATCGAGGAGGGTGTGCCCTCGCTCGCAGACTCGATGATCGTGGCACCATCGGGCGAAATCCTCGCCAAGGCAACCACCGACGGCGACGAACTCGTGGTCGCCGACTGCGACCTCGACTGGTGTAAGCAGTACACCGGCACGCTCTTCGACTTCGCCCGTTACCGGCGACCCGACGCCTACACCCACCTCTCTACCCAAATCTCCACAACCTCCACACAAACCAGCTGACCGACGGTCTGCCAGGCGCAGTTGCCATCGCCGGACCTGCCGAGTACCCGCATCAGACTTCGTCGCCGGTCAGTTCATCTTCCAGCCGCCGTCGACATTGATCGTCTGGCCGGTGACGAAATCGGCATCGGGTCCGCACAGAAATGACACAGCACCGGCGACGTCGGTCAACGCGCCGCGGCGTTGCAGCGCTTGGCCTGCAAAGATCGACGACGCGTAACCGTCGGGTTGCATGTCTTCCGCAGCGGTCGGAAAGGCTCCTGGGGCAACACAGTTGACGCGCACGTCGTGCGGGCCGAGTTCGGTCGCCAGCGCCCGCGTGAAACCAGCAATCGCACCTTTGAACGTGACGTAGGCGACGATGTTCGGCCAACCACCGTGTTGCGTGATCGAGCCGATGTTGACGATGCTGCCGCGCCGCTGAACAACCATGTGCCTGGTCGCCGCCTGGGCAACGAAGAAGTACGCCCGCTGGTTGATGAGGTGAGCCCGGTCGTATTCGTCCGTCGTCATGTCAACAAACGGTCCAGACGGGAACACCGCGGCGTTGTTGACGAGGACTGCGATCGGGCCGATCGCAGCGGCCTCGTCAATCGCTCGACGAACGGCCTCGACATCACAAACATCGAGTACCCCCGAAGTGGCGTGCGTCAGCCCGGCAATCGCCCGAGCAGCCGAATCGCCGTCTCGGTCGGATGCGACGACATGGAACCCATCGGCATGCAGACGTCGCACGATCGGAGCCCCCAAACCGCCTCCTGCACCAGTCACAAAAGCGACATCACGAGTCATGGATCGGACGATAGGCGGCAGGTTCTGACAGATGAGCTTTCGATTCGACGATCACTTTGACAAACTGTTAAGCGTGACAGGCTTCATCCTGAACGGCACACCGGTTTCGGTGTCTCGACAACATCCTCATCTGTTGGCTGCGTTACGCGAAGAACTCGACATCACATCGCCGAAGGATGGGTGCTCGCCCACCGGTCAATGCGGGTGTTGCACCGTGTTGATCGACGGCAAGGCCGTGGTGTCGTGTCAGATGTCGCTCGACAAGATTGCAGGCAGTTCGATTGTCACGCTCGAGGGCGTCGATCAAACCGAGCGTGACGCGTTTGCAAACGCCTTTGCCGCCTGCGGCGGTTTGCAATGCGGATTTTGCATCCCTGGGATTGTGATGCGAGCCAAGGCCCAGATCGACAAGAAGGGTTCGTCGCTCACTCGCACACAGATGGCACCACACCTCGGAGCGCACCTCTGCCGCTGCACGGGGTACGTCAAGATCCTTGACGCAATCGAGTGTGTCGCCCAAGGTCAGGTCTGCACCCCGGCACTCTCCGGCGAAATCGGCGGGGCCGGGGCGAAGTACCAGGCCGCCGAACTGACACTTGGTGACCGCGACTACATCGACGACATTCGCGTACCCGGCATGCTGCATGCCGCGCTGCGTCTGACCGACTACGCACGGGCTGACGTCGTGTCGATCGACACAGCTGGCGCGCTCGGTGCCGATGGCGTCGTCGCCGTATTCACCGCAGCCGATATTCCCGGTGAACTGAGGGTCGGATTGATCTACAAGGACTGGCCGATCATGATCCCGATCGGCGGTCGCACGTCGTGCGCCGGCGACGTGATCGCCGTCGTGGTGGCCGGTACTCGGGAGCAGGCGCGGTCCGCCGTCGAGTTGGTCGAGATCGGTTACGGCGTACACCAGCCGGTCACCGATCCCGTAGCGGCGCTCGGCGCCGAGAGCCCACTCGCGGTGTGGGGCACCGAATCGAACCAGCTTTCGAAGAGCGCCTACCGACGCGGCGGCGACTTCGATGAGGCGCTTGCGGCGAGCGCGTTCACGGTCCACGAGACGTTCACCACGCAGCGCATCGAGCATGCCTTTCTCGAACCGGAGTCAACGCTGGCGGTGCCTTCGGGTGCCGGAGATCAGCGCTCGCTGCACGTCTACTCGGGCGGCCAAGGCGTGTGGGATGACCGCAACGACATTGCCGCCGTGCTCGACCTGGAGCGCGACCGCGTCACGGTTGAACTGGTGTCGAACGGTGGCGCCTTCGGTGGCAAGGAAGACATGAGCAACCAAGCCCAGACCGCTCTGGCGGCGTGGTTGCTTGATCGCCCCGTGAAGTGCACCCTGACTCGCGAGGAGAGCTTCCGGATTCACGCCAAGCGCCACCCGATCACGCTCACGTTGACCGCCGGCTGCGACGTCGATGGTCGGTTGACTGCGCTGCGGGCGCGTGGGATCGGCGACTCCGGCGCCTATGCGAGTGTTGGCATGAAGGTGCTCGAACGCGCCGCCGGGCACGCCGTCGGGCCATACCGATGGGCAGCGATCGACGTCGAGACGATCGCCGTCCGCACGAACAACCTGGTGTGCGGCGCGTTCCGAGGATTCGGTGCCAACCAGGCCCAGTTCGCCACAGAAGGTGTACTCGATCGGCTCGCCGAGCAGGTCGGGATTTCGTCGTGGGAGATCCGCAAACGCAACGTCGTTCGGTCGGGCGACGAATGGGGTCCCGGTCAGATCATGGACGACGGCGCCGGTGGTGCCGAAGCCTGCCTCGACCAGATCAAGCCCGCGTATGACCTCGCCCTGGCCGAGGGTCACGCCGTCGGGTTGGGCCTCGGGATGAAGAACTCCGGGCTCGGCAACGGATTCCGTGAGGTCAGCGGTGCAGTCGTTCGGTTCCGTTCCGACACCGGGAGGGTCGAGGTTCGCCACGGTTGGACCGAGATGGGGCAAGGTGTCCACACCGTCGCGCTGCAAGTTGCTGCTCACGAACTCGGGATCGACCCGAACCTGATCGACGTGGTTGTCGACACGACGCGTGAGCTCGGATTCGGCCAGACGACCGGTTCCCGCGGCACGCTGATGGCTGCCGGTTCCGTGCAGCAGGCGTGTGAGGCGGCGCTCGCTGCCGGCTGTGTGCCGGATATCGATCACTACGGCGAGTGCCTGGTCGATTGGACCCAGAAGTTGGGCGACCCGAATGTCGCCAATCCGACGATCCACTCCTGCTTCAGTTACGCCGCACAATTGGTGATCGCCGATCGTCAGACCGGCAAGATCGACAAGGTCGTCGCCGTCCACGATGTCGGCAGGGCGGTCAATCCGACACTCGTCGAAGGTCAGATCGAAGGCAGTGTCCACATGGGTCTCGGCTATGCCCTCACCGAGGACTTCCCGACCGATCCTGAGACAGGCTTTCCGACCAATATGACGTTGCGATCGCTCGGGATCCTGCGCGCCAAGGACGTTCCAACGATCGATGTTCAAATCGTCGAAGTACCGCAGCCCCGATCGCCGTACGGAATCAAGGGAGTCGGCGAAATCGGCCTCGTGCCAACCGCCCCTGCAGTAGCAGCCGCCCTCCACGCTCTGGACGGTGTATGGCGAAACCAACTCCCCATGCGCCAACCGTCAACCGAACCGCCAACGTCCTGACTGTTTGAAGCCCTCCTTGCCGGCCCAGCCGGCAGGGCGCCACGCCATCTCGACAGTCTGCGACTGACATGATTCGTTGTGACCGAATGGTCGACCGTGTCGCGGATTTCCGGCTGGCAAGCGGAGAAACGCGACACGGCGTGGCTAACTCGCCAGGGTCCACGGCAAGATGGTTGGCCTGTGAGCAGCATCTCGGTCTCCGAACTCGAATACGCACCACCTGGCGTCGACTCGTTGTTCTTCGAGGTTGGATTCGGCGTCGCCCCCGGTGAGCACGCCGCTCTCGTGGGCGCCAACGGTGTCGGCAAGAGCACCATCCTGCGGATCCTGGCCGGTGAACTAGACGCCGACGAAGGCGATTACGCGCTCGGCGGATCGGTGCTCGTGATGACCCAGGACGTCGGCATGTCACGCCCGACCGACACGCTGCGCGACATGCTGATCGAGGTCGCCCCTGCACACCTGCGCGACGCCGGTCGAGCGATGGTGACGGCCGAGCGAACGATGCTCGACAGCACCGATGCGAACTTCGAGGGCGGCATGGCATTCGCCGAAGCACTCACGGTGTGGGGCGATATGGGCGGCTACGAGCTCGAATCGCAATGGGCGGCGGCGGCTCGTCGCAGCGTCAAGTCGCCGGTCACCAACTTCGCAACTCGGCTCGTGAGTGAACTCTCTGGCGGTGAACGTAAACGGCTCGTGCTCGACCTGTTACTCACATCTGGTGCCGACATTTTGCTGCTCGACGAACCAGACAACTATCTCGACGTTCCTACCCGAGTCTGGTTGGAGGATCAGATCAAGATGTGCAAGAGCACGATCCTGATGGTCAGCCACGACCGCACCCTGCTGGAACGGGTCGCCACCAAGATCATCGTGATCGAAGGGTCCGGATGCTGGGTTCATGGTGGCTCGTACACGACGTTCCCCGAGGCGCGTACGCGTCGCCAGGAACTGCTCGGCGACGCCCTGAAGCGGTGGAACGACGAGGAGCGCCGCCTCTTCCACCACATGAAGATCATGAAGCAGCGCGCTGCACAGAACTTCAAGAACGCCACCAAGGCCAACGCGGCTGAGACTCGCTGGGAGAAGTTCGTCGCCATCGGCCCGCCTCCGCCACCGGTACCCGATCAGAACATTCACGTCAAGCTGCGCGGTGCCGATTCGGCACGACGAGTGATTCAGATCCTCGACGTGTCGGTCGGCGACCTGTTCTTTCCTTTCAGCGACGAGGTCCACTTCGGCGAACGGGTCGGTCTGATCGGCCCCAACGGCACCGGCAAGACCCACCTACTCAACGCCATCGCCGGGTCGATCGACACCCACGAAGGTGCGATCAACTTTGGGCCGCGCACGTCGGTCGGCACGTTCACACAGATCAACGATCGACCCGACTTCCGGGGACGTGAGTGCATCGACATTGTGCGAGCACGAGTGTTCGATGACGAGAAATCGATGCGTTCACTCGGGCGCTACGGACTCGCAGGAAATGCCCGCCAGGAGTACGCCACGTTGTCAGGCGGACAAAAGGCGCGGCTCGAAGTGTTGATCCTCGAACTCGAAGGTCACAACGTGTTGCTGCTCGACGAGCCGACCGACAACCTCGACATCGAGTCGTCAGAGGCCTTGGAGCGGGCGCTCGACAGCTTTGTTGGGACGGTGCTGGCAGTGAGCCACGACCGCACGTTTCTTGCCCAGTTGGACCGGTTCATCATGATCAACGACGACGGCGACGTGTACTCGCTCCCCGACTACGAGATCGCCATGGCCGCCCTCGCCGACCCCGAGGCGGTCGCCAAGATCCGACTTGCCAAAAAGCTCACGTGAACGACTTTCAATACCGGTGACGTGCGCAGATACCACGCACCGGTACCGTGGAATCGATGAGTGTGATGCGGGTTCAACGGTGGGCAGACATGTCGAAGACCGACCGGGATTCCCTGCTCAATCGCGGACTAGACGACATTTTTGATCCGGCGCTGCGCGCATCAATCGGGGAGTTGATTGAGGACGTCCGACTTCGCGGTGATGCGGCCGTGTGTGACGCACTAGCAAGACACGACCGGATCGAACTCGAACCGAACCAACTGCGGATCAGCGACGACGAGTTCGACTCTGCGCACGTCACCGACGAAGTCGACGACGCCATCGACGACGCCATTGCACACTTGCAAGCGTTCAACGAACAACAACTGGCACGGACCCCCGACTGGTCCTTTGAGGCCGAGCCGGGCCTGACCGTCGGTGAGAAGTTCAGCCCAATCACCTCGGCCGGCCTGTTCACACCATCAGGGAAAGCCAGCTATCCGAGCGTCGCGTATCAACTTGCCGTTCCCGCAATCGTCGCAGGCGTACCGGAACTGGCGTTGGTCGTACCACCGGTGCCGGGTGGCCGTGGCGAGGTCGACCCGGCGGTGCTGGTGGTGTGTCGCAAGCTGGGGCTCCGCAACGTGTTCCGGGTCAACGGCCCAACTGGGATCGCGGCGCTCGGATTCGGCACTGAGACGATCCCCCGGGTTCGCAAGATTGTCGGGCCAGGTTCGCCCGCGGTCACGATCGCCCAGGTAGAGATGCAGCGCCACGGGGTCACCACGATGATGCTGCTCGGCCCCACCGAAAGCGTCGTGATTGCCGATGCCAGCGCCGATCCGATGTTGCTGGCGGCCGACCTGCTGATCGAAGCCGAGCACGGCACCGACACATCGGTCGTACTGTTGACGAACGACTCTGCGCTAGCTATTGCCGTCGATCTCGAACTGGAGCGCCAACTGCTCGACTTGCCGGCGGTGCGAGCTGACGCGGCACGCGCTGCGCTCGGTCCGAATGGCGGTTGTGTGATCGTCGATTCGCTCGACGAGGCGATCGAGATTGCCAATCTGTACGCCCCAGAGCATCTTCAAGTCGTTGTCTCCGACGGTCTGATCGAGCAAGTCGTTGACCGTCTGATGAATGCCGGTGAGATCCTGATCGGCCAGCACACCCCGTTCAGCGCAGCCAACTTCGTGATCGGTTGCCCTGCGTCGCTCCCAACCAGCGGGTTTGCGCACGTCAGTTCCGGCATCACCGCGGCCACGTTCATGAAGCGAACGGCGATCGCCCACGCCACAGAAATAGCCTTACGCCGTATGGCTCCTTCGGTGATCGCGTTGGCCGAGCACGAAGGGTTTCCGGCCCACGCAAACGCACTCCGCCGGCGAACCTGAACTGATCTAGAACACCGCGTACATGTGCAACCCCTCTGAGTGGCCTATTATCGCAGCGTGACGACCATTCTGCTGGTTGAAGACGACGAACGGATCAGTGAACCACTGCTTCGTGTGCTCGCCACCGAAGGCTTCGACGTGCTGCACGCCGCCACCGGCACCGCAGGGGTCAGCATCGCCACGTCCGGCAAACCGGACCTGATGCTGCTCGATCTCACACTGCCTGACATCGACGGACTCGACGTCTGCCGGAAGGTCAGGGAAGACCGACCGGGGATCCCGATCATCATGCTCACGGCTCGCGCCGAGGAGATGGACGTGATCGTCGGACTCGGCGCAGGAGCCGACGACTACGTCCCGAAACCGTTCCGACTAGCAGAGCTCGTCGCCCGGATTCGGGCTCGGCTACGGATCGCCGAAGCCGCCAACCAGATCCCGCGTGAACTCAGTGGAGGTCCGCTTCGTGTCAACACCGAGTCACGTCGGGCGTACCACGATGGTGAGGAACTGGAACTCACCTCGAAAGAATTTGATCTGCTTGCACTGCTGATGAGCAAACCTGACGCCACGTTCACACGCGAGCAAATCATGTCGTCGGTGTGGGACGAGAATTATTGGGGTTCGACCCGCACCCTCGACACTCACGTCTCGACACTGCGACGCAAGATTGGCGACCTCTCCGATCCGCCAACGCTGATCGTGACCGTCAGAGGCGTGGGGTTCCGGTTCGAAGGCTGACGACGAACGACCATGCGTCGTCGCCTCGTCGTGTCCACGATCGCCATCGTGCTCGTCGTGCTCGGCACGATCGCGGTACCGATCGGTCTGATCGTCTACAACGCCGCCGAACGGCAAATCGAGGCGCGCCTCGAGACACAGGTGGCGACCGTCGCCAACTCGATCAACACCGACCTGAACGCCGACCGCCAGCCTGACTTTGATCAGATCCGAGATGTGCTCGGGCCACGTGACGGGCTCACAATTGTCGACCCATTGGGTAATTCCTCGAACCCAATTTTTCCGTTCGGGCTCGAGTCGACACGCATGGCGTCTCGGCTTACTGACAACGGAACTGAAGTCATCGTGATCACCGACGCAGATCCTTTGGACGACCAGTTCCGCGACCAACTCAATATCCTGCTCGGACTTGCGATTGGTGCGCTGTTCGCTGCCGCCGCGCTGGCTGCTGTGCAGGCGCATCAACTCGCCAGACCACTTGAACGGCTTGCGGCTCGTGCGGCGCGAATCGGTGACGGCGACTTCAGCCTGCAGCCCGTCGGGAGGACCCACATCCCCGAGATCGACGACATCGAGTCGGCGCTCGATCACAGCTCGCAGCGGGTCGACGCGATGTTGTCGAACGAACGTCACTTCACGGCCGACGCTACGCACCAATTGAGGACCGGGATCACGGGAATCGCGATGCGACTCGAAATATTGTCGATGAACGACTCGACGGCCGTTGTTTCGGAGGCCGAGGCTGCCCTGGTCCAAACCCACCAACTGAACTCCACGATTGACGAACTGTTGGCGGTGACCCGCAACCGATCCGATCAGGAACGAACAGTGTTTGACCTGGCGACACTGATCAATGACCATGTCAAGGAATGGCAACCGCGATTCAGTGCCGTCAAACGAGTCATCTCGGTGATCACCTCACACACGGCTCCCCCTGTTGTCGGCACGAAGGGGCTGGCTGGCCAGATCATCGACATTCTGATCGACAACGCCCTGCGGCATGGGGCAGGCACAGTGACGTTGATGATCGACGGCCCCTCGGTTGTGGTCATCGACCAGGGTCCGGGGGTTCCACCGCACCGGCTCAAGTCGATGTTCGACGGCCCGGTCGACCCGGCCGCTCGACACGGTCGCGGTCTGGCATTGGCGAGACGTCTCGCGCAAGTTGACGGAGCGACACTCGACGTCGTCGGAAATTTTCCGCTCAGGCTCCGATACCGGCTCGTCAGAGGTACCCACTCGAAAGGGTGAGTCGCTCCGAACCGTTCCAGAAAAACCAATCGCCGTCTCCAAGGGGCGGGATCCCTGGAGACGGCGAACGGAAGGAAACTACGTCAGTATGTCGCATTATGTGCAAACCAAGAGTCGGTTACTCGTCAACTTTCCGCAAACTCGGAGGTAGTGATCTGGAACTGCTGATCGCTACCCTCGCCCGCGTCTGTCGTCGTGACGCCAACGGTGATCGCTCCACCTTCCTGCACGCGACCCTCAAGAATCAAGACGGCAGCCCGGTCACTGAGTTCACGTTGAATCACTCGTTTCAGCGGGCGCGCCCCGTACGTCGGATCGAATCCGATCGTCGCCAGCAGGTCCATCGCGGCATCGGTCACCGCAAAACTGATCCGACGGTCGGCCAGCCGTGAACGTAAGTGCTCGAGCTGAATCGACACGATGTGGCGCAGGTCCTCGAGGGTCAGCGAACGGAAACGAATGATGTCGTCGACTCGATTGATGAACTCGGGCCGGAAGAACGTGGTTGGATCTCCCTGCAGGTTCGAGGTCATGATCAACACGCAGTTCGTGAAGTCAACGGTGCGGCCTTGCCCATCGGTCAGGCGACCATCGTCGAGTACTTGGAGGAGCACGTTGAACACGTCGGGATGAGCCTTCTCGATCTCGTCGAGCAGCACGACGGCGTACGGCCGACGGCGAACAGCCTCGGTGAGTTGACCGCCCACGTCGTAGCCGACGTACCCGGGTGGTGCACCGATCAGCCTGCTGACCGAGTGTTTCTCCATATATTCGCCCATGTCGATCCGGATCATCGCCCGCTCGTCGTCGAACAGGAACTCGGCCAGTGCCCGCGCCAGTTCGGTTTTCCCGACGCCGGTCGGGCCGAGGAACATGAATGAGCCGATCGGCCGATTCGGGTCAGACAGCCCGGCCCGACTACGTCGGATCGCGTTGGCGACGGCGGTCACCGCGTCGTCCTGACCGACGACCCGCTTGTGCAGCGATGATTCGAGCTGAATCAGTTTGCTCATTTCGCTTTCGAGCAGCCGGGTCATCGGAACGCCAGTCCATTTCGCCACAACTTCGGCAATGTCTTCGGCGTCGACTTCCTCTTTGAGCATCCGCGTGTCGTGCTGCAACTCGTTGAGGTGACCCGTTGCTTCCTCGACGCGGCGTTCCAGCTCCGGAATCCGGCCGTAGCGGATCTCGGCTGCAACGTTGAGATCGGTCTCACGCTCGACCTGCGTCCGAAGATGCTCCATCTCCTCTTTCAGATTTCGGATGGCGTCGATCGCTTGCTTCTCAGCCTCCCAGTGTGTCTTCATAACGTGCGCCTCGGCGTTGAGCTCGGCGAGTTCCTCATGTAGCGCATCAAGCCGATCGACTGATGCCGCGTCGCTCTCCTTGTCGAGCGCGACCTGTTCGATTTCGAGTTGCAGGATCCGGCGTTGCACAACATCGATTGCGGTCGGCATCGAGTCGATCTCGATCCGAAGTTTCGAGGCCGCCTCGTCCATCAGATCGATCGCCTTGTCTGGCAGGAATCGGTTGGTGAGATACCGGTTCGACAACACAGCGGCGCTGACCAGCGCAGAGTCTTGGATCCGGACGCCGTGGTGTACCTCGTACCGTTCCTTGAGGCCACGCAAGATGCCTATCGTGTCCTCCACCGAGGGCTCGCCGACGTATACCTGCTGGAATCGACGCTCGAGGGCGGGATCTTTCTCGACGTACTTGCGATACTCGTCGAGGGTCGTCGCTCCAATCATCCGGAGCTCGCCGCGCGCCAACATCGGCTTGATCATGTTGCCGGCATCCATCGCGCCCTCGGCCGCACCGGCACCGACGATCGTGTGTAGTTCGTCGACGAACGTGATCACCTCTCCGGCAGCATCGGTGATCTCTTTGAGCACGGCCTTGAGCCGCTCCTCGAACTCACCGCGATACTTGGCACCGGCCAGCATCGAGGCGATGTCGAGTGCAATCAACCGCTTACCCTTGAGCCCTTCTGGCACATCGCCGTCGGCGATTCGTCGCGCCAAACCCTCCACAATCGCGGTCTTGCCGACGCCCGGCTCGCCGATCAGCACTGGATTGTTCTTCGTACGACGCGAGAGCACCTGGATGACACGACGAATTTCGTCGTCGCGGCCGATCACCGGGTCGATTTTGCCGTCGGCGGCACGACGCGTCAGGTCCTGCCCGTACTTCTCGAGCGCGGCGAACTTCTCTTCCGGGTTCTGATCGGTGACCCGGTGGCTACCGCGCACGTCACGCAGCACCTGGAGCAGCTCCTCGCTCCCAACGCCGAGTCGATCGTTCATCGCCAACAGCAGGTGCTCGACCGAGAGATAGTCGTCTCGCAGATCCTTGCGGTACTGGTCAGCCCGCTCGGAGAAGGTGTTGAGCTCACGGTTCAACCGCGGTTCGCTGCCGCCGTGGGCCTGTGGCAGCTTGTCGACGGCAGTCTGAGCGCGGTCTCGAACCATTCCAGGAGATTGGCCGAGTTTCGCCAGCACGGCGGCAACGACGGTGCCCTCCTGCGAGGCGAGCGCAACGAGCAGATGGTCAGGAGTCAGTTCGGGATTCGAGTTCGACTTGGCCTGATCAATCGCCGCCGCGAATGCCTCTTGAGTCTTGACCGTCCACTTCTTCGGATCGAGCGCCATAGCGAAAGCTTACGCTGGTGTTCCAAACTTGATACATACCGACTTAACTTTTATGAGTGGAACTGATTGAAGTTAAGCTGGAAGAGCAGATCAGAGGAGGCGACGACGGCCGCCAACAGTCCACTCGTGGTGGGCAGCACCTGTTCACCGAAGAACCGAGCAGACGCCACCTTGGCGACATGAAAGTCGTCGTCATGTTCGAGCGCAGCGAGCGCCGCTTTCGCCAGCAGTCCTGCGCACACGGTAGTGCCGAGCAGCCGCAGGAAGGGTGACGAACCGGCCAACAACGAACGTTGATCCGTGCCGGCGATCGAGATCAGATGTGCCGTCGCAGTTCGAGCGACGAGAACCGCCGCATGTAACTGGGCGCCAAACTCGGCCAACGCCGGTATCGCCGTCAACTGGGCGGCCCGAGTATCGAACTCATCGAGCAGGTCCGTGATCACACCGCCACCGCGCATCGAGAGTTTGCGGCCGACGAGATCTGCCGCCTGAATCCCGTTGGTTCCTTCGTAGATCGCCGAGATTCGAATATCGCGATAGTGCTGGGCGACACCGGTCTCCTCGACAAAACCCATTCCGCCGTGAATCTGCAGGGCCAGCGAAGTCATCTCGTTGCCGACGTCGGTACACAAACCTTTGGTCAAGGGAATCAGCAGATCGGCGAGTTCGCGCCAGCCGCGTACCTCGTCCGGATCGGTAGCCGCGTCGGCGCGATCAAGTGCTGCGGCATTGGTGTAGACGAGACATCGCATCGCATCGATCCAGGCTCGTTGGGTCATCAACATGCGACGCACGTCAGGGTGATCGATAATCGCACTCGAGGTTCCGCTCGGCGCGCCGGCAGCGTGACCCTGCAGGCGATCCTGTGCGTACTGCAACGCCTGCTGGTAAGCCCGCTCACTGAGGCACAAACCTTCCAGCCCGACCGACAGGCGGGCGTTGTTCATCATCGTGAACATGTTGCGCATGCCCTCGTTCTCGCCACCGATCAGCCAGCCGATCGCACCGGTCTGTTCGCCATACGACATCACGCAGGTCGGCGAACCGTGAATCCCTAGTTTGTGCTCGATCGACACACACACGGCGTCGTTACGATCACCCAGCGACCCGTCAGGATTGACCAGGAACTTCGGAACAAGGAACATCGAGATCCCCTTGGTTCCAGGCGGTGCACCGGGCGTGCGGGCGAGTACGAGATGGATGATGTTGTCTGTCAAATCATGTTCGCCGTAGGTGATGAAGATCTTCTGGCCGGTGATCAGCCAAGAGCCGTCACCAACCGGTTCAGCCTTGGTCCGCACGGCTCCGACATCGGACCCTGCCTGTGGTTCGGTCAGGTTCATCGAGCCTGACCACTCGCCGGTGAGCATCTTCGGGAGGTAGATCGACTTCTGCTGATCGGACCCGTGAGCGTGGATCGCATCGATCGCCCCTTGGGTCAGCAGTGGGCACAGCGACAACGCCATGTTGGCGGACGTCAGCAACTCCTGAATCCCGATCGCCGTCACCCACGGAAAGTCGGCACCACCGTAGGTTGGGTCGAACGGCACCGCTCCGAAACCGAGCTCGACCCACTGGCGGTACGCCGGCTTGAAACTGTCGGGCGTGGTGACTGTGCCGTCAGAATTCCAGCGTGACCCGATGCGGTCCCCGTCGATGTTGGTGGGAGCAACCACTTCGGCCATGAACCGGCCGACCTCGGCCAGCACGTCATGAACCGTCTCGCTGTCGACGTGGCCAAACCGTTGGGTGCCAACAATCGCTCCGAGATCAGCGACGTGATCGAGCACAAACCGGATATCGCGAAGTGGTGGGGAGTAGATGCTCACGCCGCAAGTCTCGGCTGGCGAACACGTGCACCGCAACTTCAGATGTAGCTGAGATCGGCGCGCCTGACAAAACCTGACTGCCATACCCCGTAGGTACCCTCAACGTTGTATGTCTCGTGAGCGATCTCCGTTTGTGGCTCAGGGCACATGGCGGTCTGGGGCACTACATGTGTGGGGCTGGAACGGCGATACCGCGGCGTCGGCGGCCTGGTTGTACGGGGGTTTCGGACGCAGCCGGTGGAGTGCCGATCGCGACAAGGGTTGGCACGATTCGCCGATTTCGTATGGCGAACTCTCGAGGCTGACATTGGAGCTGCCGAGCGGTGCCCGCAAACCGCTTCCGACCGTCAGCCTCGACCCGTTCGGCGCGGCGGTGTGGCTGTCCGAGACACCGAACGGTGAGGAACTGTCGCCGTCGATTGCCTGGTTCGCTGCGTTGACGCAGTTTGCGACAGGGCTCGTCAGCTCTCAACGCGTTTCGCCGGAGGTGTTCCAGGAGGGTCCGTTTCTCGTCGCCCGGTGGCGGCCAGTTCTCGACGCCACGCACCATGACGCCCTCGCACATGCGGCGTCGATCGCCCCGGCGGTCTGTCGCAATGGTTCAACCGCCTCGACGCTCGACATCGTGACGACACTCGTCGATGGTGTCGCTCGGTCCTTCCTCCATCACGCCGGCTGGAAGCCGGAACTCGGACGGCAACGCTCGATCGACGTGCAGGCAATACGAGCGGTGTTCGCTTCACTTGCGAAGCCCGACCCGGTGATCCGCAACGGCACCGATGAATTCCACGATGCGCTCAACGAACTCGGCCGTACGCTCGACCGGCACCGACGACGACTCGACGGTCAACCAGTTGTGCGTGGTCGTGTTCGGCTGACCCTGCCGGACGATGCGCTCGACCCCTGGCTCGTCGACCTCGAGTTGGTCGACGACGCTGACCCCGGCCGTTGGTGCAGCGCCGACGATGTCTGGAGCTCGTCAGCCTCGGCGATCGATCTCGCCGGCGGCGAGTCGCAACTGACGACCTTGATCGACGAGATCAAAGGTTTGGCCGCGTTGGTTTCCGCCAACATCGGCGTGCTTACTGACCTCGGGATCGAACACGAACCCGCCGGCGTCGAACTCGACATCGACGAGGCCGACGATTTCATCGACATCGCGCCGGCGGAACTGGCTCGGCTCGGAATCGAACTGATCGGGCCTGAGCACCTCGTCAAGGCAAAAGTCTCAGTGCGCGGCACAGCCTCCGAGTCACCGAAGGACGATCGCAAAGCGCGCTTCGGAAAGGAGGCGCTCGTCGCGTGGGAAGCGATCATCGACAATACGCCTATCTCGGAGGCCGAGTTGGCCCGAGTCGAAGCCGCCGGATCGACGCTGATGCGGGCCGGGCACCGGTGGGTGCGGATCGACCCGGCAGGCCTGCGCCGCGCCCGCCAAATGCTCGATGAGCACATCAAGCAGCGCTCCACGCTCGGCGCCGTCGAGCTGTTGCGGATGGCGTCGGGTGAGCAACTCGATGGCGACGTACCGATCGAGATGGTTCACGACCAGCCTGACGCGCTCGGTGCTGACGAGAACTGGATTCGTTCGTTGCTCGCCGGGCTGCCAGACGAGCAACTTGACGAAGTCCACGAAGCCGACACGTTCGTCGGTGAACTGAGGCACTACCAACGTCGTGGCTTGGCCTGGATGCAGTTCCTCACGAGGCTCGGTCTTGGAGGTTGTCTCGCCGACGATATGGGGCTCGGCAAGACCGCAACCACGCTCGCACACCTCGTCGAGCGACCCGGCCCGCATCTCGTGATCTGCCCGCTCAGTGTGGTTCACAACTGGGAAGCCGAATCAAAACGATTCACGCCCGGCCTCAGTGTCGTGGTGCATCACGGCGCCAGCCGTCAGGTCGGCGAGCCTGCCCTGTTCGGCCTCGCCGACGCCGACATCGTGATCACTACCTACGGCCTACTGCCGCGTGACATCGATGCCCTGGCAGCGGTGCAGTGGACCACAGTCGTGCTCGACGAGGCGCAGATGATCAAGAACGCAGGCACGAAGGCCGCCAAGGCGGTTCGCCGCCTGCCTGCCGCTCAGAAGCTGGCGCTCACCGGGACTCCTGTGGAGAATCGACTGTCGGAGTTGTGGGCGATCCTCGATGCCGTCAACCCTGGACTACTGGGCAGCCAGCAGCGGTTTCGTGAGCGGTACGCGACGGCGATCGAGCGCTTCAACGACGTCGAGGTCGCCGGGCGGTTACGCCAGCTCACGCAACCGTTCGTGCTGCGACGCACGAAAGCCGATCGTCGCCTGATTCCCGATCTGCCGGACAAGATCGAGCAGATCGCCTATGCCCAGCTCACCAAAGAGCAGGCGGTGCTATACCAGAAGGTGGTCGATCAGCTGCTGATCGATGCGAAGGAGCTGGAAGGCATGCGACGACGCGGAACCGTGTTGGCGGCGCTCACGCGTTTGAAGCAGATCTGCAATCATCCTGCGCATGCGCTGAAAGACGGATCCCGGTTGGCGGGGCGCTCCGGCAAACTCAACCGGTTTGACGAGCTGGTCGACGAACTGCTCGATGTCGACGAACGCGCCCTCGTGTTCACGCAGTTCCGCGAGATGGGCGATCTGCTGCAACGCCACGTGAAGGAACGATTCGGGACCGACGCTCCGTTCCTGCACGGCGGCGTCTCCAAGAATGGTCGCGACCGAATGGTCGCCGACTTTCAAGCCGGGCTCGGATCGCCGCTCCTACTCGTGTCGCTGAAAGCCGGGGGCACCGGACTCAACCTGACAGCCGCCAGCCAGGTGATCCACTACGACCGTTGGTGGAATCCGGCGGTCGAGGATCAGGCCACCGATCGGGCATGGCGGCTCGGTCAGCAACGCACGGTCAACGTCCACAAGCTGGTTTGCCAGGGCACGGTCGAGGAGCGGATCGGTCAGGTGATCGACGACAAACGCAAGATCGCCGATGCCGTGATCGGCACCGGTGAAGCGTGGTTGTCCGAACTCAGCACTGACGATCTGGCACAACTCGTCGTACTCGATGCCGGGGCCACATGAGCCGACCGCGGAAGCCATACGGACCCAATTCCCCAGGACGGTTGCCGGCGACGATGATCAAGGTGCTCGCTGCGGAACTCAGCGACCAGGGCCGGTTGTCGCGCGGCAAGCGGTATTGGGCAGACCATGCCGTGACTGACATCGTGATCGGGCACGGCTCGGTCACCGCCCAGATCCAGGGCAGTCGGGCAGCGCCGTACGTGGTCACGATCGAAGCCAAGGCCGGGGCAGGCGTTCCGACGAAACGCGATGTATGGGTGCGCTGCACCTGTCCCGATGATTCAGGGAACGGTTCACGCGCATGCAAGCACGCCGTTGCCGCACTCTTCGCGATGTCAGACGAGGTGGCATTGGAGCCCGAACTGATCGATCGCTGGCGGCGCCGGGCGAACACGTTCCCGATCAGTACCGCCGATGAGTCTGACGACGAGACTGGCGACGAGACTGCTGAAGCACCGGAACCGATGCGAAACCGGCATGGTGAAGCCGACGTGATCGAGTTCCGACCACGTCGTGACCCGATCGTTGACGAACTGTCACTCCTGATCCAGTCACCGGCCGGCGGCGGTCCACCCGACATCCCTGACCCCGAACCGATCAGCCACGGCTCGATCCGCGATCACCTGCTGGCTGAGATTCTGACCGATGCGCTCGAGGTCCTCGCCAATCGGTGGCAGTGACCTGGCACGTTCCCGGGGCGTCCGTCTCCTACACTCGCGCCGTGGTCGGTGATGTCTCTTCGGTGATCAACGCCCTCGTCAGAAATCTTGACGGGGCTGTGCGCGGCAAACACCATGAAATTCGAATGGCGGTGGCATGCCTGTTGGCGGAAGGCCACCTCCTGCTCGACGACGTGCCGGGGACCGGCAAGACGACCTTGGCGAAAGCGATCGCCGGTTCGGTCGCCGGCGTGTGGAAGCGAGTGCAGTTCACCCCCGACCTACTGCCGAGCGATATCACCGGTGTCATGGTGTACGACCAGCGCAACGGTTCTTTTGGATTTCGGGAAGGCCCCGTCTTCACCAACGTGTTGATCGGCGACGAAATCAACCGAGGAAGTCCGAAGACACAATCGGCGTTGCTCGAAGTGATGGAGGAACGCCAGGTCACGGCCGACGGTGTCAGTCGTCCGGTGCCTCGCCCATTTTTTGTGATTGCGACACAGAATCCCAAGGACTTCCACGGCACGTTCCCGCTGCCCGACGTTCAGCTCGACCGGTTCACGATGCGGCTCAGCCTCGGCTACACAGACCACAACACAGAGGTGCAGTTGCTCGACGAGTACAACAGGCATCGACGCGACGAAACGATCACCCAGGTAACCGACGGAGAACAGCTCGAACGTGTCATCGAATCAATCGATGCGATTACTGTTGCCAGGGGTGTCAGCGAATACATCGTGCGGCTTGCATCGGCGACGCGAGCGCATCCTGATCTCCGACTCGGCGTATCAACTCGTGGCTCGATCGCCCTACTACGTTCCGCGCGCGCGTGGGCGGCCACGGCCGAACGCGATTTCGTGACACCTGATGACGTGCAAGACATCGCGCTTGCGGTCTGCGGGCACCGGATCGCGCTTACGCCGGAAGCAGAGTTACGGGGAGCACGAACCGACCTGATCGTGGCGCAACTGCTCGATGAGGTGGCGGTCCCGCGATCCCGCGAGGGTTGAGATGTTGACCCACTCGGGGCTCGGCGGATTGATCGCCGCAGTGATCTTGGGGGCCTGCGGACTGTGGTGGCACTATGAGGAACTGCTTGTGCTCGCAGTCTGCTTGTTGGCCGCGATAGCTGTTGCGTTGTGGAGCGCCCGTAGTCAACACCGAACCAAGATCATTCGATCGATCGCGGCGCCTCGCGTCGCACGCGGTGATCCGATTCGAATCGTGTATCGCGTGTCGAACACAAGCCGGCGGCGCGCAGCACGCGCCGTGATCGTTGATCGGTGTGACGACTCCGAGATTCGCGTTCCACATCCCGCGCTGGCGACCGACGACCGAACAGAAGTCGACGGACTCCTTCCAACCCACCGTCGGGGCGTCTTTCAGGTCGGTCCGTGGGCGGTCGAGCGAGTCGATCCGTTTGGACTGGCCGTCGGTCTGCGTACGTCCGACTCGACCAGCACAATCATCGTGCACCCGCGCGTCCACGCACTCGAAGGTCCGTACGGATCGATGCATACGGTCGAGAACGAATCGGTGATGCGACGCATCGCGTCCGATCCCTTGAGCGGATTCGTGTCACTTCGCGAGTACGTCGTCGGCGATGACCCGCGACTGATCCATTGGCCGACAACGGCGCGAATGGGAACACTGATGCTTCGCGAACACGTCGAGTTGCGGCGTCCCGAATTCACCGTCGTGCTCGACTGCGCAGAGAGTGTTGCCAGTGCCGATGATTTTGAGGAGATGGTCGACGTCGCCGCGTCGGTTGCGGTTCACGCCATCCGCAGTGGCATACAGGTCACGGTTCGAACTACCGATCGCGCCTATCCAGGAGCGCTCCGACCGCTCGATCGCCACACACTCGTGCTCGACTTATTGACGCCAGTCAGCCAAGTGGCGACACACGCAGTGGCGTCCCTTGGTGAGCTGTTCAGAGGCGGGTTCGACCACACCACGATTGTGTTCGTCACCGGACCAACGGGCCCGTCCAGCACGCTCACCCACACGGAACGCCTGTCCGTCGTTCGGGTTGGCGAAGGTGCGCTCGCCTCACCCGGTATCACACTCGCCGCAAGCACCGCGACCGAGTTCGTCCAACGGTGGCGGCCATGGCGCTAATCCGATTGCGGGTTGTCCTGATCACGGCGATCGGCCTGATCGTCGCCGTGCTTGCCGGTCAAGTATTCGACTCGTTCGAACCCGTACTGCTGATCGCTCCGGCGCTGCCAGGGGCTGTCACGATGATGACGTTCACGCTACGTCGATCGATTCGGATCGGAAGCGTGGTGTTGTCGGTGCCGTTGGCTGTGCTGGTGTGCGTTTTGGTCGACGGCGGTTCGCTCGATGACGCGACTTCCGGCATCTTGCATGGACCCCGAAAGCTGTTGACGACGGAGTGGCCGAGTCCTGCCGAACCGACGCTGATCGGTTCGGTCGCACTGCTTGTGGCACTGACGACCGCACTTGCAGGATGGCTGGCAACTCGGCCCCGTGTCCACCTGTCACCCCTGGCGGTGATGGTCACCGGATTGACGGGAACGATTGCACTCGCCGCGCCGCACAGGCCCAGTGCGTGGACGCTCGCTTTGATCGGTGTGTTGGCTGTGACGTTGGCGCTCGCCCGCCCGGGCGAATCCGTCCGCCAACGCGGCCGAACGCTGCTTGGCGAACGCACCCTGGTGATATCGGGTATCGCCATCGTGGGGGCAGCGATCATCGTCTCAGGGACGATCACGTGGGCCAACCGAGCCGATCCGCGTCGAGCGGAGGACGCCACACTCACCGCCGTCCTGATCGACCCGCTCGAAGCCACCGTCGCACTTCGCCAGATCGACCCGCCGATCGAACTGTTCCGCATCACCGATCGGTCAACCTTGATCAGCCCGTCGCTGCCTGTTCGGTGGCGGCTAGCCGCCCTCGACACGTACGATGGGCAGCGCTGGGTACCGCGCATCACGCTGCGCCCGATCGGGCAACGACTCGGCTTCGCCGACCAATCCGGACCCGACGTCGCACCGCCAATCCGGTTCAGCATTCAACTACTCGTCGATGGTCTCGACCTGATCCCCTTTCCGGGTAGACCGCTGGCGATCGACTCGAACGTAGCGACCGACCTTGAACGCACCGTCGTACAGCTCACCGAAAGGCCGGACGCGGGCGATTCGTTCGACGCCGAATCTGAGTTGGCAAGAACTGTCACGGCCACCAACTCGGTAATCGTCCCTCGGCAGGTCGACGAGATCGCCGGCACATTCACAGAGTTGGCCCGCAACCTGGCAGGTGATGGAGGGTTGATCGAACGAATCCGCAGGATCGAAGCAACGATGCACGACGAGTGGCAGCTCGATTCGGATGCGCCGGGTAGCGGACAACAGCGGGCGTTGATCGACCGGTTCATGACCAATACGCGGCGAGGCTCGAGCGAGCAGTTCGCAACGGCGTTCGTGCTGCTCGTGCGCGCACTCGGTTTCGAGGCGCGAATAGCGACCGGTTTCCGAGTTCCTCCAGGCGTCATCGAGGACCCCTTGACGCTCTTGTCGTCATATGCGGCAGCATGGCCAGAGGTCAACATCGCCGGCGTCGGGTGGGTTGCGTTCGATCCGGTGCCGGCGTCGGAGACAACAGACGAAACCGCACCACCACCGCCACCGGAAGCGCAAAGTCCGGCGGCTGCCCAGCCGCCGATCGCAGCCCCAGCGGACCGGGCGGAGGAAGTCGTCGACGCCGCGCCCAATGGGACCACAGAAGCCACAGGGTGGAATCGGGTGAGAACCTGGATCGGCCGCGGTGCGATCGTCGGCGGGCTGTCTCTGTTGCCGATCGTTGTCGGGATCGGATCAATTCTGTATCTCAAGTGGCGACGCCGGAGGCGGCGGCTTCGCGGTCCCAATCCGGTCGATCAGATCCGAGGCGCATGGGCCAACGTCACAGATTCGCTGGTCGATGCAGGGCTCTCGATCGCGTCGTCGTGGACGAACGGCACGATTGCCGAGGTCGCCGCGCCACTTGCACCCTCTGTGCCACACGAGATTCGACGGTTGGCGGGGATGGCCACAGCGATGACGTTCGGCGCGATCGACGACGGTCACCGGTTGATCAACGATGCCTTCTACACCGCTCACGTGATCGATGACGCGATCCGCACGGAACGAACTCGTTGGCACCGACTGCGCTGGCGACTCAGCCTGCGGTCGTTTCGACGATCAACGCGATCACCAGTGCTTCCCCATTGATCGTTCCACTGATTGACGAACTGACTACTCCCCGGTGAGTTCCTTGCGAAGCTCGCGCTTCAGGAACTTGCCGCTGGCGTTGCGAGGAAGTTGCTCGTCCCGAAACCACACCGTGGCCGGCACCTTGTATTTGGCGATCCGTTCGGCGAGGAACGCTCGCAGTTGATCCGACGTCATCGCCGCCCCCGGCCGTAGAACGACTACAGCGGCGACGTCTTCCCCCAGACGGTCATCGGGGACGCCGAAAACGGCCACCTCGGCGACGTCGGGGTGTTCATAGATTGATGCTTCGATCTCCGAGCAGTAGACGTTTTCTCCACCCCGCAGGACCATGTCTTTGGCCCGGTCGACGATGAAGACAAACCCGTCGGCGTCGATCCTGGCAATGTCACCCGTATGGAACCATCCATCTTGAATCGCCTCGGCTGTCGCCTCTGGTCGATTCAGGTAACCCTTGATGACGATCGATCCGCGGACACATAGTTCCCCTACTACTTCTGGATCGGGTTCGATGTCGCGTCCGTTCTCGTCGATCAGCTTGGCGTCGAGCGTTGGGACGACACGACCACACGAGGCGGGCTTCAGCGTGTAGAGCTTGCTCGAGTTGGCGGTCACGATGCCATGTGTCTCGGTCAATCCGTAACCGGTGGAAGGTGACCCACCGGCCAGCGACTTGTCGATCTTGTCGACCAGATCAGGCTGAATCGCTGCACCACCTCCGCCCATCCCCTTCAGGCTGGAAATGTCGCGAGTCGCCCAGTCGGGGTGCATCAGAAGCTCGCGACTCATCGTCGGTACGCCGGAAAAGTTGGTGACGCGTTCGCGCTCGATCAGTTCAAGTGCACGTCCCGCATCCCATTTACGCATGAACACGATCCGGCCACCGATCAACGTGCACGGCTGGAGCAGGCAGTTATTGGCGGTGACATGGAACAGCGGGGTTGGCGCCATGAATACCGACTGGCCAAGTTCGCCGGGCGGCTGGCTCGGAGGCTGCAAATCACCCGCAGCGATTGCTTTCGATTCGGCGGCGGCGTTTGCCATCGTCATGAAGGCGAGGTTCAAAATGTTGTGGACCGAGCCGCGATGCGTCAGCTGCGCGCCCTTCGGGAAGCCTGTCGTGCCTGACGTGTAGAAGATCGTGACATCGTCGTCGGGGTCAATCATCGCGTCAGGCAGTCCCGGAGGTGCCGACGCCGGATCCACCACGTCGGCCCAGCGCGATGCATCGGTCGGCAGTTCACGGTCAGAGCGGACCGTAATGAGATGCAACGGATGATCGGCGCGGAGTTGATCGAGCACAGGCAGCACGCGTTCGGCGCGCTCGTCATCGGCGATCAGCACCTTCGGTCGCGAGTCCGAGATCCCGAATGCCATCTCCTGACTGGTCCACCATGCGTTGAGTCCGACGACGGCGGCGCCTATCGACGCCGTCGCCCAGTACGCCACGACCCACTCCGGGTAGTTCCGCATCGCAACCGCGACGCGGTCACCAACGCCGACGCCGTGGGTATCGCGCAGCAGGTGGGAGAGAGCTCGGACCTGGCCGCCGATTTCGGCGTAGGTGAACGTCTCGTCCTCGTACACGACGTACGGTTTGTCACCGTGGAACTGGGCCAACTCCCAGATCGAACGCATCGTTGGAGGGGCCGAACCGAACACCCGCATCGGTGCACCCCGCACCTCGATCGTCGTCATGGCAAAGCCAGATCCCTCGGCGATGAGTTCAGCCCAGGCAGCGTCGAAGTGCTTGATCACAGCACTGGATCATGCCACCCCCCCGCCGTTCATGTCGCTCTCAACCCCTGTATGACGTGTTCAGCGCGACTTGAACGGAGTTGGGCGTGGAAGGATGGATGCGTGGACTTACTCGCCGAGGGTCGCGCCGCGCTTCATGCAGGCGACGCCGTTGAAGCTCGACGGGCGTTCGAGGCGATGATCGACGATTCGACAGCCGGTGAGGTGATCGAAGGTCTCGCCCGTACGTCGTATCTTGAACTCAATTTCCCCCGAGCGATCTCTGACTGGGAGCGGTCGTACACCGCCCACCGTGCGAGTGCCGACCACGTCGGCGCGGTACGCGTGGCCCGAACCCTCGGATACATGTACATGTCGATCGTGGGTGATCGAGCCGTCGCCAGCGGCTGGCTCGCTCGAGCTCAAACAATCCTCGCGGACACGGTCGAGTCACCGGAGCGCGGCTGGGTCGCTCTCAACATCGGCATGTTCGAGGGCAACCGAGCCCGCAAGGAGGAAGGCTTTCGCCAGGCGCTGGGTGTCGCTCGACGGCTCGGAGACACCGATTTGGAGTTCGTGACGCTCGCCTACCTAGGTGCCAGCCTCGTACACGCTGATCGGACGGAGGAAGGCATGATGCTCCTCGACGAGTCGCTGGCCGCCGTCGCAGGAGGTGAGATTGACGACTTCTGCGTGCTGGAGGAGATTTTCTGCCAGCTCTTCTCGGCGTGCGAGCACGCCCACGATGTCACGCGCGCAGATCAGTGGATTCGCATCGGTGAGGCGATCGCCGTGCGACGGCGGCTTCCTGCAGTCTCCGCCTTCTGTCGTACCCACTATGGCGGCCTGCTGACCGCCGCTGGACGGTGGCCTGAAGCCGACACTGCGCTGACCGAAGCTGTCCAGCTGTGGGGGCTCGGCCAAACCTCACTACGAGCTGGCGCAGTCATACGACTGGCGGACCTACGAGTTCGACAGCGACGATTCGAGGAAGCCGAGCAACTCCTAGAGGGTGTCGATGTCGTCAGCAACGTCGACGCCGCCCGTCCGCTGGCGGCAATCCAGCTCGAAAAGGGCAAGACGGCGCTGGCCGTCGACATTCTCGATCGCGCCCTCGAACAGGTCGACGTGTCAAGTACCGCGGCGGCACCGCTGCTGGCGCTGCTCGTCGATGTACAACTCAGTGCGCATCGGGTCGAGGACGCTGCAGCGGCGGCAGAGAGACTCACCGCATGTGCCACTCTCCATGCGAGTGATTTCCTACTGGCCGTCTCAGCTTTGGCTCGGGCGCGGGTCTGCCTCGCGGCGGGCACCGGCGACCCGTATGTCTGCCTCCGAGAAGCGCTCACCGGCTTTACCCGAGCGCAGATGCCGATGGACGTCGCCGACGCCCGGCTGGAACTGGCGAACGCTCTGATGATCGATCGTCCCGAAGTTGCAATGGCCGAGGCGCGGGCGGCACTCGAAGCGTTCGAGCGTATGCAGGCGGCACGTCAAGCCGATGCGGCGTCGGCGTTGCTGCGGACCATGGGAGTTCGCCGGCCCTCTGCCAGGCCAGGCGGCGGGGTACTGACCAAGCGTGAGGCAGAGGTGCTCGAGTTGATCAGTCATGGATTGTCGAATCCTCAAATCTCCGAGCGTCTCTACGTCAGCCGCAAGACGGTCGAGCACCACGTCGGAAATGTCCTCGCCAAGCTGGGACTGCGAAGTCGGGCCGAGGCAGCGGCGTATGCCACCCGCACACAACCAGGCACACAATAGGGGAACTCCCCGATCCGGGATTCGTTCGGTGATGTCATGGTTGGACCACGACCAATGATGACGAACGAGGAGGACAACCCATGAACAGTTATGACGCAATCGTGGTGGGCGCACGTTGTGCAGGCTCGCCGACGGCGATGCTGCTGGCGCAAAAGGGGTACCGGGTGCTTGTGGTGGATCGGGCGTCGTTCCCGAGCGACACCGTTTCGACCCACCTGATTCACGCCCCCGGCATCGCCGCGTTGAGCCGCTGGGGGCTGCTCGATCGTGTCGTGGCGAGTGGATGTCCACCGATCGAGACGTACTCGTTCGACTTCGGGCCGTTCACGATCGCCGGCAAGCCACGAGCAACGAACGGCTTCTCGGCGGCATACGCACCACGCCGAACAATCCTCGACAAGATCCTCGTAGATGCCGCCGCTGCCGCAGGCGCTGAGGTGCGGGAACGATTCACCATCGAAGACGTCGTGGTCGAAGACGGTGCGGTGGTCGGAATCCGCGGACACGGCGACGACGGCAAATCGGTGGTTGAGCGTGCCAGGGTCGTGATCGGCGCCGACGGACGTAACTCTCGCGTTGCCGACGTCGTCGGGCCGGATCAGTATCACGACAAGCCGATGCTGCAGTGGAGCTTCTACACGTACTGGAGCGGTCTACCGGTGAATGGCTTCGAGATCACGATTCGGCCTGACCGCGGCTGGGCGGCGCTCCCGACGAATGACGGGTTGACGTTGCTCGTCGTTGGTTGGCCGTACGAGGAGGCGACCGCCTATAAGGCAGACGTCGAGGCGAACTACCTCAAGACGCTCGAGCTGTCGCCGGAGTTCGCGGCGCGAGTCGGTGCAGCGACCCGACAGGAGCGCTTCGCAGGTGGTTCGGTTCCAAACTTCTTCCGAAAGCCGTTCGGCCCAGGCTGGGCGCTCGTTGGAGACGCCGGTTACAACAAGGACCCGATCACCGCGCAAGGCATGAGCGACGCATTCCGAGACGCCGAACTGTGTTCCACAGCGCTTGATCAAACGTTCAGCGGTACTCACTCATTCGAAGACGCCATGTCGGCGTACCAGCAGACGCGGGATGCACAAGTGCTTCCGATCTACGAGTTCACGACGCAACTGGCAACCTTGGAAGCGCCGCCACCGGAGATGCAGCAGTTGCTCGGCGCCGTCCATGGAAATCGCGAGGCGATGGACTCGTTTGTGAGTGTTACCGCCGGCACCGTGTCGCCGATCGAGTTCTTCACCCCGGAACACATCGGCGGGATCATGAGCGCCAACGCGGTGACGACGCCGGCGTGACGCCTTCCGTCTGGCACGCTCGAACTGAGTTCGGATTCATGCGAGATGCGTCACGACGAGGCTGCGCAGATCGTCCATTCCGGTGCCTTTGGCGGCGCTCACCCAGACGATGTCACCCTTGTCGAGTTGGCAGCCGGCCGCCAGATCGCGGCGGCGGGTGTCGCGTTTCGACGATTTGACCTTGTCCCACTTGGTCGCCACAACAGTGTGCGGGACCTGATTCTCGCGGAGCCAGTCGAGCATCTGGGTGTCGAGCGGCGTCGGCCCGATCTCGCCATCAACGAGGATGAACACCATCGCCAACGTCTCCCGGTCGAGTAGGTAGCCCTCGATCATCTCCGGCCAGTCTCTCCGGATCTTGCTCGGCACTTTTGCGTAGCCGTATCCGGGAAGGTCGACCAGCGTGCCTCCCGTGGCCAGCGAAAACAGGTTGATCAGCTGCGTGCGGCCGGGCGTGTTGGAGACTCGGGCGAGCTGCTTCTGGTTCGCGAGTGCATTGATCAACGACGACTTGCCGACATTCGAGCGACCGACGAAGGCGACCTCGACTGCCGACTCAGGCAGTTGACTGGCGCGGCTCGCCGACGAGACGAACTTGATCTGCAGCGGTCCTCCGGCCATCTCAGCCCGCAATCAGCGTTGCCAGCGCCCATAGGGCGGCAATCAGACCGAGCCCACCGAACAACATGCTGCGGCCGATCGGGGCACGTTCGAGATGGCTCTCGTCACGCTGGTGCGCCGGTGGCTTCACGACCGCCATCAGGTTGCCGACGAATAACGCACCACCGAGCGCGAGGACCAGCCACGCGAGAAGATCGGCGCCGAGGAACACGACATCAGTCTGTCAGGCGATCACTGCGAAGATGTCCTCGCCGGTGACCACCTTTCCAGTCTTCCTGCTCCGGTGTTTCCGTCAGCGTTCCGAGGATGTTGAGTTGCGGCCGTTCGCGCATGCTGCGCTTGAGTTCGGCGAAGCCGGGGAACGCGGCGAGCGTGGTGACCGCGTTCCAGAGCGGGACAGCCTGATCGTCGGATGGGACCCGTGAGATCACCGGACCGAAGAACGAAAGCCCGTCTGGTGGTTGGAACGTGATGATCGGAGTACCCACATCGCGACCGGTTCGCGAGATCGCCAGTTCGGTTTCGGCGTCGAGCATTAGATCCCACGACGTGTCGTCGAGCGATTCGGCGAAGCGAGAGGGCAGACCGGCGGCGGTCAATACTTCGACAGCGTGATCGGTAGTACTGAGCCGATCGCGCATACCTGAACCCTTCGGTTTGTCCCAGTAGGTCTCGCCATACGCGGTGACCAGCGGGCCGAGCGGTTCACGACCGAGTTCACTCCTGATCGCGGCGGCGACACGCAGCATGCGTAACCCAGCCGTGTGGCCGAACTGGTACTCAGGCGGGAACTGGTTGGCGTAGTCCTTATCTTTGTTGAGAAGTCGCAGCGAAATCAACCGCCAGTCGACTCGATAGCCGGTCTGCTCGGCGACTTTCGCCACCCAGCGCGACGTGATCCACGCGAACGGGCAGACCGGGTCCCAGAAGAACTCGATGTCAAACGACGGATCAGACGGCGGCGGGACGATCGGGTGCATCAGGCGACCGTAGAACTGTTGAACTTGCGAATCGCCAGTGTGGCGAAAACGGCGATGATCCCCACCGACCACAGGATCGACCAGATCGCATCGTTGCCAACAGGGTTGCCGTTGTAGAGGGCGCGGGCGGCGTTGGTCACGATCGTGAACGGATTGGCGTCGGCGACCGGTTCGAGCCAGCCCGGCAGGGTTGACGGGTCGACGAAAGCCGACGACACGAACGTCAGCGGGAACATCCAGATGAAGCCGGCCGAGTTGGCCGCCTCGACCGAGCCGACCGACAGACCCATCAGCGCCTGCACCCAACTCAAGGCGTAGCTGAAGAGCAACAGCAGCAGGGTCGCCAGAATCGCCTCGAACATCGTGCCCTCGAAACGGAACCCGATCAGGAAGGCGACGCCGAGCATCACGAAGAACGTGAACAGGTTGCGGACGAGATCGGAAACAGTTCGCCCGACGAGCACAGCCGAACGGGCCATGGGCAGTGATCGAAGCCGATCGATCAAACCCTTGCTGAGATCCTCGGCGAGGCCGATCCCCGTGAAGGCCGATCCGAAGACGAGTGATTGACTGAAGATCCCTGGCAACAGGAACTGGTCGTAGTTCTCGAAACCGGCGACTTCGATCGAACCGCCGAACACATACACGAACAACACCACGAACATGATCGGTTGAATCGTGGCGAAGATCAGCAACTCGATGTTGCGAGGGATGATGCGAAGGTGCCGTTCAGCCTCGACCCACGAGTCCTTGAGTGCCCATTGGAGACGATCCATCACGCCGCTGCCTGGTCGTCGTCAGTGGTAGAACGCCCGGTCAGCGTCAGAAACACATCGTCGAGAGTCGGGCGTCGCACCTCGACGTCGAGCACATCGATGCCGGCGTCATCGAGCGCCCGAATCACTCCCGGCACGACTCGGTCACCAGAACGGATCGGGGCCGAGAAGGTGCGGCCGTCTGACTCGACTTCAATCTGACCCGTACACATCGGTTGCAGGGTCGCCAACGCCGATTGGCGACCTGCCGCGTCGGCGATCGAGACCCGCAGTCGGTCGCCGCCAATCCGATCCTTGAGTTCGTCCGCAGTTCCGTTGGCGATCACCTTCCCGTGGTCGATCACGATGATCCGCTGTGCCAACCGGTCGGCCTCGTCGAGGTACTGGGTTGTGAGCAGCACAGTTGTGCCGTCGTGTTCGAGTTCCTCGATCAGGTCCCACATCGCCAGCCGACTGCGGGGATCGAGTCCTGTAGTCGGCTCGTCGAGAAACAGAACCGACGGCCGAGCAATCAAGCTCATGGCGATATCGAGCCGCCGACGCATCCCGCCCGAGTACCCCTTGACGACGCGGTCCCCGGCTTCGTCGAGATCGAATCGCTCAAGCAGGTCGGTGGCGCGCGCCTTGCCCTCGGTCGCGGGCAGATGGAACAGGCGAGCGACGAAGTGCATGTTTTCGCGGCCGGTCAAGCGCTCCTCGACAGCCGCGTACTGGCCGGTCAGACCGATCCGCTTACGGACGCCGTGCGGGTCAGCCACGACGTCGATTCCGTCGATCTTGGCGACGCCCCCATCGGGTCGTAACAGCGTCGTCAGGACACGCACGGCGGTCGTCTTGCCGGCGCCATTTGGCCCGAGCAGCCCATAGATCGCTCCGCGAGGAACCTGCAGATCGACTCCGTCGAGCGCCGCTTTGTCACCAAATCGTTTGACCAATGCACGCGCATCGACCGCAAAATCCGTACTCATGCAACCATTCTGCCTGAGGGCTGCGGCAGTCCGGTCAGACGACGGTCAGACGGTTTCGGGGATTGAAACTATCGGCGTGTTGGCGGCCATCGTCGCCGTTGGCGTCGTCGGCGGTGGGCCGACTTCGACAATGTTGATCGCCAGTTGTCGTGCGAGCGGGTAACCGTCCTGAAAACCTTTCGGATCTCCGCACCAGACTTGGATCGCAACCACCCCGCCCTCGGTCGGCGCAGTCCACTCGTAGGTCCAGTGGGCTGCCCGCATGCCCGTCTCAATCACGTTGGTCGACCCGTCGAGAACCCACAATTCGACTGGCCCGAGCGGTTGACCATCGACAACCCAGCATGTGCCTTCGATCCAAATCGAACCACCGGCCCCAACGACCACAACGCCGTCGGGACCTTGCGACGGGGACGTGACGCTGAGCGGCACAGGCGACGGTTGTGGCGGCGGTTGAGTCGTTTGTTCAGGGGCGAGCGTGCTGGTCGTCGTGCTGGTCGTCGTGCTGGTCGTCGTGCTTTCTGGCGGCACAACCAGGATGCCGAGTTGCTGAGCACCGGCCGGGCTGGGTCCGACCGATCCGATCATCATCAGTCCGCAAATGGCGACCCCGGTGGAGACGACCACCACGACCGCGCTGCCGAACCGATTGGCCATGAACAAATCTTGACAGATTTGACACGCTGAGTGGCGGCGCGCTGCATTTGAACGCCAAACGTCACACTGAGGTTTGACTCCGCCGTCGACCGGTTCCCAGCGGCAACAAATCCGGTTCAGGACCGTCGACCGGTTCCCAACAGCAACAAATCCGGTTCAGGACCAACGGTGGTTCCGAATCGCATTTGTTGCTAGCGGGGACCGGGTGTCGAGTACGGATGGGATGGCGGGCGAGCGCGGTCGGCGTGGACTCTGACGCTTACACGCCGCGGGCAGCGTTATCGAATCGTGTGTACTGACCAAGGAACACCAATCGCTTGGTTCCGATCGGCCCCGAACGATGCTTGGCCACAATCACTTCAGCCGAACCCTTATCAGGCGAATCAGGGTGATACACCTCATCGCGATACAGGAACATGACCACGTCGGCGTCCTGTTCGAGGCTGCCGCTCTCACGAAGGTCGGACAGCATCGGGCGCTTGTCGCCCCTTGCTTCCAACGTTCGGCTGAGCTGGCTAAGGGCAACGATCGGCACCTCGAGTTCACGGGCGAGAATCTTGAGGCTTCGACTGATCTCCGACACTTCGAGTTGGCGGTTCTCGGCACGCGTGTCGCCACCCATCAATTGCAGGTAGTCGATGACGATCAGGCCGATCCCGCCGTACTGGGACTTAATACGGCGCGCTTTGGCTCGGATCTCCATCACAGTCACACGCGGGTTGTCATCGAGGAACAACGGGACTTCGAGACGCCCGATTGCCTTGCCGATCTTGGCCCAATCGGACTCAGCCAGCTTTCCGGTGCGGATCTTGGTCGAGTCGACGCGTGCCTCACTCGACAGGATTCGCTGTGTCAACTCGCTGTGGCCCATTTCGAGCGAGAACACGATCACGGGCTTCGTACTGTGCTGCGCCACATGCGAAGCCATCCCCAACCCGAACGCGGTTTTTCCCATTGCAGGCCTCGCACCGACGATGTAGAGGGCACTGGGTTGCAGTCCCGACAGCAACTCATCGAGGTCGGTGTAACCGGTGGCGATGCCGGTGATCGTGTCGCCTCGGTCGTAGGACTCTTGAAGTCGGTCCATCACGCCGGGGAGTAGCTCTTCCAACGTGCGCGTGGAATCGGTGACGCGTTGCTCGCCGACGTTGAAGATCTTCGTCTCGGCCTGATCGAGCGCCTTGATCACGTCGTCGGGTTCGCTGTAGGCGAGTTCGGCAATGTCACCTGCGGCGAAGATCAGCTGCCGCAGAAGCGCTGTCTCCTGGACAATTTTGGCGTAGTGACCTGCGCTCGAAATCGCCGGTGTGGCGTTCTGAAGCTCGTGGAGTGCCTCCGGCCCGCCGACCTCGGCGATCAGGCCGGCGCGACGCAGTTCGTCGGCGACCGTGACCGTGTCAGCGGGAGCACCGCTCGAATAGAGCCCTCGGATCGCATCGAAGATGTGACGATGGGCGGGTCGGTAGAAGTCGTGCGGTTGCAGCCCCATCTCGCTGACGATGCCGATCGCATCCCGAGACAACAGAAGAGCACCGATCACCGACTCTTCGGCGTCGATGTTGTGAGGTGGTACTCGCCCTCTCGAGCCCCCGCGTTTTGGCCGGTCGTTGCGTTGTGGTGAGTGTTGTGGTGTGTGGTCAGTCGGGAAATAATCATCGCCGGGCATGGGGAGTCCACTCTCGCGGGTATTGCCTGTGGGGCGCTAGGGGAACAACCGTGTGAATTGCCCTGTGGATACGACGCGCGCCCATGTGGACAGTGTGCACTGAGGGGTACTACAAGGTTGCGCAGGCGCGGAAAGGCCCCGTGGTTTCACACGGGGCCTTTCAAACTGGCAATCGCCAACCTCGATTCAGCTGGCGGCGACGACTTCGATACTGATCGGGAACGAAATGTCGTGATGCAGCGAGGCGGTCGCCTGGTGTGCCCCGAGCGTCTTGATCTGCTCGTCGAGGTGAACCTTACGGCGTTCGATCAAGATGCCGGTCTGCGCCTCGACGGCGGCCACAATGTCGGCAGCAGTGACGGAGCCGAACAACTTGCCTTCGACACCCGCCTTGGCCGTGATCGTGATCGTCTTCGGAACCAACGTTGTGGCGATGGTGCGAGCAGCATCGCGATCGCTGGCGTCACGAAGGTCACGGCTGCGGCGCATCTTGGTGGCCTGCTCGATTGCTCCGGGGGTTGCCTTCATGGCGAGATTCTTCGGGAAGAGGTAGTTGCGGGCGTGGCCGTCAGCCACGTCAACAACGTCGCCGCGCTTACCAAGCCCAGCTACTGGATTGCGGAGAATGACCTGCATGATCAGCCCTCGCTCGCTTCCATCGTTGCCTCGTCGCCACCGAGTTCGTCCTCGGCACCTTCGACGACGACAGCCTCGACCTGAGGAGTCGCCTCGCGGTCCTCGCGAGGCGCACGACGCTCGCGGTCGCCGTCGCGCGGTGGGCGGGTACGACCAGTCGACGAAACACGCTTGGCGTAGGGCAGCAGCGCCAGTTCGCGAGCGATCTTGATCGCGTTGGCGATCTCGAGCTGCTGCTGACGGTTGTTGCCTGATACGCGCATACCGCGGATCTTGGCCCGATCGCTGAGGAACCGGTTGAGTAGGTCGACGTTCTTGTAGTCGACGTACTCGATCTTCTCGATCAGCAGTGGGCTGGTCTTCTTCTTGAACTTGCGTGGATTGGCGTCCTTCCCGCGTGGTGCGCGGGTCGGGGCTTTCGCTTTCTTAGACATTCGGGTGGGTCCTTCCTGGACGAATCAAAATCGAGATCATGAGATCGAGGGTCAGAACGGCTCTTCGTCGCCGTAGACCGGGTCGGGCTGACGGGCACCGGTGTTGCCGCCACCGCCACTTCCACCACCGGTGTTACCGCCTTCGCCGCCGCCAGTTCGCTCGGTGCGTTCGATTTGGGCTTGCGCCCAACGGAGACTTGGGCCGACTTCGTCAGCGATGACCTCGACGATCGACTTCTTCTCACCGTTCGTCTCGTAACTGCGCTGTTCGAGGCGGCCGGTGACGATTGCTCGCGAACCCTTGGTCAGGGTGGCGGCGGCGTTCTCGCCGAGTTCGCCCCAGCACACGACGTTGAAGAACGAGACCTGCTCGACCCATTCGTTGTTCTGCTGGTAACGCCGGTTGACGGCGATACCGAAACTTGCGACTCCGCGGCCGCCGGTGGTGTACCGGAGCTCTGGATCACGAGTGAGGTTGCCGATCAGGGTGATGGAATTGCTGGACATGGTGGTGGTTCCCTTCGTGGGTTCTGCCGAGTCAGGCAGCGGCGTCAGTCATGCCGCGGCGAGCCGCCTCGGCATCTGGCAACCGGAGGAGCTTGTGGCGAACGATGTCGTCCGCGAGACGGAGCTGACGCTCAAGCTCGTCGAGTGCGCCGCCAACGGCGAGGCACTCCAACACGAGGTAGTAGCCGGATTCCTTCTTATTGATCGGGTAAGCGAATGGTCGCTTGCCCCACCAATCGGGCTTTCCGTGCACCGTTCCCTCGGCTTTGCCGATGTCGTCCACGATCGTCTTGATCCAGGACTGGGCCTTCGCATCTTCGACGTCCCCGTCGATGATGACCATTAACTCATAGGCACGCATCATGCGTGGTTTTCTCCCTTCGGACTTTGGCCACCGGTTGGTGCCCAACGGCTCCGACACGATGTCGGAGCAGGGTCAATATGACCCGGCGAGTGTATCGGTGCGTGTGTGCACATGCTCACAGTATGAACAGGGGCTGTCACACAGTTCGATGCGACGTCACTGAGGTCTCGACGAGGTCGTGCAGTTGGCCTGCGAGTTCGAGGCCGGTCCCAGCATCGGCTTCCATCACCAGATAAGCGCCGTAGCCGTCTTCGAGGTCGAGCCAGGGCACGGCACCGTAGGCACCGGGATCGCGGATACGGCCGCCCTCGCGGTCGACCCACCATCCCATGGCGTAGCCCGTGTCGGGTCCGGCCGACCCGTCGTAGGCATCGTCGATGCGGTCGTCGTGGAGCCGGTCGAGGGCTGCTTGAGACAGCACCTGGTTGTCTGCACACATCCCACCCCGCAGGTGCATCAGGAGCAGCTTGGCGTAGTCACCCGTGGTGATATATGCACCGCCTTCCAGGTTCGGGTTGTCAGTCGGCTCCAGCGTCGAGGGGTCGGAGTTGAATGGCAACGGGTAGTCGAATCCGCCGGTGCCGATCTGGGTGAAGTGGTTGTTGTAGCCAAGCGTTTCGAGACCGCACGGTTTGACATAGATCTCGTCGACCAGCTGTGCCCACGACTTGCCCGAGGCAGCCTCGGCAACTGCACCGGCTACCTGCCACTGCGCGCCGCCATACCGGAACTCGGTGTCGGGAGGTGCGATGTCGGCGTCGTCGGCGGTCGTGGTGAAGATGCTGGCGGCGCAATCGTGCAATGAACCGGTGGCAATGAACTGACAACGATACGGCTCATACCCAGGATTGGGGAGCAAGCCAACCAGCCCCGAGCTGTTCGAGATCAACTGGGCAGGAGTGATCTCGGGGTTGCCTTCACCCCAATCGACAACATCGGCGACGGGTGCGTCGACGTCGAGTAAACCGTCGTCTTGGAGGCGCAGTAGGACGCCGGCCGTGATCATCTTGCTTGACGAGGCAACCAGTGATATCCGGTCCTTGTCGAATTCGCCCCAGTAGTCCTCGTAGATCACGCCGTTATCTCGGTGCACAATCACCAGACCAGCCCCGTTCAACCCGCGCTCGTCGACGAACTGCTGGACGACTTGCGACACAGCAGCGAAGTCGTACGCCGGCGACTCCGGCTCGGTGGTCGTTGTCGTTGTCGTTGTTGGAGATGTTGTCGTGGTGGGCACCGGCTCCGTTGTCTGCACGGCTTCTGGTTCGGTGGTTGTCGTCGTGACCGACGTACTTTCGACTGTCGCAACCGACGTTTCCGTCGTCGTCGTAGCCGTCGAGTCTGGGGCGTCGCCGCTGTAGGCCGCGACTACCAGTGTTCCGGCCAGCATCAACACGCCCGACAGTCTCCGACGTTCGATCACCAACCCAGAGTACGTCGCCGCGCGCTTGAACTGCACGTCGAAGTCGAAGCGACCATTGCCAACGGCCTCGACAACACCAGCTACATCCAAAGTGAGCTACTCCGCTCAATCAACCGACGCCGATTGATCCATCGCCTAGGAACTGTCGACGCCGCCACAAGCACTCGCGTCACCGAGATCAGCACCCTCCTCAACCACTGTCGAACGTCGCACGCGCGGTCGAGGCGGTGAAGCCGAGCGACGATTCGTCACCGACTTCGGCTCTCGCTGACGCGCTGCGTCCGGAACCCGTCGATCGCGCGCCAGTTGCTCGATCGGGGCGTTTGGCACTGGTGGATCGGCTGACAGTACGAGACGATGGTGATCCACGAAGATTGTGACGCACCAGAGAAAGGACCGTCTCATGCGACTCTTGCGAATCGGTTTGGTCATCGGACTCTTCACGACCATGTTTGCGTGTGGTTCCGATGACCAGTCGTCCAACACAACCACCTCATCAACGACGCCTTCGGGGCCTGCAAACACGACAACGACGCTTGCCCCAACCACGACCGCAGTGCAGCCGACCGTTGCGACGACAGCACCGGCCACCACGACCAGCACGACGACCAGCACGACGACCAGCACGCTGACCAGCACGCCGACCACGCAGCCGAACTTGGTCGACGTCAAGGTGTATTTCCTGCGTGACGAACGGCTGGTGATCGCTCACCGGCAGGTTCCCGGCCCAGCGATCTTGCGTGAGGCAGTCATGGAACTGCTCGCAGGGCCGACCGCAGCCGAGCTCGCCGCCGGGCTCACCTCGACGGTGCCGACCGACACGACATTGCTCGACGTCAACCTCGTCGACGGTCTCGCCACAGTCGACCTCAGTTCCGACTTCGGAACC
>JANMTV010000325.1:0-20551 GCA_031390905.1 Ilumatobacteraceae bacterium | reverse complement strand
CGAGGCGGTTACTCGCGAGCTTGAGCCTCAGCTATGGACGATGCGGCAGCCGTGGTTCGACGAACGGATCGCTGCCCTCCAAAGCACGATCAAGACCAGCAAGATCAAGACCGGGCCGAGTTGACAAGTCGATCGATCAGGACGAACTGACCGCGGACGGTGTCGAGCCGTCAGCGATTGAACACGTTCAGCGCAATCGCGCAAAAAAGTTACGAAGGTCCCTACGTTCGACTTCACCCGGTGAGCTACTGTGTCGATTGGGAGGAGCTACACCAACCGATATGAGGAGGTAGCCAATGAGTCAGCGTCATCGCACCGCAGAAGTGCCATTGCCGCCGAAACAGGAACTGCGTGCCCACGCCCACGGCGAACGGCACCGGATCCATGTTGAGCTCAGTCAGGTCGCGCATCAAGTCAGCGCAGGTCTTGAGCCGGAGGATCTACACGAACCAGGTGCGGCGTGGAAACCGATCCACCACCATGACTCTGAGGTCGCAAAGACCAAGGTCGCCAAGCAGAATCGCAGCATGCGGCACTGGAAGACGAAGATGTGGAAGAGGCGCAGCTCGGTGCGTCAGGCGAAGGCTGAAGCCTTCCGCATTGCCGCCGAAGGCTGACACCAGTTCGACCAGGTTTGCCGACTGCGGGTCGTGGCCGTCAGCCGGCGATCCAGGCCGTCATCAAATCAGAGCGTCGAGCGTTCCATTCTTCGACGGTGATCGCAAACCGCAGGTGGTCTTCCCAGACACCGGCGATTTCGAGGAATCGTTCTGCGATGCCTTCGCATCGGAACTCCAACTTCTCCATTACCCGTCGGCTGTTGGTGTTTCGCGGAACGATGCAGACCTCCAGGCGGTGCAGGTTGAGTTGTTCGAAGGCGTATTGAGCGAGTACCACGACCGCTTCTGCGATGTATCCTCTGCCTGCCCGCTGCTGGTCGATCCAGTAACCGACCGAACAACCCTGTAGTGCGCCGCGACTGACGTTGTTGAGGTTGACTTCGCCAGCCAACTGTTGGTCGATGAAGACCCCGAACGGGTAGGCGTGATCGCCCGCCCGTTCACGGTCTCGTGCCGCGCATCGGGCGTTGTACGCCGACTGGTCGCGTGACGGATCGGCCACCTGAGCTTGACGCTGCGGCTCCCAGGGCAGCAGCCATGGCTCGTTTCTGAGCCGGACCTCGCGCCAGGCGGCGTAGTCGGCTTCGATCAGCGGACGCAACATCACACGGCTGCCGTACAGGCGTGGTGCCGACTGTCGGCGGAGCATCGAGGCTGGATGACGCACGGTCACGCCACCGTTGCCGACGGCGAGCGCAACGTCACTTCGTCGAGTCGGAACCGCCTCATGAACCCCACCACGATGCAGCACGTCGCCACGATGTCGCTCACGTGATCCAACGGTAGTCCAGGGTTGTGTGCCCGGTCGACCAGCGGCTCGGTTGCCACCAGACGGAAGATTTCCTCGGCGGCACCCCTCGTCAGCGTGACATCGTGAGTCGCCGGTGCCCGCCCGAGTTCGACTTGAGCGAGGGCTGTGATTGCCGGACCGGTGAAGGCGATCGTGTCGAGCATCAGAATCGATGGGTAGTCGCGGGCGACGTCGTCGAGATGGTCATTCACGGTGCCGAGGGCGTTGGTCAACGCCGCCGGGCGTGGGGGGTCGTGATCGCTGAGCCACTGGTCCGTCAGGCTGACCGGACCCCACGGAATCTGCATGGATTCGCCCGTCGCCAGTCGGACTTCGGTAGTCGCGGTGCCGACAATTATCAGATCGACTGGCTCGAGTCGAGTGGCCATCCATCGACCGACCGGGTCGTCTCCGCCGGCCAGATGCCATGCCCAATGAGCGTGCAGGCACTTCACACCGACCCGGGTCCCGGCGACGCCACCGCTCGGACGCGGCCCAAGATGATCGGCTGGTATCGCTGCGTCACGTTCGGCGGCATAACGATCGTGAGCGGCCGCCAACTCGACTGGATCGATCGCTGCTTCGGCGGCATTGACGCCCCCGTCTGACTCCAGTTGGCCGACTCGCCGGATCTCGTCGGGTGCGACCAGCCAGTAGCGAGTCGGCATTGGCGTTCCGTCGTGCAGAAAGGGAGCATTCAACAACACGACAGGATCACCGTCATCAGTTCGAACGAGAATTTGATAGTCGCCCTGCGGCTCACGCCCGAGCAGTTGGCGCACTTTGGCGCGCTCCTCTGGCGTGAGTTCCTTGATCACTGCTGACAGGTCACTTCCGGCGACGGAGGAGGAACATGATCAACAAGATCGCCGCAACCGCTGGTCCAAGACGCTTCAACAGCGCTGGCCCTGCCATGCCAGCCATATCGATTGGCTCTGCTGCCGGTCCGTTGATCTTGCGAACTGTCGGGGCTTCATTGGTCTCGTCGACGACCGGTTCGTCGATCACGGCCTCGACTGGTTGATCGACCGGCTGCTCGACCAGTTCTTCGACCAGGGGAGCGGTGCCCTGTTCATCGAGCATCGTGTTGAGGTTTGAAGCGAACTGGTCCATCAGTTTCTTGCTGACGTCGCCCATGATGCCACGACCGAACTGGGCGACCTTTCCGGTGATGTGCAGGTCTGCCGTCACGGTGCACTTGGTGCTGGTGGGGGAGAGCGATTCGGCTTCGGCGTAGATGTCGGCGTCGGCGTTGCCGCGGCCGCCTGTGTCGCGGCCCTTGGCCTTCAGTTTCGCCTTGTGGACGACATCGTCGCGCTCGACGAAGTGAGCTTCGCCTTTGAACTGCGTTGAAACGGCACCCAGCTTGACCTTGACGCGGCCACGGTAGATCTCGCCCTCGATCTCTTCGAGCTGTGCACCGGGCAGGCACGGGGCGATTCGCTCGATGTCACAAATGATCGGCCATGCCTCATCGATCGGCTTGTTCACTGTGAATTCGTTGACGATTTGCTCTGCCATGTTCGAAGATCCTCCAGGGTGTCGATGTCGACGGGCGACCCCGGGCAGGGTATCTCCTCGACGAGGTCGGGACGTAGACGAATCACCGTTCGGGCCCCTTCGTCCCCGTGGGCGGGAAGCAGCGGCCACACGTCGCGATGCAGACGCACGGGGTTTCGTCGTTTGCCATCATACGTGGCGACGGCGATCGGCGACGTCGAGTTGGCGACGCGTCGCCAGGCCTCGGGTTCGACGAACGGTTGGTCGGCCAGCCCAATCACGATCGCCTCGGCACCGAGCTCGGTTGCGGCGCGCACCGCTGCCTGAAGTGACGAACTTTGCCCCGCCTCCCAATCAGGATTGTGAACGATGACCACCGACTCACGGGATTCGGTCGAGATGGTTGCCGCTCCGGTCACGACCAGGACAGGGCCGATATCGGCCTTGAGAGCGGCGGCGATGGCATGGTCGACAATCCTGCCACCATTGATCTCGGCAGACAGTTTGTGGGTGGTGCCGGCAAATCGCGATCCAGCACCAGCAGCGAGCAGGACGGCGACGATGCTCGATCGGTCGATCCGCTCCATAGAACTCACCACGGGAGTCACCCCGGAAGTATGCGCCGATCGGACACGGTCCGACTGATCGGCGGAGTGTGACAAGTCGGTCGCGTATATGACGAAAATGTTACGACCCGAGTTGATTGTTTCATTCGTGTGACGATAACCTCGTCATACGACCGCGGGACCACCGCCAGGCCAGGAGAGAGCCAGTTGACTCGAACCCCCCACTATAACCGACTCGGATTCGTACGCTCCGGAATTCTCACGCTCACCGTGATCGCATCAACGTTATCCGTGAGTTCGATCGCCGAGGCGGGACCACGAACCTCATCCGATGCAATCGCCGACGAGGCCGCCGACGCCTTGGATTCACTCGAAAATTGGCAGCGGACCGAGAACCCGGCCGACCTGATGGCGTTCATTCGAGGTCGCGACATGGCCGCCGTGATGACCGCATACGAGCTTCAGGTCGATCCGGAATCGATGCGGGCCGCATGGGCACACGCCGACTGGATCAAGCAGCACGCCGTGCTGGCTGCGCTTTCACAGCTCGGCGTTCCGTACCGCACTCGCGCTTCGAAAGAGGGCGTTGCGTTCGACTGCTCCGGCCTCACCAGTTACGCCTATGACGAGGCAGGTGTCGACATCGAACGCGTCAGCCGTAACCAGATCAACGCGGCGCACGAAATCGAACTGATCGACGCCGAGCCGGGCGACCTGGTGTACTACCCGGGACACGTGAGCATGTACCTCGGAGTTGAGACGATGATCCACTCGCCGAATACAGGCAGTCACGTCGAAGCAGCACAGTTGCCGGACCGGTCGCTTCGCTTCGGCGACGTGTTGACCGCCGGCTGACCAAACCAGCTTAGGAGCCGAGCCGGTCGCCTCCCATTAGGCGAGGCGACCAAACGTTATCGTGCGCTATTTCGACTGCGCAGCAGGTGAAATGAAAACTCCGGCACGGACAATCCTGACCTATCCGCCACACCTGTTACTCCTGATGGATGCTGCCATCGCCGTCGCGTAGTGATGGCGTCACGCGTCCGGTTCGCCTGGCAATTATTTCGGCGCAGATCGAGATCGCCGTCTCCTCGGGTGTGCGGGCACCGATGTCGAGACCGATCGGTGACATCAGCCGTTCGACGTCATCGGCGGCGGTAACACCGACTTCAGCCAGTCTCTGCATCCGCTTGGCGTGCGTCGTTCGACTGCCCATCACACCGATGTAGCCAACGCGTGTCGATAACGCACCGGTCACCGCCGGGACATCGAACTTGGGATCATGGGTCAAGATGCATACGGCGTCGCGCAGGCCGAGTTGATCACCGCGTGCCTCGAACATCGGGCCTGGCCACGTGACACGAACCTCGTCGGCCATCGGAAACCGTCGCCGAGTCGCAAAGATCTCTCGAGCGTCACAGACCAGCACTCGATACCCGAGCACTTTGGCGACTTTGGCGAGCGCGGCCGTGAAGTCGACTGCCCCGAAGATCCACATCTGCGGAGGTGGTGCCCAACTCTCGACGAACACTCGTACGACCGGGGTGTCGAGATCTTCGGGCGTGGTTTCTCCTGCGGGACCGTAGTGACGGACGCCCGACCGGCCAGCTTCGAGTTCCGCCAACGCGTCACGATGGGCGACACGGTCGAGTTCAGGATGACCGAGCGAGCCGAGCGGCGCATGTTCGGGTTGCACGATCAGCTTGGCACCGGTATGTGGCCCGTCGATCACGGTTGCCAAAGCAACCGGTTGTTCCGATCGGATTGCCACCGTGAGAGCGTCGTACAGGGCGCTCACCAGTTCAGCTCCTCGATGAAGAGACGGATCGTTCCGCCGCATGTCAACCCGACCGCGAAGGCATCGTCGTCGCTGTAGCCAAACGTCACGATTCCGGCTGCACGCTCGCCGCTCAAGATCGAAAGCGATTCGGTCACAACTGCGCCTTCGACACAGCCGCCGCTCACGCTGCCGACCACTTCTCCTGACTCGTTGACGGCCATCGCCGCGCCGGGGTCACGTGGACCGGAGCCCTCGATGTCGACAACCCGCGCCAGGGCCACTCGCTTGCCGTTGGCCTTCCAGCGATCGATGTCATCGAGTAGATCTTTCATCCGTCAAGTCTGCCTGAACTCAGACGGCTCGGTCGTGGCCGGCCCAGTAGGGGGCGCGGATTTCGCGTTTGAGGATCTTGCCTGCACCGGATTTCGGGAGCGGCTCGTCTCGGACCGCGATCGATCGTGGAACCTTGTATCCGGCGATCGACTGACGACAGTGGTCGATCAGCTCGCGCTCGGTGGACGATGATCCAGGCTTGAGCACAACCTCGGCGTGAACGGCCTCTCCCCATTGTTCGTGCGGCACGCCGAACACCGCCAGTTCCAACACGCCCGGATGGCTGGCGAGCGCGTTCTCGACCTCGGTCGTGTAGACGTTCTCGCCACCGGACACGATCATGTCCTTGGCGCGATCGACGATGAAGATGTAGCCGCCGTCATCGACCGACGCAAGATCACCCGTGCGATACCAGCCGTCGAAGGTGACTGCCTTGGAGGTCTCATCTGGCCGATTCCAGTAGCCGGGCATCATGTTCGGGCCACGCACAGTGATCTCGCCAACCTCGCCGATCTCGCAGCGCGACCCGTCTGGCCGGCGAATCTCGACATCGACACCGATACACGGTGTCCCGGCGCTCGCCAATCGACGGATTGCGTCGGCGTCTCCGGTGATCGCCAGTTCGTGGTCGCGCACACCGAGCTGCGAGACGTGCGGACACATTTCGGTCATGCCGTAGCCCTGCGAGAATCCGCATGGCAGTTCGTCCATCGCTCGTCGCAGGAGCGCAACCGGCATCGGCGACGCGGCATACAGGCACATCCGCCAAGTCGACAAATCACGATCTGCGGTTCCCGGATAGTTGACGAACATGTTGATCATCGTCGGAACCAAGACGCACACACTGACCCGATGTTGTTCGATCATGCCGCCGACCAGGTCAGGATCGAACCCTGGACAGGTGATATGCGTTCCGGCGACGAGCGTCTGGGCGTACATGTTGGCGATTCCGGCGTTGTGGAACATCGGCGTGAGATGGAGAAACCGATCGGATTCGAACAGTGGATTGGCCCACAGCATGTGCTTGGCGTTGATCATCAGGTTGCCGTGCGTCTGCATCACGCCCTTGGGGAGACCGGTCGTGCCGCCGGTGTAGCTGATACTTGCGATGCAGTCGGCGTCGAGGTCGGCGGGCACGGATTCGGGATCGTGTGTGGCGAGATCGTCCCAGCTCGGTGAGCCATCGGGCGATGGTCCATCGCTCATCCACACCAGTTGTGCGAGCGACGGGCACCTGTCACGTAAGGCTTCAGCTGTTGCCCAGTGCCGTTCGTCGGCGATCAACACGGTCGCTCCAGAATCATTCACGATGAACTCGAGTTCGACCGTCGCCAGCCGGATGTTCAGATCGGTGAAGATCAGATTCGCCGTCGGAATCGCGAACCAAGCCTCGAAGTGACGAAACGAGTTGAGGGCAAGCCCGGCGACACGATCGCCACTTGCACATCCAAGCGCCAGTAGGCCGCCGCGCAGTCGATCGACTCGATCAGCGAGTTGCTGATACGTGAGCTGATGCTCGCCGTCGATCAAACCTACCTTGTCGGGTTTGACCATCGCTGCCCGCCGCAACGCGGAATCGAGCGTGCCATGTCGAAATGGAATTGTAACCATCTTCACATCATGTCAGCGTCGTCATCATGTCAGCGATCGCTGATCACTCGCGCCAACTCTTCCATGGCGTCGATCGAATGGCCTTCGACAAACGCATCGACGTGGGGGAGTGCTGCGGCCATGCCGCGTGCGAGTGGGGCATAGCCGGGCGTGACCTTGAGCGGGTTGACCCACACCAGCTTGTGAACGACCCGATGAAGCCGAATCATCTGTTCGGCAAGCACGTCCGGGTCGCCGCGGTCCCATCCGTCGGACAGGATCACAACGATCGCCCCGCGGGCCATACCGCGCTGGCCCCATTCGTCGTTGAACGCCCGCAGTCCTTCGCCGAGGCGCGTTCCGCCACTCCAGTCGCTCACACGAGTCGCTGCCTGACGGAGCGCCTCATCGGGGTCGCGCGACGAGAGTTCGCGGGTCAGCCGCGTGAGTCGGGTTCCAAGCGCGAACGCCTCGACCTTCTGACGCCCGGAGACGGCGGCGTGCACGAATCGAATCAGCGCTCGTGCGTACGGTTCCATCGATCCGCTGACATCGAGGAGCAGCACCAAACGCCGACTCCTGGTACTCGGTTCGTGAAAGTGGCGCCGCATCGGTTCGCCACCCGAGCGCATCGCCGCCCGAATCGTCCGACGAACGTCGGGTCGGTTGGTATGACGGTCTGTGCTGTCGAGGCGCAGCGATCGACGTGGTGAGCCAACCAACTTCAGGCGGATCATCAGCTGCTGGGCTTCGATCAACTCGTCGGCGGTGTAATCGGCGAAGTCCTTGTGGCGCAAGACTTCGGCGGCGCTGAACCGTAGTTCGATCGTGTGATCATCGGAGCCGTCGGCCTGATCAGGGCCGTTGTCGTCTTCGTCGTCCGAGTCGTCGTCGACAGCGAGCGTGATGTGCAACGGTTGCTCCTCGATCACGTCGAGGTTTCCCGCAGCGGCGTGTTCCCAGAACACGGCGAACGCTCGGTCGAACAGGTCGTGATCCTCCGGCCGCCGCACCAGCGTCGTGCGGCCCGCCCAGAAGGTGGTGTCGCGGTCTTCGAGACCGGTTACGGCTAGCGCCTCACCGAACGCGATCGTCGAACTCGTCGGAACCGCCAGCCCGGCACCGCGCAACACGCGGGAGAAGGCGACGGCAATCTCGCTGGCGTCACGCGTGTTCGCCATTGCAGTCGATCAGGGCTAGTTGGCGGCCAAGCCGCGTTCGAGTGCCTGCTTGACGATCCCAGCCAAGCCGTGCTGCTCGACGCGCTGATGATCCTCGCGGTACTTGAGCACCGTTCCGAGTGTGGTGGCGACGCTGCGTTCGTCAAGTGTCGTGACGCCCAGCTTGCCGAGCGCCGCCGCCCAGTCGATCGTCTCGGCGACACCAGGCGGCTTGTACAGATTGAGGTCGCGCATCGTCTCGACCGCTGCGGCCACTTGACGTGCGAGCGATTGCGACGCCTCGGGAACTCGAAGCCGCACGATCGCCACTTCGCGGTCGAAACTTGGGTGCTCGACCCAGTGGTACAGACAACGGCGCTTGAGTGCATCGTGCACGTCGCGGGTGCGGTTCGAAGTGAGAATCACGATCGGCGGAGTCATCGCCCGGTAGACACCAAGTTCGGGCACCGTGATCTGAAAGTCTGACAGCACTTCGAGCAGGTACGCCTCGAACTCGTCGTCGGCCCGGTCGATCTCGTCGATCAGCAGCACTGGTGGTGGGCCGTCGCCGTGCGCGATCGCCCGCAAGAGGGCACGCTTGATCATGAATCGCTCCTGATACAGCTCGGCCTCGACGGCGTCGGACGATCGCCCAGACGTCTCGCCGGTGGCCTCTGCGGCGCGGAGGTGGAGCAGTTGCCTGGCGTAGTCCCAGTCGTATACGGCCTGCGAGGCGTCGATCCCTTCGTAACACTGCAGCCGGATCAGCTCGCCGCCGGTCCATGCCGACAGCACCTTCGCCAGTTCTGTCTTGCCTACCCCTGCCTCGCCCTCGAGCAGCAACGGTCGCCGAAGTTCCAGCGCCAAGAACACGGCAGTCGCCAAACCCTCGTCTGGTAGGTACCCGTGCTGCGTCAAAGCAGCGCCGACGTCAACAGGTGTCACAACGCCGACGCTATCTTGCGAACGGTCTGCGTGTAACCGTCGGTCGGCTGATCTCACGCAGTCAGGTGCACCTGGGTTGTGGTTTGCTTGGCGGGCTGCGTCGTGGGCGGTGAGTCGACGCTATGAGTCGAAGCCGAGGCCCATCTTGTCCAAGCCTTTGAGCCAGACGTTTCGCTTACCGGTCTTGTCTTCACGGTTCATTGACCATCGGGTTGTTTGGATACCGATGAAACGAAACGGTTCGGGTGGGAACGGCATCGGGCGCGATTTGACGAATTCGGTTTGCGTGGCGAGCGAACGGCGGCCGTCGAGCAGGTCGAGCATCACCGATCCGCCGAATCGTGACGATGCGACGCCAAGCCCGGTGTAGCCGAGGGCATATGCGACACGGCCACCCATCGCCCGACCCCAGAACACGGTGAATCGGCTCGACGTGTCGATCACTCCACCCCACATGTGGGTGAACTTGACTTCGGCAAGTTGTGGGAACGTCTCGAAGAAATGTTGGCTCAGCTTGGCCCAGGTCTCCGGGCGACTTTCCAGATCAGTCGAAACCTTCCCGCCCCAGTAGTAAATCGCGTCGTAGCCGCCCCACAGAATTCGGTTGTCACTCGTGAGTCGGTAATAGTGAAACTGGTTGGCCAGGTCGGATAGGCCCTGCCGGGCACCCCACCCGATCGACGCCATCTGCTCGTCGTTGAGCGGCTCGGTGACCATGCAGTAGTCGTAGACCGGTGCGATGAAGTTGCTCAGCCGTTTCAGGACCGGCTTGAAGGCGTTGGTCGCCAACGCCACCTTGCCCGCCCGGATCGTGCCGAGTGGGGTCGTGACCATGACGCCGACACCGTCGCGCTTGAGGTCGAGCGCCTTCGTGTCTTCGTAGATTCTGACTCCGAGTGACTCGGCGGCGGCCTTCATGCCCCACACCAACCGTGCCGGGTCGACAAGCGCGCAACCGTTCTTGATCCAAAGCCCGCCGGTGTAGATCGGAGAGTGGACCTGTTCCTGCATTGCTTCGGCGTCGAGCCAGGTGACGTCGTGGCCGAGCCGGGTGAGTAGCTCGTATTCCTCCCGCACCTCATCGAGATACGACGCCGGATGGTAGGTATTGGCGACCTCGATGACGCCGGTCCGCTCGTAGTCACAGTCGATCTTGTACTTCTTGATCGACGCCTCGATCTCATTGAGATTGCGTTGCCCGAGTTCCTCGAGCACCTCGATCTCGTCGGGCCAACGCGACATACCGTTGCCGATCCCGTGGGTCAGGCTGGCGTCCATGAAGCCGCCATTACGACCGCTGGCGGCCGAACCGACTTCGTGGGCGTCAATCAGGACGACGTCTTTGGACGGGTCACGTTCCTTGGCGATGATTGCCGTCCACAGCCCGGTGTATCCACCGCCGACAACGCAGAGATCGCAGCTTTCGGTGCGAACCAGTGTCGGGTTGGAGTCGGGTTCGTCGACGTCTTCGTACCAGTAGGGATATTGGTCGGCGTCTGCAATCGCGTCGAGGTGACGCTGATCAATCGAGTCAGAGTCGTCTGACATATCTCACCTGCATCCTCAGTTGCCGAGAGTGTAGGTGAAACCTGCTGGCACCGATCGTGTTACCGATGGTGTCAGACACCAGTTGTAATAACCGCCATGCGGGCGATTAGGCGGCGGCTGTGGTGAGTGCTGAGGTGAGGGCCCGACGAACAAGCACCTTGGCGAGATGAGTGCGGTACTCGACGCTGGCGTTGAGGTCGGCTTGCGGATCGGCTTCGGCGGCGGCTTGCTCGGCTGCATCAGCGATCGACGCGCCTCCGGCTAGGGCCGCTGACACGCTGGTTGCCAGGATTGGCACCGAGCCCATGTTGACGAGCGCGATTCCGGAACCACCCTGACCGCTCCAGGCTGCGACACCGACGATTGCCCAGTCCTGGGCGCGGCGATTGAACTTCTGGAAACCCCACCCTGCGCCGTTCATCTTTGGGACCCGGATCTCGGTCAACATCTCGTCGGCGGCGAGCGAAGAAGTGAGAAATCCCTGGTAGAAGTCGGCTGCGGCAATTTCGCGAGTTCCGTTGGGGCCCTGGGCGACGTACGTTGCGCCGAGCGCCAACGTGGTCGCCGGGAGGTCAGATGCGGGATCGGCGTGGGCTATCGAGCCGCCGATCGTGCCGCGATGTCGGACTTGCGGATCACCGACGTAGCTGGCTGCGTGCGACAGCAAAGGCACGTGTTCGGCCAGCACCGACGACGTCTCGACATCCATGTGGCGAGTGAGTGCGCCGATCGCGACGTGATCGCCGGCGTCACGGATGTACGACAGGTCGGTCAGGCGACCGATGTCGACCAGCACGCTCGGCTGCGCCAAGCGGAGCTTCATCAGGGGTAGCAAGCTGTGGCCACCGGCCAGGAATTTGGCGTCCTCGCCGTGCTCGCCGATCAGGCTGATCGCTTCTTCGGCGGAATCCGCCCGGACGTAGTCAAATGCTGCGGGAATCACTTCGAGCCTCCTGCGGCTGCGGCGAGCACGGATTGAACGATGTTGTGGTAGCCGGTGCAACGGCACAGATTGCCTTCGAGGCCGATCCGGACTTCGTGTTCGGTTGGGCTCGGGTTCTCCTTGAGCAAACTGGTGGCGGCCATCACCATGCCTGGCGTGCAGTATCCACATTGCAGCCCGTGGTTCTCCATGAAGGCTTGTTGCATCGGGTGCAGCGTGCCGTCGGCGGCGGCCAGACCTTCGATCGTGAGGATGTCTTGGCCGTCGGCCTGCACGGCGAGGATCGTGCAGCTCTTGACCGCCTCGCCGTTGAGGTGCAGCGTGCACGCTCCGCACGACGACGTGTCGCATCCGATGTTGGTACCGGTCAGGCCGACGGCTTCACGGACGTACTGCACAAGCAATGTGCGTGGTTCGACGTCGTTGGTGTGCGTGACCCCATTGACGGTGACGCTGATCTCCACGTTGACTCCCCTTGGTCGCATAGGTGGACCGGCTGCTAGATGATGTTGCTAGATGCTGCTGGCTCGCCGACATTAACGCATCGGTCGTGCTCATCATGCCTCATGGGGTGCCCCGCGGGCTAAGGGAACACGCAGACCGTGCCAAAGGTCTCCTGAAGCAACAAATGCGATTCGGAACCACCGGTGGTTCCGATTCGCATTTGTTGCCGCTCAGGTCCGGCCTGACACGCGATTGACCTGGGAGGTAGCGTGGGGGTGATGGCTCAGACGCTGCAGGCGCGGACGACGATGGTTCCGCCGAGCGCGTGCTTACCCCTCGTGCTTCCGACCGATCGGCTCAACGAGCGGGGGAAACCACTGCGTGAACTGCGAGATGAGTTGCGCCGGATTCCGAATGCTCGCAATGCAGTCACCACGATCCTGTGTGTCGCGCAGTCGTTTGGGGTCGTGTTCGGCGCCGCCTGGATCAACACGTGGTGGTCGTATCTGCTGGCCTTCTTGTTGATGGCGCGAGGACACGCCTGCCTCAACATCCTCGCTCATGAGGCCGCTCATCGGCTGCTGTTCTCCAGTCGTCGTGCCAACGACTGGACAGGCCGATTCGTGCTCGCGTATCCGTCGTATCAGGCGATGCTGGCCTATCGGCGTGCGCATTTCGCTCATCACCGCGACGAGATGGGTCCCGACGAACCCGACATTCCGTTGTACGCCGGATATCCGATCCCGGTCGAGTCGTGGCGGCGCAAGCTGACCAGGGACCTGACCGGCGTGAGCGCCGCCAAGAACTTTGCTTCGCTCGGCAGGGCCGTTCGGGCTGGGCATCGTGAGGCGTGGATCATTCTCGGATATCACGTCGTGATGTTGACGCTGGCGATTGCCTGGGCGCGACCGTTGGTGTACATCGTCTGGATCGTGTCGTGGTCGACGCTGTGGAAGTTCTCGAACCGGCTGCGGGCGATCGCTGAACATGGGGGGATGATCCGCTCGCGCGATCGTCGCCAAACCACTCACGTGATCCACCAGTCGCTGATCCCGCGCTACTTGATGGTGCCGTACTTCACCGGCTGGCATATCGCCCACCACGTCGACATGGGGATCCCGTGGCGCAACCTGCCGCGCTTCCACGACGAACTGGTCGCCTCAGGTTGGATTACCCCAGGGATCGAGTACCCGACCTACCGCGCGTTCTGGAAGGCAGCCGCGTCCGGTTGAGTTGCGTCCGGTTGAGCTACGCAGTCGGTGCGACGACCGGTGATGTGTCGACGAGGGCGCTGATATCGGCCCTGACCGACGCCGGTACGGCCGAGGGTGCCAGGTATGTGATCGATCGGAGGGTGGTGCCCTCGATCTCGAACGTGATGTCTACCGGCGTGTCGCCTTCGAGTGCCAAGGCGGCTGGTGGATACGAGGCAATCAACGTCGCCCCTGTGGCCGTGAACGCGGCGACAGCAACTGTGCTCGGCGCACGAAGCGCAGTGATCGGGTCGGTCACCGGAGGTGGATCCTCTGTTTCTTTCCACACGCCACCGTCGAGCACCCAGGTACCTTCAGGCAAAATCACGTACCCGGAGGTTGCGTTCTGCGATACGACTGTGAGACGAGTCCCGCCGCCGATGTGGTCGCCCTCGGCGGTTAGCGCTGGAACTCCATTCACCGTTGCCGTCGTCACGAAGTGATAACCGGGGACGGCGAGGTCAAATGCTTGCTGTAGGAGCGTCGGGCCGTCGGGGGCCACGAGTGGGGCACTTGGCGCGGCAGTCGCCAGTACGGCGGGCGTGGTCGGCGTCTCCACGACGGCTGTTGCCGCAGGTGAGGCTACCGGTGGGGCTGTTGTCGCCGGAGCGAGCGTTGTGCTGTCGATTGGGGGAGTCGTTGTGCTGGCGGCATCGTCACGGCCGCACGCCGTGACGAGCCCGAATACGAGCAACAGCCCGGCTCCTCGGATGAGGAGCCGGGCTGTGCAAGGCTGACGGTCAATCACTGTCGCGATCGCCGCCCTCGTCGTCATTGTTGTTGTCGTCACGATCTCCGTCACGATCTCCGTCACGATCTCCGTCACGATCTCCGTCACGATCTCCGTCGTCGTCGTCGTCATCATCATCGGTCGCGATGGTCGTTGGGACCGCGCTGCCGTTGACGGTCGGGTCGACCCGGTCGCACCGGAACTTCTCGCTGACACCGACGGTCAACGTCTCGCCTTCACCACGTACCTTGATCGAGATCCGCCCACTGTCGGCAAAGCGAACACTGGCGCGGTCTTCGTCGGTGTTGACTTCGGCAGGCACGTTTGACACGACGTCGCTGATCTGGCCCTCGGCGGACACCGCATAGGTAACGGTCGCCTCGGTTCCGTCGCAGAGTGAACCGGTCCATGTATGCGGCCCTACGGCAGGGCCGTCAGCGAGCTGGCGGCCCTTCAAGCGAGACAGGCTGATGCTGAGCTTTGCTCGCGTTTCGCCGTCATCGGTCTTGAGTGTCGAGCTGATTCGGAGCGATCGGGTTTGACCGTTGAACGAAAAGTCGATCTTGACTGTTGCCCATTGCTTGAGCTCGTCGCCATCATCATCATCGTCACCGTCGTCGGCTTCCGTCCCGCGGCTCGTCGCACCGATCACGAAGTCGGCAACGGAATCGACTGTGACTCCTGTGATATCCGGCCCACCGTCAGCACCGGCGCTCACGGTGAATGCGACTGTCGTCGCGTCGCCGGTGTCGAACACATCTCCGGACCATCCACCCGGGCCGCTGATGTCAGCTAGTTGGCCGGCGCGGGCTTCGACCCGCTCGCCGCCGCGCCTGGCACTGACCTTGACGGAGACGGTGCCGTCAGTGTTGACGAACTTGACCCGATTCGGCTTGACCTGGGTTGTGGTGAACTCGTCGGCTTGGTTGAGCGAGACGTCAACGAGTCCGCCGCCTGCATCGGTCGTCACGTCGACGATCAGCGGAGTCCCGAACAGCGGAAGTGTGATCGTTGACTCCGCTACAGCGACAGGCGGCACTACTGGTACCGTCGATGTCGGCACGCTGGTGTCGTCTGCGGCAGCGATCCCGCTGCCGACGAACAAGGCCGCAAGCGCACACGCGCTGGTCGCGACTACTTTGATGGAACGCATTGGGTCCTCCTCGGGGGCTTAGCCCGTGTCCATTACACGATGCCTTATCATCGGCTCGTAAGGAGGCCAGAAACAGTGAAGATTGATCCAAGATCCGTGACGGAAATGGCAGAAATTAGTGTTTAGTTTGTCTGAACATCAGCCGATGAGCTCGATTAGGTCCTTGATCGCCAGGTAGATCAGAAATCCGATCACGGTGGTGCCGAGCGCCGTGTAGTGCCAACGTTTCGAATGGTCGGCGCGCCAGAAACGACGGATACTCATCGTGATCGCGATTGTGGCGGCGGCACCGATCGCCAGGCCGATCCATGGCCCAACTCCCGCCGCGACGCCGATCGCCGGCAAGAGGAACGGGAGCACGAGATACATCACCACGCAGCGCACGGCGGCCACCAGAATCGACGTTTGGAAGGCCTTTTGGGCGTCGGCAGCCGTGACTTTCGGGCCGTCGAGCGGTAGCCGAAGTAGTCGTCGCATGAAACGATCTGCCGAGGACGAGGCCTGGCGTAGCGGTGGTGGATCGCACAGCGTGAATTCGGCCGGTGGCGTACTCATGGCTGACGCCAACGGTAGGGGTGTTGGATCAACTCGACAACGTCGGCGGGACTATCGGCCAGAGCGATCGCTCCGGCACCGATCAGTTCCTCTGGTGTGCCATATCCCCACGTCACGCCGATACAGGGGATTCCGTGGTGTGAAGCGCCGTGCACATCATGGTTGCGGTCTCCGACCATCACGACTCGCGTCTCGAGGTTTGGCTGGTTGTGGAGTCCGAGTTCGCGCAACGCGTGGTCGATGACCTGGGCTTTTGTGCGTCGCTCGCTGGTCAGGGTCGCGCCAGCGCGTACCTCGAACTGGTCGGATATACCGAAGTAGTCGAGGATCGGATGGGCGGTGTCTTCGGGTTTTGCGGTGGCGACCGAGATCGAGAACCCGTTGTCGGTGAGTGCCAACAACATGTCGAGGACGCCGTCGTACAACGTGTTCTCGAATGCGCCGATCGCCGCGTAACGCACGCGATAGGTGTTGATGACGCGTTCGAGGGCGTCGTCGGGAATTCCGATTGAGGGTAGACCAAGTTCGAACGGCGGGCCTATCACGGATCGAACCTGTTCGGCAGTCGGCTCCGGAAAGCCCTCCTGCCTGCATGCCCACTGCAGTGAGCGCATGATCCCAGGTTCCGAGTCGCTCAACGTGCCGTCGAGGTCAAGCAGCACATGAGTCGGGCGCATCGGGGCTTACGGTATCTGAGCGGTCTAGTCGTCGAGTTTGTTGAGTCCGGTCCGGGCGAACCACATTGCCAGCACACCGAGCACGCCGATTGCCACGAGACCACCCCACGAGTCGGACCAGGTCACCTCGCCCAGGAACCCGGTACGAGCCAATCGGAGGATGTTGGTGAGCGGATTGATCCGGGCCACCCCGTGTAGCCACCCGGTCATGACGTTGAGCGGGCTATTGGCATCGGTGAGGAACAGGCCGAAGAACAGCGTGAGCTGCATAATTGCCGCCGCCCGCATGTCGCGGAACCGATACGCGAGGCCGAGTGCCCAACCCGTTCCGACTGTGGCGATTCCAATCCCGGCCGCTGCCAGCGTGAGCAGGCCGAGCACACCGTCGGTCAGCCTGGCTCCGAGCAAGGTGCCGACGATCGTGACGAGCACGATCGCAAACACGGCTCGCACCCAAGCCGCAAGCAGGGGACCCATCAAGAGTGATCGTCGTGGCGCCGGCGACATCCGCAGACGGTCGTAGAAGCCACTCTCGATGTCGCGAATCGTGGTGAATCCGATCCCCAACCCTGCGAATGAACACCCCATGACGACTGCCAACGGGAGATACCAGTTGGCTGCATGATCGGTTGGGAACCCGGGAATCTCGGTCACCCCTCGGTAGGTGCCGGTGAATGAGACGACCTGAAACGTGGGCATGAGTAGGGCAGGGAGGAACACCGAGGGGAGCCGTAACAGGTTGCGGACACTCCGGACGGCGATCCCGCCGGCGCTCGACAAGGTGGCGCTCACGAGGCGTCCAATCGCCCGCGAAGTGTGCGCAGCGAGAGCGAGACGGTCAGCACCGTCAGTCCGAGCGGGATCAGGAGTGTCTGTGCGACAGCTGAAGCGCTCAGCGATTCGATGGTGAGCGACCGGAAGCCTTCGGAGATGAACGACAACGGGTTCACATCGGCGATTGCGGCGTGGTAGCCCTTCATCGTCTCGCGTGGGAAGAATGTCGACGAGAAGAACAGCAGGATGAAGAGCAACGGAAATGCTCCCTGCACCGCTTCTGACGACCCGGTCTTGATTGCCATCGCGGCCATCAGCCCTCCGACCGCCAGCGCGACCAGGATCCCGCCGAGAATCATCACGAGCACACCTACCACGCCCGACTGAACCGTGAGTCCGAACGGGAGTAGGACGAGGATGAACAACAACGTTTGTAGGCCGCCGTACGCCATCCCGCCGGCCAAGCGTCCGATCAAAATGCTGACTCGTGACGTCGGGGAGGCGAGCAGTCGGTCGAAGAAGCCATTCTCGATGTCGGTCGCTAGTGCGGTTGCGCTGACCGTCGATCCGAACAGGATCCCCTGGACGATCGAGCCGGCCAGAGCGAAGTCAAGGAACGAGTCGACCTTCGGGAACCCGGGAATGACGATCGCCTTGCTGAACGAGGACGTGCCGAGTGCGACGAAGAACAGCGGGAACAGCAACGAGGGGATCACCATCGCTGGTTGCCGGATCACGGCGATGATCGCTCGCTTCGACATCGCCAGAGTTTGGGCGAGGAACGATTGGCGCCGAGTTGGGAGTGCGGCGGCGGTCATGAGCGTCGTCCCTTGCGGCCCTTGCCGGGTTTACCGCTCGCTGCAGGGGTTGCGTCGCCGGTTGTCTCGGCTCCTTCCAGCCGGTGGCCGGTCGCTTCGGCGAAGACATCGTCGAGACTCGGTTCTCGTAATTCGAGGTGGCGGACAGGGATTCCAGCCTCGTCGAGTCGTCGGATCACATTCGATACCTCGCCGGCACCGGCCGTCAATCCCACACCGAGCGTACCTTCGGCGGTCGGACGAAGTTCTCCGAACTCGCTGAGCACCGTCGTTGCGGCGTCGGTATGGGCGGCGTCGACATCGACGAACAGGGTTGGGCTGCCGACCTTTGCCTTGAGTTCAGACGGGCGGCCTTCGCAGACAATCTTGCCCTGGTCGATGATCGAGATCCGCTCGGCAAGTTGGTCGGCTTCCTCCATGTACTGCGTGGTCAGCAACACGGTGGTGCCCTCGCTGTTCAATCGGCGGATCTCGTCCCACAACGCCATCCGGCTCATCGGATCGAGACCGGTCGTGGGTTCGTCGAGGAACAGAACCGATGGTTCGTGAATCAACGACAGGGCCAAGTCGAGGCGACGACGCATACCGCCCGAGTACGTCCCGACTCGCCGATCGCCTGCGGCCGAGAGCCCGACTCGTTCGAGTAGTTCGCCGGCCTTGGTGTGATGCTGGGCCTTCGGGAGTCCGTAGAGCACGGCTTGCAGGAGCAGGAGTTCGTTACCGGTCATCAGCGGGTCGATAGCAGCGTCTTGGAGAGCGACACCGATGTTGCGGCGAACGTTGTCGGCTTGTTTGACCACATCGAAACCTGCGACCCGGCCCGTGCCGCCTGTCGGCCGCAGCAGCGTCGTCAGCATTCGGACGACCGTGCTCTTGCCTGCACCGTTCGGCCCGAGGAATCCGAAGACTTCGCCTGCTTCGACGCGCAGGTCGACGCCGTCGACTGCTTTGACCGTGTTGTCGCCGGAACCGAAGTGCCGCACGAGCCCTTCGGCGATGATGGGGGATTCACCACTACTGTGATTCATTGATGATTAGCTTGCCTTAATAGTTGAAATATGTCAACCTATGACTGTGGCAAAGAAACCGACTGTACGCACCGAGCTCGATCACGCGCTCGTTTTGGCGATCGGGAGGATGCGCGGGGTGTGGCATCAGCGGATGCGGGCGATGGAACTGTCGCCGCCACAGGGGATCACCTTGAAAATGTTGGCCGATGGCCCGCTGCCGATGGGGTCGGTGGCCGAGGCGTTGGTGTGCGACGCCTCGAACATGACCGGCATCGCCGACCGGCTTGCCGAGCGCGGATTGGCCGTCCGAACCGCCGACCCCAACGATCGACGGGTCAAACTGCTCGTGATCACACCAAAAGGTCAACGCATGCTCGAGGTGATGGACGCCCCGCTGTCCGACGAGTTCGAAGGGGTCAGCACCCTCACTGAAGAAGAACGCCACACCCTCGCCGTCCTGTTACGCCGCGCCTTCAGCTAGCGCCGTGACGATGAACGCTTGCTCTATTCGGACGGTGCCCGCAAGCACTCGGCGAGAACTCGTCGTGCCCCATGCCGACCGGGTGACGGACCCAACTCTGCGGCAGTCACAACGACGTTTCCATTGGGTGCCGTGCACAGAGTGCGGCAAACTCCGCCGTGCGGTACAACTCGAATAGGGCATGCGGGGCTTGCGTCGATGATCGCGTAGCAGGCACGATGAACAGCATGCAGGAGGGTAAGGACCGGAGCGATTGGCAACACCGCTACGACGAATCTCTTGCCGAAGAACGGGCCTTGCATGCTACCGACGACGTTTCCGGAGGTGAGTGCGCAGCGATCGAGGCGAGCGGATGCCTCCCGTGGTGGCCCGGCGCAATTGCGCTTGCCGTGACCGGAGTGCTGCTATTCATCCGCCGACGATTCCATCGCTCATAGTTGGCGGATCGGCTGGCCTCAGCGTGGTGACGAGAGCGAAGTCTCAAGCCGGTGATCGACGGCGTCCACGAGACGATGCGTCCCGATGTCGATCTCGGACTTACTCCCCTGGGGTCGCTGGCCGATTCCCGCACAATCAACACGCGAAGTCCCGGTTGCCGAACACAGACCGTGATGAATTCCATCCCGCTGTGTTCGTCAAACAACCGAAGCGACGCCTGCCAAACCTTCCAGCCGATTACGTGAGCGACACCCGCTTCGAGACGCGACATCACTGACCGAGTCCTCTCCATTTCGGTCAGCGAATGCGCTGACTCAAACCCGCCCGGGCCGCAGTTGATGATCGAACTGCCTCGACGATCTCTTGACCCACGTCGGCACACTCGCCCGCGGACGGTTTTCGCCGTCGACGCATTTATGTCTTCCCAGCGCAAGTACCGCGAC
>JANMTV010000294.1:0-5493 GCA_031390905.1 Ilumatobacteraceae bacterium | reverse complement strand
AGCCGTCGCAGTCGTGTGTGCTCATCGCCCTCCGCCGACAGAATTGACGTGCGTCGACGAGCGAGCCATTCGGGGTTATCGATCCCAGAGAGTTCGAGTAGCTTGCCCGAAGCACTGTGCCAACGCTTGTCGCGCAGCATCGCCACCACATCGTCGTAGCGCAGTATCGAGTTGCCGAACATGTTGCGAGCGATCCATGATTTTTTCGCAGCTGCGGAGGTCACCGCTCGCTGCTGCTCGGCTGTCACCGAGGGATCGTCGAAGCCGACGTCAGGTATCTCAAGCGCGGAGGCGACGATGGACATGGGGCCACACTACGGAACTGCTAGCGTGCGAATGCCAGCAGTGGGTCAACCATCTCGACGCTTAAGAACTCGGCCACCGGGCGATTCGTGACTCGGCCAGCAACCGTGTTGACGCCGAGCGCCAGTGCCGGATCGGTGAGCGCAGCCCCTGCCGCACCTTTGAGGGCGACGTCGAGGATGTAGGGCAGCGTGGCGTTGGTGAGCGCGTACGTCGACGTGTGCGGCACCGCACCGGGCATATTGCCGACGGCGTAGTGCACGACACCATGCATCTCATACGTCGGTTCGTCGTGAGTAGTTTCGTGGATCGTTTCGATGCATCCTCCCTGGTCAACAGCAACGTCGACGATCACGGAGAGCGGCTTCATTGCCCGCACCATGTCATCGCTGACGACGACGGGTGCGCGCCCGCCGGCGACCAACACGGCACCGATCACGAGGTCAGCCTCCATCACGGAACGCTCGATCGCACCCCGGTTCGAAGCGAGCGTCATGATCCGGCCGCGATGGATCTGATCGACCCAACGCAACCTGTCGAGGTTCTTGTCGATCAGGACGACCTCGGCCTCCATCCCGGCCGCAATCCAGGCTGCGTTCCATCCGACGTTTCCCGCCCCGAGCACCACCACCCTGGCCGGTCGAACGCCCGGTGCGCCTCCCATCAGCACGCCGCGGCCACCGTTGTGACGTTCGAGGTAGTGGGCGCCGATTTGCGGGGCGAGTCGTCCGGCGACCTCGCTCATCGGGGCCAGCAACGGGAGCGCACCGTCAGCGGCCTGCACGGTCTCGTATGCCAACGACGTGGTGCCTGCATCGATGAGCGCCTTGGCGACACTGGGGTATGCGGCGAGATGCAGATAGGTGAACAATGTCAAGTCATCTCGCAGGAACTTGAACTCCGACTCCTTCGGTTCCTTGACCTTGACCACCAGTTGCTGTGCCCACGCATCAGCAGCGGTCGGCACGATGTCGGCTCCTGCCGCTCGGTAGTCGTCATCGGTGATCGAGGCACCGACCCCCGCCCCAGTCTCGACGAATACGTTGACGCCGTGGCGTTCGAGTTCGCGGACACCGTCGGGTGTCATGGCTACGCGATGCTCGGCAGTCTTGACTTCTTTTGGAACGCCGACCGTGGTGATGACTGGTGAACTCATCGCACAATCATCGACGCGGAGCGCCGAGTCCGCAAGCGGTCTCGAAATCTGCTACACCATCTGGCCATGAAGGCCTTCAAGAACTTCGTCAATGGAAGCTGGGTCGACGCGGCAGATGGTCGCACGTCGCCCGTTATCAACCCGTCGACTGGCGAGCAGTATGCGCACGCTGCCCTGTCTGGGCAGCCCGACGTCGATGCGGCTATGAACGCTGCCAGTGCGGCGTTCGAAGCATGGCGTGACTCGACGCCGTCGGAGCGTTCACTCGCATTGATCCGTATCGCCGACGCGGTCGAGGCGAAGGGCGACGAACTGATGTCGCTCGAATCCGAGAATTGTGGCAAGCCCTACGCCGTTCACCGTGGCGAGGAGATCGGCCCGATGGTCGATCAGATCCGCTTCTTCGGCGGTGCCGCTCGACATCTTGAAGGCAAGAGTGCCGGCGAGTACATGGCCGGTATGACCTCGTTCATTCGACGTGAGCCGGTCGGCGTGTGCGCCCAGGTTGCCCCGTGGAATTACCCGATGATGATGGCAGTGTGGAAGTTTGCCCCGGCGATTGCGGCGGGCAACACCGTTGTGCTCAAGCCGAGTGACACCACGCCTGCTACCACCGGCTTGCTCGCTGAAATCGCTGCTGAGTTTCTTCCGCCGGGGGTTCTCAATGTGATCTGTGGTGACCGCGAGACCGGCCGAGCGATGGTCGACCACGATGTCCCGGCGATGGTGTCGATCACCGGCTCTGTGCGAGCTGGGATGCAGGTTGCCGAAGCAGCGTCGAAGAGCCTCAAGCGGGTCCATCTCGAGTTGGGTGGCAAGGCACCGGTTGTCGTGTTCGATGATGCCGATATCGAAGCCGCCGCCGAAGCAATCGCAATTGCCGGTTACTTCAATGCCGGTCAAGACTGCACCGCGGCGACCCGGGTGATCGCCGGACCAGGCGTCTATCAGGACTTTGTGGCCGCTCTGACCGAGCAGGCCAAGGCGACCGGCGTTGGCATGCCTGACAGAGATGACATCCTGTTCGGCCCGGTCAACAACGCAACTCAACTGGCCCATGTGACCGGCTTCCTCGATCGAACCCCCGACCACGCCACGGTGACTGCCGGCGGTCATCGGATCGGCACGACTGGGTACTTCCTCGAACCGACCGTCGTTGCGGACCTACGACAGGACGATGAGATGATCCAACAAGAGATTTTCGGCCCGGTGATCACGGTGCAGCAATTCAGCGACGAGGACGAAGCCGTTCGTTGGGCAAACGGTGTCGACTACGCATTGGCGTCAAGCGTGTGGACGAAGGATTTCGGTCGGGCGATGAGGATGGCGAAGCGCCTCGACTTTGGTTGCGTGTGGATCAACACTCATATCCCGCTGGTCGCTGAAATGCCGCACGGCGGATTCAAGAAGTCGGGATACGGCAAGGACCTTTCGGCGTATGCGCTCGACGACTACACCCGTATCAAGCACGTGATGGCCAACCTCAATAGCTAGTGGGCACCCCAGTCGTAGGTTTGTTTTTCGATTCCGAGATACACGAACGTTTCGGTTGCCATCACGCCCTCGGTCTGGCGAATCTGTTCGATCAGTTCGGTCAGTGCTTCGTCATCGTCGACAACCGCCTCGCACAGCAGGTCGAACGAACCGGCCGTGATCACCAAGTATTCGACACCGTGAATTTGCTCGACGAGACTGGCCACGGCTCGCACGGAACCAGTTGACTTGACGCCGATCATCGCCATCCGTCGTTTACTCAGCGACAGTGGATTGGTGATCGCCACGATCTGCAGCGCGTCGTTGTCGACCAGTCGCTGGACACGCTGTCGGGCGGCCGCTTCTGACAGTCCGACGGCCTGGCCGAGTCGGGTGAACGGCAGGCGACCATCGTGCTGGAGTTGCTCGATGATCCGCCGATCGATTTGATCGAGTTTGAACGTTGATCCTGTTTGGCGCGGTTTCATCGTCGTGCATCCTGCCATGCACCGACGTGAGACCAGAGCTCGGCTGACTCGACCCGGCGACACCAAGTGCCACCACCCTTCATCAGTTGATCAAGTTTCCATCAAACAGTTGCTCAATAACGCATGTTCTGGTTTACACTCGTCGGCAAGCGAACATGATGTGGGTAACGGTTGTGGTCCCGAAACCCGCGGGAACATTGTGAATCGCCCCGTGGTCGGAGGATACGCTGACTGGCGGTTTCCTCCGGCCACGACCTTTTTTCCGGCGTAACCTGTGCTGATTCGAACCTATTACGAGGTCCTTGGCGTCGCTCCAAATGCGTCTGCGGCCGCAATTCGTGCGGCCTACCGAGATCAGGCGCGTCGGCTACACCCCGATCGTGTTCAGTCTGGTTCGTCCGATGCTGATCTGATGTCGGCTGTGAACGAAGCCAATCGGGTGTTGTCTGACCCTGGTCGTCGGGCGGTGTATGACCGCACGCTCGCTCCGGCTCCCGATAGGGGAATTGATGACGACGTCGTGCAGCAGCCACCCGATGCGCCGTTTCGTCACTCTGCGTTGTCGCCGGCCGGACCGGCGAAGATTCCGTGGAAGCTGATGGCAGTCGTCGCATCACTGGGATCGTTCGTTGTATTGGTGTCTGCAGCCACGGACGATCCGCCGTCTGTCGAGGCTCCTGACGGGATCATTCGCGCCGGCTCGTGTGTCGAAATCGAGAGCAACGGTGATGCGCGTGAGGTTGCCTGCACGGGCGGGGCCGACATCGTTGTCGATCTACTGATACCGACAGGAGCGACCTGCCCGGTACAAACGGTGGCCCATCGCGACCGACTCGGGCTCGGAGTTGCGTGTATTCGTGAGTGAGTCATGCGCGGTTGGGTGATCGGGCTGCTGTGCGCCGTCGTGGCTGCGGTCGTGCTGGCGGCGCTCTTGATTGTCGCCGCCACGTCGTCCGATACGACGGTTCTCGAACTCGACGTCGGGGACTGTTTCATGATCGAACTGGAATCCGATTCCGCCGACATCGACACGGTTGATGTTCTCGACTGCAACGACCCGCATGATGCCGAGGTGGTGTTCGTCGGAACGCTGAACTCAGGAACCAATCGCCCCTACCCGATTGAGGCCGAGATGTTCGCCGAAATCGATCGTGCCTGCGCGGTGGTTGGCGACGACCTGATCGAGGAGTTCGGGCTGTTGCCGATCGCACCGAACGAGACGTCGTGGGAACCGTTTCAAGGTCGGTTTCTCTGTGTTGCGATTCCGTTCGGAGGCGAGCAAGTGACTCGCTCGCTGGTGGCCTCAGGGCGCATTTCTGATCCGGCTGCTGATAATCTGCCAAACCGCCAGGGCGATTAGCTCAGCTGGCAGAGCGCTACGTTCACACCGTAGAGGTCATCGGTTCGAGCCCGGTATCGCCCACCACGAAAGCCCTGGTCAGAGCACACGAAGCCCCGCTCCGGCGGGGCTTCTTCCTTTCCAGGTGCACACCAGGTGCACAGCACCAGTTGGCACAGAACACGATCAAACCGCACGCGTTGACACCAGCGGACACAACGTCGTTGTATATATTGGAGAAATCCAATAGATTAATTGCATGCCGTCAGCGCTGCTTTCTCTCGCCGAGGCCTCGGGTGTGCTGGGTCTCTCGGTCGAGCGCGTTCGTCAGCTGGTCGTGTCTGGTCAGCTTCCCGGCCGGCGATTTGGCAATGTGTGGGTCGTGCCGCTCGATGCGATTGCTGCCCGCCGACATTCACCCGGAGTGCGCGGTCGCCCGTTGAGCGCGATGCGAGCTTGGGAAGAGATCGTTGCCGGACGAGTCGAATTACACAAGGCCGGTCGCTATCACCGCAGGGCCGATCGAGTGCGCTGCGAGATGAGTCGTGCCGACGCGGGAGCATTGCCGGAACGAGTCGGAGCACTCGTCGGGGGGGTAGCCGCAGCCGCTGAGCATGGTGAACTGCTCGCCGCCGACGAGCACGCCGACGTGTATCTTCCTCGCTCGACGTTCGCCAGTCTCGGCTCCCTCGTCGCGTTTATCGCTGACCCTGTGGGTCCGGTAGCTCTGCGGG
>JANMTV010000281.1:0-4581 GCA_031390905.1 Ilumatobacteraceae bacterium | reverse complement strand
GATGGCAGCCGCAGCTGCCGTGTTCGCCGGTCATGTGTCGCTCCTTCATCAGTGGCCAAGACTGCTTCTTGGTGTTGTCATCTTGAGCCCGATCGTCGCCTATCACATCCGCACCTTCTACGCATTCGCACTTCGGCGATCCCGTAGGTAGCGGCGGCTGTGGATGTGCACCTGGTGTGCACCTGGAACGAAGGAAGCCCGGCTGGAGCGGGGCATCATGTGCTCTGGCCAGGGGTTTTGTGGTGGACGATACCGGGGCCCGAACCGATGGCTCTACGGTGTGAAGCCGATCGAGGGGCTGCAACCGGCAACAAGCAGAAGGTCACGACCGACCGCGCCCGCCCGGGCGACAACGTCACCCTGGTCCATGCCTGCCGGGCGAGGGTCCGTTCCAAGCAATCAGGAACGAGCCACGGATCACTTCGCCGACGTAGCCGATCCTGATCGGCGAGAATCTCACAGCCATGAAGCAACGACTATCGAAACGGGCCCGCATCGGCAATATGGGTCCGCTGTGACGCCACCGACCCAACCTTGCCGACCACGAACGCCTGAGTACGACTGGCGAACATACCTCGCCGAGTTCCATCGCCGACGGCCCGGCATCACCGCTGCGGTTCTCGAACAGTCCACCAACAACCAGAGGACCCCATACCAGTGGCTGGTCGAACAGCTACCCTCGCACGGACCCGTAGTGGACGTCGCCTGTGGCGACGCACCCCTCGCCGCCATGCTCGGTGCGCGGTGGATCGGAATCGACCGATCCCCGACCGAACTCGCCTCGGGGTCAGCGCGCGTCGACGACGGCCGGATGGTGCTCGGTGAAGCCTCAGCGCTCCCCTTCCGCTCCGATTGTGTCGACGTGGCGGCGTGCTCGATGGCGCTGCAGATCCTCGATCCGCTCGATGCCGTCATGACGGAGCTTCGACGCATCGTCGGCGCCGGTGGGCGCATCGGCGTATTGGTCCCCTGTCGATCGCCGCTGTCGATTCGAGACCGATGGCGTTACCTACGGCTGGCGCTGATCGTGCGCGATCGCTTGTCGGCACCGAACGATCGTCGACTTGTCGCTCGTTCCTCGAACTGTCATTCCTTGTACGCGACTGGACTTCGGGCGACTTTCGACGAACAACGACGCTTTACCTACCGCATCGCTGAGCCGTCCGACGCGGACCGGTTCGTCCTCTCGCTCTACCTCCCTGCGACGAGTGCACGGCGCGTTTCGGCCGCCCGCCGTCTCGCGCTCCGTTGGGTGGGCACTGAGATCGGTATCCCAATTCGGCTCATCGTTTGGAAGGTCGATGAGGGAACCGGCGAACAGGGGACGGGTCACGCTCCGGCCTCGTCGGTTCGACGGCGGCGGTGACGAGATTGATTGATGGTCCTGGTCCCACCGCTGACCCCGCTCAGCGACGCCAGATCCGCTCACGCCTGCGCGGGATGCGGTCGCTGGAATCGACGACCATTCCGGCGTTGTATCCGAGTCCAACTGATTTGCGGGCGAGGGCGAAGCGGGTGTGCGTACTCCACGCTGACGGTGCCTACGACGTGTGATATTACACGCTGTCGTAGGAAGGGTACTTTGGCACTAGTTCGACCGATGATCGAAGTCCACCATGGAGACATGACGAACGAACACAAGGTGCAGGACATCCGAAGCGCTGGTGACGCTCGGCTTCGTCCCCAGTTCACTTCGGAGTCCGACATGACCCAGAGCCTGTCGGAACAAGCCGATCAACATCCGCCAGAGCAATCACACGGCGGCCATGGCGGGCACGGGTGGATGATGATTGCCTGCTGCATCCCGATGCTCGTCATCGCGGTCGTACTCGTCGTTACCGGTGTCGTCAACCCGGGATTCTTGGTCACCGCGATCGCGTGCACCGTGATGATGGCCCTCATGATGCGGATGATGCCGGGCCATGGCGGCGGCGGCCCGAGCAGCCGCTGATCAGGGATTCCGATGATGTCCCACCAGACATAAGCGCCTCCGACTTCCCGTAGCCGACACCTCACCATGGGCCGCTCAGGTTCTCATCAGGCGGGCAATCGCTGAGGTGGCCTCGTCGATCTTCACCTGCGCTTGCGGCCCCCCGGCATGAACGGCATCGACGACACAGTGCTCGAGGTGGTCGTGCAGGAGGCCGAGTGATACTTGTTGCAGCGCCTTCGTGATCGCCGAGACCTGATCGAGGATGTCGATGCAGTAGCGGTCTTCGTCGACCATCCGGGCGATACCGCGCACCTGCCCCTCGATCCGGGCGAGCCGCTTGGCGATGTCGGTCTTTTGCATGTCGTACGCTGCCATGGGTCAACCTCCTTGGTCGGTGAGATACTCGTCAACTGATCGACTTGAAGCGTCGTAGGCGCAGGCTGTTGGAGACGACGAAGACGCTTGAGAACGCCATCGCTGCGCCGGCCAGCATTGGATTGAGCAGACCGGCGGCGGCTAACGGGAGTGCGGCAACGTTGTAAGCGAATGCCCAGAACAGGTTGCCCTTGATAGTGGCGAGTGTCCGCCGCGAGAGGCGGATCGCATCGACGGCTGCGCGTAGATCGCCCCGCACGAGTGTCAGGTCGCTCGCCTCGATGGCGACGTCGGTGCCGGTTCCCATCGCCAGACCGAGATCGGCTTGGGCGAGAGCGGCCGCGTCGTTGACGCCGTCGCCGACCATCGCCACGACACGTCCTTCTGATTGCAAACGCCGGATCACCTCGACCGTGTCGGCCGGAAGCACTTCGGCGATCACCTCATCGATACCGACCTGGGCAGCAACCGCATGGGCGGCGCGTGTGTTGTCTCCGGTCAACAGGACCGGGCGGAGCCCGAGGCCGCGGAGTCCTGCGATGGCGTCGGCCGAGGTCTCTTTCACCGTGTCGGCGACGACCAGCATGCCTCGCGCCTCACCGTCCCATCCGACGAACACCGGGGTCCGTCCGGCGGCTTCGGCTGCATCACGTGCAGCCCGCAGTTCGTCGCCGAGGGGTAACGACCAGTCGGCGAGGAAACGCTCACGTCCGACGACGACGGCATGACCATCGATCACGCCCTGGACGCCGAGCCCCTCGGTATTGCCGAACGACTCGACAGGCGCAAGCGTGATCTCGCGATCGCGGGCACCAGTCGCGATCGCCATCGCGATCGGATGCTCAGAAGCGTCTTCCAGCGAACCGGCAAAGAACAGCACATCGCTGACGGAAGCAGCGGACGTCGGGACGACGTCGATCAGCGCCATCCGGCCTGTCGTGACGGTGCCGGTTTTATCGAGCACGATCGTGTCGACGCGTCGGGTGGACTCGAGCACCTCTGGTCCTTTGATCAGGATTCCGAGTTGCGCGCCGCGACCAGTTCCGACCATCAGCGCAGTCGGTGTCGCCAGCCCGAGGGCGCATGGGCAGGCAATGATCAGCACCGCCACGGCAGCGGTGAACGCCGTCGCCGCGTTATCGGTTGCGGACGCGGTCAGCCAGAACCCGAGTGTCGCCGCGGCGATCAGGATCACCACTGGGACGAAGATCGCCGACACTCGGTCGGCGAGTCGCTGGACCTGCGCTTTCCCTGTCTGGGCGTCCTCGACGAGCCGTGCAATCTGGGCCAGAGCGGTATCGGCACCGACCCTGGTGGCGAGCACCAACAGTCGTCCGCCGGCGTTCACGGTTGCCCCTGCAACGGTGTCCCCGGGGCCGACCTCAACAGGCACCGGTTCACCGGTCAACAATGATGCGTCGATTGCCGATGTGCCGTCCTCGATCACGCCGTCGGTTGCGACCTTCTCACCGGGGCGGACGACGAACCGGTCACCGACGACGAGTTCGTCGATCGGAATCCGGACCTCTCCCCCGTCGCGTAGCACGGCGACGTCCTTGGCACCCAACTCCAGCAGGGCGCGTAGCGCACTGCCGGAACGACGTTTGGCTAGCGCCTCGAAGTAGCGACCGGCCAGGATGAACACGGCCACTCCTGCTGCGACCTCGAGGTAGATCTGGCTCGAACCCATCCCGCGTTTCGGTGTGAGCGAGAACCCGTGGCGCAGGCCAGGGTCGCCGGCGTCTCCGAGGAACAGCGCATACAACGACCATCCGAACGCAGCCAAGGTGCCGACCGAAATCAGGGTGTCCATTGTCGCCGTACCGTGGCGAAGGTTGGCCCAGGCGGCGCGATGGAACGGCCATGCACCCCACATCACCACGGGTGCTGCGAGCGTGAGCGACAACCACTGCCATGAATCGAACTGCAGAGCCGGCACCATGGCGAGCAGTACCACCGGTAGGGACAGAATCGCCGACAGGACGAGCCGATGCCGCAGCGCTCGCGTGGGATCATCGGCAGCGGCGACGGCGTCCGTGGGCCGCGCAGCGTCGGCGGGCCGCTGAACGACCGCGGTGTAGCCGGCGCCTTCGATCTGGGCGATCATGTCCGCAGCGGTAAGCGAGTCATCGGTGATGACGATCTTGGCCTTCTCGGTCGAGTAGTTGACCGAAGCCGTCACGCCGTCGAGTTTGTTGAGACGCTTCTCGATCCGCGCTGCGCACGATGCGCAGGTCATCCCGCCGATGTCGAGCTGCACCTGATTCGTGACG
>JANMTV010000266.1:0-1436 GCA_031390905.1 Ilumatobacteraceae bacterium | reverse complement strand
CTTGGGTCATCGTGAATGTCGTCGGGTCGGAATGGGTCAACGCTTCGAAGATGCGAAGTGGATCGACCGGCCGTGACATGAGATCACACTATCAGACGTACGTACGTGATGCAATCTCTCAACGAGAATTGTTTGGTGGTTACCTGATCTCTACCATCGCCATGGGCGAATGATTGGGTTCGAGCCAGCTCAACGCGAGGCCGATCCCACGATCCGGGGTCGGCTCTGGGAGATGGTGCGGTCCCTGACGGATGAAGGCATTCAGAGTGATCTCGATGCCGTGCTGGCTGCGCTCGACGTTGACCCCGCCGAACGTCTCGGGACGATCGGGTTCTGCCTTGGTGCACGTGCTGTGTACCGCACGATGATGCGATCGCCCGAGCAGTTCGTGGCGGGCGCGATGTGGCACCCATCATTCTTGGCCGATGACACGGCGGATTCGCCGCACTTGACGGCGAACGACCTCACGGGGTCACTGTTCATCGGAATCGGCGAAGCAGACCGGCTACAGCCGCTCGAACTCCATCGACGATTCCTCGACGCTGTCGCTCCGCTCGACCATGTCGAGCTCGGTGTGTTTCCCGGAGCTGATCACGGCTTTACGTGGCCGGGTTGGCCGACGTGCAACGAGAACGCCGCCTCACGCTGGTTCAGCGCGACAACCGCCTTGTTCAAGAGCAAGCTCCCACTCCGACCTGCCGGGTGAGACGCTGACGACAACCGCGTCACGTATCGCCGATGAGTTGAAAGCTCGTGGCGAGACGACCTCCAAACTGATCGGCGGTGGCTCTGGCCATGTTGGTCAGGAACGTGCGTGGGTCGGCCATGTCGCCGCCGAGCGCGTCGAGGTATGACTTGTGCGCCTCGAGCGAGGCGATCGCACGTTGAAGTCCCGCCTCAACTGCAACGGCATGAGTTGGATTCGATGATCCCGCCACCGCCACCCACTTGACTCCTCCCCATGGCTGCAACTCGTCGGTGATCTGCTCGGGGAAGATCCAACGGTTTCCGGCATCGCCAACGGCGTCCAGAACCGCCCGACCAGTGCTCCGATGATCGGGCGAGTTCCAACGCCGACCGAACCAGCTGTCCTCGTGATTGAGGGTCACCACCAACTCCGGACGGTGTCGACGAATCGCTGCAGCGATGTCACGACGGAGCGCCACGGTGTGTTCGATCACGCCGTCGCGATGGTCGAGGAACTCGACGCGATCGACGCCGACGCACTTCGCAGCCTCGATTTGTTCCTGTTCGCGGCGCGGCCCGCATATCGCTGGGTCAAGACCATCGATCCCCGCTTCACCCCGGGTGACGAGTAGATATGTGACGGTCTTGCCCGCATCGATCCAGACCGCGATCGCGGCCGATGCGCCGTACTCCAAGTCGTCAGGATGAGCAACGACAGCGAGAACGCGATTGAACTCGGCGGGCATCTC
>JANMTV010000256.1:0-3619 GCA_031390905.1 Ilumatobacteraceae bacterium | reverse complement strand
GTTCCTCGACGAATCGGGCCGACTGCACGAACATGCCGCCTGAACCGCAGGCTGGGTCGAGAATCCGGCCATGGAACGGCTGGATGATGTCGACGATCAGCTTGACGATCGATGTCGGCGTGAAGAACTCGCCGCCGCGCTGACCCTCCGTCATAGCAAAGTTGGAGAGGAAATATTCGTAGATCTTGCCGAATGCGTCGCCCTCGATGTCATCGGGAATCGATCCGATCAACCGCAACAGTTCTGCGAGGACCGTGTTGTCGATCCGTGCGTAGTCGCGCGGTAGCACGCCCTTGAGATCGGTGTTCTCGATCTCGATCGTCTCCATCGCCCGGTTGAGCGCCTGCCCGATATCGGACCCCTCAGGGAGGTGACGCAAGTACGAAAAGCGAGCCGTCTCAGGAACGTACATCACCCCACGAGCCTGATAATCGGCCTTCCCGATCGGCTTACGAGGCGTCGCCTTACCAGCCAGCGCCTTGTCGGCCTGCGAGAAACGAACGTCGGCATAGCGCAGGAAGATCAACCCGAGCACCGGAATCGAATACTGCGAAGCCGCCAACGAAGAGTTCGCCCGGAGTTGATCAGCCGCCTTCCACAACCGATCCTCCAACGCCCGCAACCGCTCCGTCTCCGTCACGACGCTGAACCGTAGCCGGGCCAGCCTTGTGGCCCGGCTACGGCGGTCACGGAATGCACCGATGCGTGACAGCCGAGCGGTTCAGGATTCGATCTCGGTCTGCGGGAAAACATCGAGGTGGTCGACCCCCATGTTGTACGAGAATGTCGCCCTCAGAAACCGTCCAACCATCTCCGTCAAGATCGGACTGCCGGGGCTGAACAGCGTGGCGTGGTCGGCTTCAGTCGTCTCGTTGTAGTCGTCCTCAGAATACTTCCAGTGCGGTTCCCCCGAGATTGCAGTGCTGTATGCGGGCAACGACTTCAGGCCGCGGAGGGCCACACCGACCTGCCACGACCCCATGAAGCCCGTCTGTTTGGAGACCTCACGTGCAAGCTCGATCACCCCTGATGTCTCCCCGGCGATCGCTGACAGCATCAGGTAATCGACGTCGTGGAGCGTGTCCGACGCCCGCCCGTAGTACAACCTGACGCCGCCGTCTTCCCAAATTTCGACGTCAACCGTGTTCTCCGGCGACCGCCCATCACGAACGACCGTCCGGTCGCTCTCGAAGTGATGAGAAGACCGTGCGACGCCGCGCGCTCGGCGGTGAACACCGGTGAGCGCACCGATATGTGGCTGGTACGGACGCTGGCAACTGAAGACGGGCAATCGATTTGCCCGCGACACCCACCGAAACAAATCACACTCCTCACACACATCCAATAGCAGACGCGGATCAGCCGAGAGCGGCTGCGCGAATACGAACAACCGCGCCCCCTGACGCAGCTCGTCGGGAACAGGCTCGCGGTCCACCTCGGCGGCGAGCAGGGCGTCACGATCGGCGCGTCGGTCGACGTGTCGCAACCAGAGACGACGAACGTCTGGGTCGGAGAGAGGCTCCGCGGCCGTGTCGCTCCGACCGTAGTACCTACCATCGACCATGTGCGGCGCTCGCGTGGACTGGGGCACAATCACGACCAGATAACCCGTGCCGTCGCCCCGGTCCAGGGTATCCACCGTGACTCGTAACGACGGAGTGACCCTGTTGGAGATCATGGCATCGACGGCATCACGTAGACCTGTCAGCGGTGTCGGCTTCATCACGAAATGCTGAGCTTGCTTGTCCTCGCCAACACCCAGTATGAGCACTCCGCCGTCGACGGCAAGCGAGGCGACACACTTGGCGACCGTCTTCGGGACACCATTCGGCGCGGTGAACTCCTTGCAGTCGAGATAGTGCGATTCGGTCACCGAATTCGACTCGACAGCGTGCTCAAGTTCTTCAACCGTTCGCGGAATCCACATCGCCATGCACCAACTCTTTCACGTCGATACAGAGCTCGACCTGACCAACCGCTATCGCCCGACAGACCGGCGATCCTGGGGTCATCCGCCGGATTCGATAGGTCGTCACTGCGGTCGGATGCTCATGACCAGCTGTCAGCGAATCGTGAAGCGATCCTGCACGACGAACAAGCCCGCCGGCGAGCGCGACGAGGAGTCGAGCATCGCCGCATTGCTGAACAACCTCCTTACGCTTCACGACAGGAGCTGAATGCGCTCGGTCGACCGTTGCTCCAAGGTTCGCTTCGGGAAGGCCCTCCACCGGGGTCGCGACCATTCGTAGCGAACTCCTGAACCTGAGGCCCGAAGACGACTGAGCTGACCGGCTCGGGCCTCGAGGGCGTGTTACCACGAGACGGAGCCAATTCGAACGGGTTTCCCTTTCCGCGATCTCATTGCCCCCACTGTCATCGACGGTGCCGACTCGCTGGCACGACTGAGAGGAGCACTTTGAGAAACCCAGACAGAGGAGATCGATTGCTGGACGAAACCGCAGGTCAAGCGATGTTATTCAAGACTGTGACATATCTGACCGAATCACACCCATGAAAGTCGACCATACTGGTGTTATGCCATCGCCAACGTGGGTGGAACAGGAGCGCCGAGAACATGCGGAGCCTGTTCAGGTCGATCCGTTTCTGAAGCGGCTCGCGGAGGCTGGGGTGCTTGACGAGGCAGAGAAGGTCTGGGACGCCGAAGATGCCGGGCTCAACCCGTGCGACTCTGTTCCGGTCCAAGATCTCGTTGCCAGCGCCGACGAACACCGCAAGTAGCCCGTGCCCGGCTATCGAATCAGCGGGAACAGCCGTGTGTTCGACTGGATTGAGGCACATCCGGGTGAGCCGGAGCGCGTTGACGCACTGCTCCGTTGGCTTCAGGCGGTCTGCGTTGCTCCGAGGGAAGTGTGCACCGGCGAGATCCGAAACGCAACACGCAATCGGTCGATCTACTACTCGGACGTCCCAACTGCGAACTCGCGAGCCACGTACCAGATCGTTGACATTCCTGCTCGTTGCGTCCACATACTGCGGATCAACGACGAGGACTTCGGTCTTCCGTCACTGAGTTAGCGGCATAGGCACGTGTGTCGCCCAGACACGCGCCCTCGACATTCCCGGTCCGTTGTCTACGGCATTACGAGAACGACCAATACCAAGATCCTCTGAGCTTCGAAGCTGGCGTTGGGTCGCCAGCGTGATTCAGAGTTGGACGACTGACATTTCCCGTTGTTCGGAGACCGCCATGTCCGACACGCACGACCGATGACACGAATCGTGAGCACGTTCGAAACACATCAACGCGACGTTTGATTCGCCCGCAAGTTCGATGACCGCATCGAACGCCGAACGTGACCCATCATTCAGATGGGCCAGGTATCGGTCACGCGCTTCGGGCTCGCCCTGCCGAAACGGTTCTCGATTCTCCTTCGGATCGCCGAGCAGCGGTTCATGTCGATATTCGATTCCGGCCAAACGCAGCGTCTCGCCGAGTGAACGCTTCGAGAACCCCTTCTTCCGCGACAACGCCCGTTCGCGAACGTCGACCAGCACCTCAACCCCAGCAGACGTCAACACCGACACGAACTCGTCGATCGATCGCCCCTCGTACCCAACCGTGTACAAACGAAGATCCCGATCCCGATTCATACCCAAC